>JAFDKH010000052.1 GCA_019307065.1 Deltaproteobacteria bacterium
TCGGGTCGGGCGGCACAAGCCATGTCCCAAGATCGAGCCTTGTCCGCAGCTGAAGCCCTGCCCGGAGTGCGAGCCGGAAGAAGTTTGTCCAAAGCCAACCCGACCGGTCCTGTTTCTGTCGGCCGGAGGATTTGTGACTTCACATCCAGACTGGGAGTCTTTCGGGTTGGGAGCGGCCATAGAGCTTTCATACTCGCCGCTTAGCTGGTTGGAGATCGGTCTGGGGTTCATGGCATCTCGTGGACGGACAGTACAGGTCACCGATGTGAATGCTCTGTACTCAAACTGGCCGATGCTTTTGTGGGCGCGGGTTTTTTTCAGAAACCAGCAAGTCGAAGGCACCTTTGATATTGGTTTCATCGCCGCCTGGAGCCGGTTGAACGCCTTGCTCGATCAGTTCGATACTTCAATTCAGGTCGATCGTTTCAACCCGGCCATTTTTGGGCGAGTCGGGCTGCGCTGGTGGATCCATCCCAGGCTTGGAATTCATTTTTCTGTCGGCTCGTCGGTATACCTGAGGCGTCAACGATATACCTACGGCTATCTGGGCATTCCAATCGAGGTGCTGTCATTAATGGCCTGGTCTCTCGAAGGCCAGATAATGGTAGTGGTCCCGATTCTATAGCCAACCGTTTGTTTTTACAGGTTTATCTGTATTTCTCGGCAAAATTGAAGGTTTTTGCAGTAGCCGGGTACTCATGCTGTACAATGCCGGACATGGGCGAATCGGTTAAGCGAATGAACGTGTCCGGCGAGCTAATTGGCCGTTGTCAGCACGAGGACCCCGATGCCCAGCAAGAGCTTTTCGATCAAACCCATTCAGATGTCCACCGGATGCTCTATCGGCTGGCCGGTCCGCAACAGGACATGGAAGACCTCGTCCAGCAGGTCTATCTCGCATTGTTCAGCTCGATCAGGCGTTTTGAAGGTCGCTCGGCATTCTCTACCTATCTTTTCGGTATCTGTCTTAGAGTGGCCAAGAAAAGAGCCAGAAGCGCCGGTCGCTTCAATCGTCTACGCACTAAGGTGCGAGCCGAACCGGTTACCCGGCCGCAAACACCGGCCGATCAGGCTGCCGGAGCCGAACTGGCCGCAGCCGTACATCGAGCTCTCGGCGAATTACCGAACAAACTCAGGACCGTATTGGTCCTTTTCGAAATGGAGGGTTTGAGCGGGAAAGAGATTGCCGAGTTATTGTCCATTAAAGAAGCTACTGTTTGGACCCGGCTACATCATGCCCGCAAAACTTTCCGCAGGAGCTTCAAGTGGGAGACCCGAAATCAAATACCAGCTGCCCCCGGCTAGATGACGTCCAGCCCTATCTGGATGACCTGCTATCCGCCGAAAACAAGACAGCTTTCGTCAAACATCTGACTGGTTGTTCAACCTGCCGTAAGGAGGTTGAAGCCTTTCGCGAAATCAGCGGCCTGATTCGGCAGACAGCAAAAGCAGCTCTGCCGAAACTGGATACGGCCAGGGTACGTCTTAGGCTGTTTAGCGGATCGGTTTCTGCGAAAACAAGCTGGTTGGCTCCGGCGTTTGCCTTCTCGGCCGCAGCCGCGGTTGTCATTTTGGCAATCATTTTTTGGCCGGTTCAATCAAAAAAGGCATCGACGCCCGGGCCGGATTCGCCTAGAACAGCGGCCGTCATTGTCCCGGTAGAACCCGCCCTGGTCACCTTCAAATCAGCCGGAACAAAAGGGCCGCGCCAAGAAGGCGAACTCTGGCTGCTCGACCCAAACACAGCGAGCGTGACTGATGCGAATTCTGCCCTAGCCTATCGGTTGGACAAGAGGATTTCTGTAGTCATCTTCGAGGAAACACAAGCGTCTTTCGACAGATTGCCCGATGGTACGCTTGTTGTCGATTTATCCAAAGGCAGCCTGGTTGCCCGTCTGGCTCGACCGTTGCAGGGAAAGTTTGCAGTCAAGACCCCGGCTGGTGTGATTGAGGCCAGCGGAACGATATTCGCTGTCCGGGTAGTTGACGAGTTCGCAAGCCAGGTCTGGTTGCTGGAAGGTTCTGTCGAGGTAACTCCAAAATTTGGACCGGGCAACTCATTGCGCGCCCCGGCCTGCGCGGTTTTCGGTTCAAAATTGCAGCAAAAAAAAGATCCGGCCGATCCGACGGGTCACAGCATGCTCGCGCGGGCTAAAAGCCTCGATCCATTTGTCTTGGATACCGAGCTTGGTTGGGTGTCACAGTCTAGTCATCCTTCCGGCGGGGATCTTGTCATCAACAACGTCGGCATCCCGGCTCATCGTTTGGAACTGGCGACTCCGGCTAAAGTCGAAGCCCAAGAGAGAATCAAGCTTGCCAAGGGAAAAGATCCTTTGGTAAAAATCAAGAAGCTACTGGCCAAACGTAAGTATGCCAAAGCAACCAAAGATTTGGCCGGTTATCTGGCCCGCAAGCCAAATGATCCCAAAGCGACATTTTTGTTGGGCGATGCCCATCGGCTGAGCGGGGAGGTCGACAAATCTTTGGCGGCCTACCACAAGGTGGTTGAGGCCAGCCACGACCCGAGTTTGTCCGAGGCGGCTATCTATCAGATAGGACGTTTGCAGCTGCAGGTCTTATCAGAACCCGAGCAAGCCCGGCAGACTTTCAGGCGGCTTGTTAAAGAATACCCGAATGGATTGCTGCGGCAAGAAGTTTCATTTCACCTGGCAGAGTGTCAGATAGCCCTGAAGGATTATTCAGCTGCGATTATGGCCCTGCAGGCTTATCTGGCCGACTATCCCCAGGGCACCAAAGCTGCCGAGGCCCAAGCCCTGCTTGAGGCATTCAAAGAAAAGGGTTGGAGGTAGATCATGCAGCTTTTGAGGGTTTCGATTCTTACGATTGCATTGATGATCGCCAGTACTGCTCAGGCCGGCTGGGACCTCCTGAATGTGGCTGTCAATAACGACAACCAGCTGATCGACATCTCGATGTCAAACGAACGAACGGCCTGCGCGGTTGGGGCCTGGAAGCCCGGTGGTTCGAGCAGCTCGGAAGGCGTAATTCTATGTACCCAAAATGGCGGAGAATCCTGGTCGACCGCCAAGCTGGAAGGCATGTTTAATATCCCGGTGGCAGTCTCGATGGTAGATGAGCAAATCGGCTACTTGGCCTCGATGAGTTTTATCAATCCCAAGATCTATCGAACCGATAACGCCGGCCGCAGTTGGACAGAGCAAAGCCTGCCTGACGGGTCGGGAGTGTTGCTGGATATTTTTTTTACCGATCAAAACCACGGTTGGGCCGTGGGTGGTTCTTTGGCTTTCTATACATCAGATGGCGGCACCAGCTGGAATGCAGCCAGCCTGCCGAGCCTGGCGGATGAGCGCGGACTGAACGGAGTTTTCTTTGTAGACGACAGCCATGGTTGGGCGGTCGGCGGAGTGGCCGCAGTGGAAGGCGACGAATTTACGGATCCGGTCCCGGCCCACGACGGATTCATCTTGCGCTCGGACGATGGTGGCCTGAGTTGGCAAATGGCTTCAGAAGGATATGCCGGGACACTCAATCGGATATTTTTTTCAGATTCGCAGCATGGCTGGGCGGCCGGTGGCGGAGAGGCCGGCTTGATTCTACATAGCGCTAATGGAGGCCAGCAGTGGACCGAACAGGTTGTACCTTCGGGCGGCTATGGGGCCGCCGATTTCGTGGCCGATATAGCTTTTGCCGACAATCTGATCGGCTACGCGGTTGGAAATATCGGCGATGGTACTCCAATGGTTTTGCTGACCGAGAATGGCGGCGCCAACTGGACTGTGGATTCAACTTACGAGTCGGCCTATGAGGGACTGACCGGGATGGATGCCTTTGCCAAGTGGTCTGTATTGATGGCGGTCAGCTTTCCGATTGCCGGCCGGGGGATGGTATCTGGCGCGAATATGGTGATTGTCGGGTTTTCCGGGCAGGGTTTTTGCCAGGACTTTGATGGCGACGGTCACCAGGAGGAATCGTGTGGCGGTGACGACTGCGATGATCACAACCAATACGTCCATCCCCAGGCCGAGGAACTCTGCAACGGCCTGGACGAAAATTGTGACGGCATTCCGGATGAGAGTTTCGATTTAACCCGTGACCCAAAGAACTGTGGCGAGTGCGGATTTAATTGTCAGCCGGCCCAGGTTTGTTGGGACTCGATCTGCACCCTGGACTGTCCGGCAGAGTTGACTCGTTGCGGTCAGGAGTGTGTTGAGCTCGACAGCAATCCCAATCACTGCGGGGCCTGTGACCAGGCATGTGATTATGCGAATGCCAGTGGTAGTTGTCAGAGCAGTAGCTGTCAGATGGGTGACTGCGATTCGGGTTGGATTGATCTGGACGGCAGTGAATCCAACGGCTGTGAATACGAGTGCACTCCTTCGGGAGTCGAAACCTGCGACGGGGCCGACAATGACTGTAATGGGGAAATTGATGAAGGTTTGGTCGGCTGCTCTTCGGAGGAACACGGTTCGAATCCGGATGGAGGAACTTCAGACGGAGGCAGCTCAGGCGCAGACATTCGACAATACGAACCGGGTTCGAGTGGTTGCTCGCACACGAGGCAAACTGGCGGGTTGTTGGGTTACCTGCTGATCATGTTGACAGGTTATCTGGTACGTCGAAGAAAAAATATCAATAGTCTCATTTCTGGTTGATTCCGGGAGGTCGTAATGATTCGTGGCAACAGGAAACTAGGATTTGTGTTTGTAAGTTTTTTTGCTTTTTTACTGGTTACGGCAGGCAGTGGTTGCCAGGATGAGGTCGGCATTGGAAACGTATTGCCCAAAGTGGGCCTGACCCAGGACTGGGACGGGGACGGTACTTTCGCGGCCCTGCCCGAAGACACTGCCGGGGACGGTGACTACCTGGTTGATTTCGGACAGGTAGTCGTCAAACAACGCGCTACTCGTTATATTACAATTGAAAACGACAGTAGCGCCCGGGCCGACTTGTCATGGCAACTAGAGGGTATCCGACTGCAGGAAGGCTCCAGCCCTGATTTCTATATCGACAAGCCGCCGGTCTCGGTATTACCCCCCGGGCAGTCGACTACGCTTGCCATTCACTATATTCCGATGGAAGAAGCCGCCGATTCAGGAGCGCTTATTGTCGAGACCAACGATCCCGAGAACAAGCTACTCGTTTTGACTCTGGCCGGTGAAGGTGTCTCGCCCGATATTCAGGTCTGCCTGATCGACCCGGACACCCAGGCCGAAACCTGCAACGATTCGGTCGCCCCGGCCAATCTGGGAGCTGATTTCGGGATGAATGATCTGGGCGAGAGTACCTCGCGCCAGGTGGTTGTCCGTAATTTGGGCGTATTCAATCTGACGGTAGCTGCCGGGGCCGGGCAAGCCGGAGTAGATTTCTCCAGCGGCACCAACTCCTATGGCGAGTTTTCACTAGACCCAGAGCCCTGGACGGGCGGCCTGGCTCCGGGTGAAGAGAAAATCTTCACGATTACTTATGCGCCCTTCGACGGCGGGGCCGACGAGAGCGGCCTGGAGGTTACTTCGGATGATCCCGACGAGGCGCTGGTGATAGTCGACCTGCTGGGCAACGGCCTGGCTCCCAAGATTTGCCCGATTCCACCGTTCATTGTCGACTTTGGATCCATTTCGGTAGGCTCTACCTCGACCAAATCATATCAGTTTACCTCGTGTGGCAACCAGATACTGACCATCACCAATCTGGATCTCGATTCGGGCTTACACGGGTTCTTCTCTTTTACTTCGTCGATTGCTACTCCGTTTGATCTTTCTCCCGGAGAGGCCTTCGATGTCGAGATGACCTACGCCCCCACGGACCTTGGCGCGCATTCGGGCAAATTGACTATCTCCTCCAACGATCCGAATGCCGGCGAGGGCTGGGTCGATCTGCTGGGCCAGTCTACTCCGATTCCGACTTGCGATGTGAATGTCGTTCCGATGACGGTCAACTTCGGTTCGGTTTCGACCAGCGGGTTCTCCAATCAAGCGGTAACCATTCATAACACCGGCGATGCCATTTGTGAAATTGACGAAATCAGCGGTCCGGACGGCAGCCCCGAGTTTTCATTTCCATCGGCCCCCGGCATCACCACCATCCCGGTCGGCGAGATGCGCCAGTTCTCGGTTCAGTATCGCCCGACCGATGAAGGTGCCGATACGGGGACAGTTACGATTGTCTCTAACGATCCCGACGAAGGCAGTGTCGTGGTAGACCTGCAAGGCATGGGCATCGATCCGCCGCCTTGTGACTTTCAGGCCGACCCGGCCCTGCTCAGCTTCGGGACCGTTCCGATGGGTGAGGCTACTATATTGAGTACACGCATCTGGAACTTCGGCAGCGAGGAATGCACTCTCTGGGGTTGGGAATTGGTCCAGGGTTCGGACATGTCTTTTTCTCCGGCGGCGCCGCCCTTCCCGCGCCCGGATGTCGCTCCGGGTACATACTATGAAATCCAGGTGACCTTCAATCCGCTCAGTGCCGGTGTCTTGAACGGCCAGATGGAAGTCAGGGGCGGTGAGAACCCGATCTTGACTCAAAAAGTATATGTGGCCCTGACCGGCGGCGGCGAACCGGCCAGGATGTGTATTTTTCCGACAACTCTTTCTTTCGTTAATGTAGCGGTCGGCGACTTCAGAGACGAGTCCTTCGATATTACCGCTTGCGGATCGGGAAACCTGCAGCTGCGTCAGATCGTCTTCGGCGGAGCCAATCCTGACTTTACTTTTGTGGGAGTCCCGGGAGCGCCCTTGACGATTCGAGCCGGCGACACGAAAACCGTCAGTGTCCGTTACAGCCCATCCGCGCCCGGCGCGGATTTCGGCCGGGTGATCATCAGCTCGAACGACGATCAGCTTCCGACCGGTGTAGTCGAACTGGTTGGTAATTACACAGGTAACTGCCCCTCGGTTTTCGATTGCCAGCCGGCGGCTCTGACCTTCCCGTCGACCGAGATGGGTCAGAGTTCTCATCAGGCGTTTATTTGCACCAATCACGGTACTGAGCCGTTGACCGTCACGGATGTGTCTTTAGGGGCCGGCTCGTCTTCCGAGTTTCTGGTATCGGCCCCCGGAATTCCCTTGCTGGTTCAGCCGAACGGTGAGTTGCATGTCGAAGTCGGTTATATTCCGATTGACGTCGGGGCCGACACCGGCAATGTAGTCATTATAAGTGAGTTCACCTCGGAATTTTGCGACAACTTCACGCTGATTACGGTTCCACTAGAGGCCGAAGGGCTCACTCCGGATTTACCCGAATGTATCGAACCCAAGCAGTTTTCACCGGTCACCGAGTTTGAATGGCCCAACGGAAACATCACCAACCCGACCTGGAAACATGTTTTCATGACACCGATTGTAATCAACCTTACCGACGACAACGGCGACGGGTTCATCAACGAAGAGGACATACCCGAAATCATCTTCAACGGATTCGAAGGCAGTTTGTTTGGAATATCCGATCCGGCCATGGTGCGGGCCATCTCCGGGGATGACGGACACGAAGTCTGGACCGTCGACGATCCGCGCTTTCGGACTAATTTTGAAACCCAGCTGGCCGCGGCCGATATCGACGGAGACAACTTGCCCGAGATTCTGGCGTCCAAATTGGTCGTGACCGACAGCGGCTCGATGGAAGGCAAATTCGTGACTGGCAATATCTTGTGCTTCGAGCATGACGGAACATTCAAGTGGGAGAGCGAGCCCTGGCACGCTCCCGAAAATGACATCGAGGACGGTTCGGCGATTGGCATCGCCGACCTCGATCACGACGGCCACCCGGAGATTTTCAGGGGTGCCTCGGTATTCGATCATCGCGGCAACCTCTTGTGGGAAGGTCAGGCCGGGCGCGGCTCGATCGGCCATGGTTGTTTCTCGACGGCGGCCGACCTGGATGTAGATCAGAACAACGGCATGGAGCTAATCGCCGGCAACACCGCCTACCATGCCGACGGGACGATAATGTGGCAGGCCAGCAAACCTGACGGATTGATGGGTATCGCCGATTTCAATGTCGACGGCCACCCGGAGGTACTCTTGTTTGCCAGCGGTTTCGGCGGCGGCACCTTCATCCTTAACGGTCAAACCGGGGCGGTACTCAGTCAGCTGGGCGGCAGCGATGGAGTCAATGCCATCTTAGTTCCTGTGATAGCCGATATCGACGGTTCGGGCGGGCCGGAAATCGGGGTCATTGGGACTTGCTCGGAGGGAGGCGAAGACACCGAGTGTTTCTGGGGAATCGACGTGAACGAATCAACCTTTGCAATGAACGTCATCTGGAGAGAAATCTTGAACGATTCGACCCTGGGCGGCGGCAACACCGCCTTTGATTTCGAGGGCGACGGGCCCTTCGAGGTTCTGCAGAATGATGAAACTTATGTCAATATCTATGCCGGTCTGGCCCACACCCAAATCTACCAGGCCGAGCGTTGGTCGGTCACCGGCTGGGAATTGCCGATCGTGGTCGATGTCGATAACGACGATCACGCCGAGATTATCGTAATCCAGAATGGTCTCGGCATGGACAAAGGTATCAAGGTCCTGGGCAATGCCGACAATGACTGGGTGGCTACTCGCCGTATTTGGCACCAGTTCGACTATCACATCACTAATATTCGCGAGAACGGAACAGTACCGCGCTTCGAGGTGCCCAACTGGACGGTCTACAATAACTTCTTGGCCAATGAGCCGTTTTGCCAGTAGACTGAAGTTGCGCTCGACCAGCCAAAGGTTATTACATCCTCGAATGCCGGAATAATATTGAGTAGCTCCTGAAGGAGGGACCATGAAGCTGAATACGAAATACCTGCCCATGCTACTGACGGTCATGTTGGCTGGAATCGTGCCGGGCTGCGATGACGATCGCGGCATTCAGGAGTCCGCCCCGCGAGTCGGCAGTTTCCACGTGGGCGATAGTGAAATCCCGCCGGATATCGGCGAGTTCACTTCGACGCCCGATTCGTCCCAGCTGGATATCGACTTTGGACTGGTTGATGTCGGCACGGTTGCAAAACGCTACTTGTTTCTGAACAACACCGGCCAGTCGGTCTTGAAATTGACCAAGGTCGAGATGCTCGACGGGTCAAGCACCGACTTCATCGTTGCCTGTCAGTCGGGCGGCCTGTTTATTTCGGATTGTCCGGCCTCTGCTGATTCTCCAGTAGAAGTTGCCGCCGGTAGCGACCTGATAATCGAGGTGTCTTATGCCCCGCAGGACGTTGGCAGCGACACGGGCGGTTTCGACCTGACCACCAACGCAGCCGATCACCGGGTCGTTACCGTCAACCTGAACGGAGAGGGAGTTACCCCTGAAATCCAGGTCTGTGCGACCGACTGTATCGGCGACCAGACCGCTGCGGATTGCTCGGCGGCCGGTGATCATTGCGACGATCAAGTCGCGCCCGATAACCTGGCAGTCGACTTCGGGGATGCCGAGTTGAGTACGACAACCCGGCGCAAAGTCGTCATTAAGAATCAGGGCAATCGCGATTTGCAGATATCGAACCTGACCATAACCGGCGGGTCCTATAACCAGTTTTCAATTGATCTTAACGGTAACGATCTGCCGGGTATCTTGGTTGCAGCTGGCGAGGCGATTATCTATGTAGAATATCAGCCGACGATGGGCGGCCAACACGAAAGCGTCTTGGCGATCGGTTCGAATGATGTCAACGAAGGCGTCATCCAGGTTGAGCTGAACGGGCGCGGAATGGCTCCGCGTCTGTGCCCCGAGCCGTTGACCCTCGATTTCGGCAATGTGCCTACCAGCGAAACCTTAGTGAAGACTTTTTCGATTACGAATTGCGGCCTTCTAGATCTCGAGTTGAAGAACGTAGCTATGAACCCTGAGCCGGCCGATCCAGAATTTTCGCTGCGCAACCTGCCGGGTTTTCCGCTCAGCCTTATTCCGGGCCAGGCGATTGAGATCGAAGTGGAATACCACCCTACGGATCGTGGGACCGATCACGGCGGGGTGGACTTATTTTCGAATGATCCGGCATCCAATCCGGGCGATGATCTTACCGGCACAGTCATTCTGTTTGGCGAAAGCACGCCAAGGGAGTGTGATCTGCAGGCGACACCCTTTGTGGTCAATTTCGGCGGCGTCGTACAGGATCTTGCCGAGACTATCGAGCTAATCGTTTCGAACCAGGGGACCGATACCTGTATCCTGGAAAACGCTGAAATTACGACCAACTCGGCCAATAATGAATTTACAATTCTTCAAAAGCCGCCGGCCGACGAGGTCTTGGATCCCGGAGATAGCCGCGTTATCGAGATCGAGTATCACCCGATCGATCTGGGTGTCGACAACGGTGTCCTGACCTTGTACGGCAACGATAAGGACGGCAACGAGATTCCAGTCGAACTCAACGCCGAGGGGGTCGAAACCGCCGAGTGCGACGTTACTATTCAACCGGCCCCTTTTCTGAACTTCGGCCTGGTAAAAGTCTTCAACACAAAATCGATGGTGGTCGAAATCACAAACAACGGTCTGGCGCCTTGCAATCTTACTGGAGTGGAGCTTGAGTTGATTCCCATCTTCGGCCAGGACTTCTCGTTGACTTCCCAGCCCAATCTGCCCAAGGTGCTTAACCGCCGCGGGCAGCAAGGCTCATCGGCCGAGGTTGAGATCACTTTTGCGCCCGACCGCGAATGGGGGCAATTCGCCACCTTGCGTCTGATCGTCGACGATCCCGATCTTGGCGATATTGCCTGTACCGACGGCAATGGTCTTCCAATTCCGGGCGAGGCCTGCCTTACGGTATCGGGTTATGCCAAGGAGTCGGAGATCGAGATTGTGCCGGCCGAACTGGATTTCGGAGTGGTTACCCTGGGATGCAATTCACCAACCCAGTGCTTAACTGTCTACAATCTCGGCACGGTGGCAGTCTCGATTGACGGGATTGCCATTGATCCGGCCAATGATCCTAACTTCGAGATCGTTCAGGCACCGATGACACCCTACAGTCTGGTCGGGGGAGCCGACTTCCAGATCTGCCTGCGCTACCATCCCCAGGATCTAAATGTCCACCGGGCGATCTTGCTGATTCAGGCCGACGGGGATGAAGAACACACCGTGCCGATTTTTGGGCGCGGAACGAACATTTCCGATCAGTCCGATGTGTTCTATCAACCCGAACAAGTCCGCTCGGATGTGCTGTTCACAATAGACTGCTCGGGTTCGATGAGCGACGACCAGCAGAACCTGGCCGACAACTTCGATGCTTTCATTGACTATGCTTTAACCCTGGATGTTGATTTTCATATTGGAGTCGTATCGACCGATATCGAAAATATGGACTCCTGGAGCGGAACACCGTCGCGTCAGATCACCTCGGGTATCCTGGTCGAGACTTCGAATACTCCCAAGATAATCACCTCGCAGACACCCAACCTGAAAGCGGCTTTTACCGACAACGTGCGTCTGGGTGATGATTGCTCGGCCCACGAAGCCGGCCTGGAAGGCGCCTGGATGGCCTTGAGCGAACCCTTGATCAGCGATCCGGCGGCTAACCTCGGATTTCTGCGCGATGATGCCAAACTATACATTATTATCCTGTCTGACGAGGAAGATCAGTCTAAAGGCTCTCCCGATTTTTACATCGACTTCTTCAAGTCGTTAAAGGGTTATCGCAATACCGAAATGATGGCGATTAGTGTGATTTGCGCCGATAACCCGCCCAATGGACGCTACTATTATGTGTCTCAGGAGACGGGTGGCATATTCGAATCCATTTACACAGCTGATTGGAACCAGGCCCTGGCCTCCCTGGGATTCGACGCCTTTGCGGCTATCCGCGAGTTCCCGCTCTCGCGTCAGGCCGATCCGGGCAGCATCATTGTGACGGTTAATGGCACCGATATTCCCATGGCCAGTTCCGAAGGCGCCGCAGATGGCTGGTGGTATTACCCAGATACCAACACGATCTACTTTGGTGACGACTATGTCCCTGAAAAGGGAGACCGGATTGAAGTGAATTACACTGCGACTTGTCTGTAATCTCGGTCAGCCCATCGAAAGAAGGGCTGACAATTCAGTGATGGTTTCAACTGTATAGTCGGGTTCGACCCTGGTGATCTGCTCCATCGGAATCAGGCCGCACCAGCGGGTGGCGATTGTAAAAAGCGAAGCTGCTCGACCGGCTTTGACATCTGCCGGACCGTCACCGATTATCAAGCCGCCTTTGAACTCAACCTCGAGTTCTTTGGCAATCTTGAAAATGCCGTCCGGGGCCGGCTTACGAGCCGGTCCATCGTCCGCCGCGACGACGAGCTTGACCAGATCTTTCAGTCCATGTAACTCGAGGAGTAGATCGGTCGAGAGCCGGGCGCGGCCGGTCAGGATGGCGACCGGAACATCGTTGCGGCCGAGTTCCTCAACCAGTTCGATGACACCTGGAAATGGCTGCAGGTCATCTTGGTGATTACGGAAATGATCCAGGTACTCGGCCAGGCAGGCTTGGTAGTCGTCAACACCTGCCATTTCGCGCAGGATCTCAAGATCGGTATTGTTGATCAAATGCACCATATCCTTGATCTGGACTTCTCGTCCGATTCTGGGAGAAATGACGGCTCGCAGGGCGTTGAAGGTGGCCGGCAAAGAATTCAAAATGGTTCCATCCAGATCAAAGACAATCAGGGGAAAACCGGCACCAATTTTGAATGACTCCAATAGCATTATGTTAGTTGCTGTTATAGACCGTATCTGGGTTTATTACAGCAACTTATGCTGATAAAATCAGTAGTACCATAGCAGCGGAGAATTTCGTGAGCAAGACAGGCTGGCAAAAGCTCGAACAGGTCGTCTGTCGATCTGAATATCGGGAAGATGAACGACCGCAAAAGTTTCGTCTCCAGGGATGTTGGGTGGCAGTCGAACAAGTTTTGAAAAGCTGGCTGCAAAAAGGGCCTGGAGAAAAAGACCCAACTTTTCGGGTGTTTGACGTAAGATCAGGGGAGGCTTTTTATCGCTTGCGGGTCCAAATCAATGGCTGGCTATGGGAATGCAAAAAGATACGTCTTGCAGATTGTGAGAAAAAGTAGTACAAGTAGGATATGTGCATATGATTCCGTACTTCTACTTCTATTTGCTAGCAAGGAGCCCGGCAGATTTGGACAGCGAACACAAACTCACCCGCTGGCCTGAAGATCGAATGCTCCCGTCCAGGCGGGACATGGAGGATGTCCTCTATAAAGAGGGATGGAAACCTTTCAGGATGGTTGATCCTCCCTGTACCTACTACCACACAAAATGTCACGACAAGTCCGAAGTGCGCTGGGTAATCCGTGGTCAGATTCTGGTGGGACTCGAAAAGTGCCAGATTATGCTGAGTATTGGTGACCGGTTGGAACTTCAAGCCGGTACACCTCATTGGGTGAGAATCCTCTCGGACGATGGTGCCGTTTATTTGCTGGCTTCTAGATAGTCGACTAATTCGCGTAAGACACTAGTTGCGTAAGCACCGGCGGGTAGTGAAAATGTCAAGGCCAGGTTGTCTTGATTTTCTTCGGCTCTGAGATCGGCTGGTGTTACCCGCAGGGCCCTGCGGGTTCCCCGGGTGAGTTTGGCATATTTCGAAAAGACATTCCGATCAAGGCCGGCTGCCGCCAGTATTTCTTGTTCCATTTTTTCTATATCCCCCTGAGGCGTTCGCATTTTGGGGCCGAACATTGGACCGGTCGGATGGACCTCGTAGGCGTCCATTCGGGCTTGATCTATATCGGGCTCTTCACAGATGAACATTCCGCCAGTATCAGATTTCGTCAACAAATCTCCGGCGAACACTTTTTGAAACATAGCCCGCTTAATGCGCTCGGCCAGAACGTCATTGAAAAGAGCGGATTGCAGGGCGCTAAGCATTAAACGCAGGGTTCGGCGATTATGTTCTTTTCGTTTTCCGCAAATCAACTCGCGGCCGGTCTGCTCGTTAGCGCCGTCTCTGCCGAAACGCTGCGGGCCAAAATAGTTGGGTATCCCGGTTTTTGCGATCAGCTGGCTGCGCTGAACTAGCGCCTGGGTGGCTTGAGGATCGAGACCCCGCACACGAATGTTGAATCGATTACCCTTCAAGTGACCGGTTTTGAGTTTGTTGCCGTGCAAGCCTGATTGAATAATTTTAACACCCTCGAGTTTGAAATCGGCCAGGCGGTCCTTTGCGGATGCCGGCAGGGACAGCCACTGCCGGGTGATGGCTCGACGATCTTTCAATCCGGCGTGCCCGATCTGTCCACGACCTGTCTTGGTTTGACTAACTAACTCCTTGATTACGTTTTCGGTAGTCCGGTCGCATTTTTCGACAAGGATCATCAAATGTTCACCGCTTCCGGAAGGCAGGTAAGCCGGTATTTCTTCAACCTGAAAATCTTGAGGCTCGGTCCGGATGACTCCTTGCCAAGTCGGGCATTCATTTATTGTCGGCCAGCGTTCTGCCATCAGTCGGTCCCCAGTAGTTGAATGACGACTTTACGCCGACGCGAACCGTTGTCGTGATCGAGCAAGACTATTTGTTGCCAAGTTCCCAAAACCAGTAACCCGCCGGACACCGGAACCGTCAACGACGGCCCGCCTAAAGCGGCCCGGACATGTGAGAACCCATTACCGTCACCCCAGCGCGCGTCGTGTTTGTAGGGTATTTCCTCGGGTGCCGCCCTGCGAATGGCTGCTTTGAGGTCGGCTACGGCCCCGGATTCAAACTCGATCGTCGTGACCGACGCAGTTGCTCCGGGACAGAACACGGTCGCAATTCCCTCGACCAGCCCTGCGTCGCTCACTATATGTTGTACCTGGTCGGTTAGATCGTGCAGATCTGTATAGCCCGCCGAATCCACTTTGAATTCTCGGCACATGGATATCATCTTATCTCCCCTTGTCCTGGGTAACATAAGCGGTAAAGCAAAAATGGCGGCGGCCGGTGAAACGCGCATCCGATTGAATCGTGACTCGCCCGGTTTTACCCCGCAGCCCAGGTGTGGCCGCATCCCACGCATGCCAGCCACGGCGCGCCGGACAGGTGAAACGGCCAAGCTCGGTACTGTCGAAGGAAACAGTCAGATTGACGTCATGCCGGTTGGGCGGTTCAACGACCGAATCATCCAAACCAAAATACCCCTGAATGTGATCGTCGAGGGTGACGTTGTCAAAATGCAGGGTAAACTTGGCCCGTTCGATCGGGTGCAACCAAATGCATTGGCGCAGCATATGATCCGAGACGATTATCTTTTCTCCGGCAAAGTTCCAGGCCGGGCCCGGGCACTGAATTTTTGAGCCTTTGTATTTGTCGCATGGTCTGGTCCCCGAGGCACTAATCACTTCGGCTTGTGCCTCGGGCAGCCGGTCCGCCAGATCGCTCATGATTCGGCGGCCGGGAAAGTCAGGGCTGGCCGGAAGTACAAGACGCAACACCAAGGCCAGCGAACCCATCAATAATACAGCCAAGGTCGCCAGGCTGACGATATCACAAACCGCAGTTGCGATCGGTCTCAGGCGCTTATTCAAATAAGCTCTCAATTTGCTGAAAAACCCGACAGAGATTAGCAGGGAGAATACCAGAACCGACAACCAGGAAAGAATGGCGCCAATCCACTCGAGGCCGCCGGCCTTGTAACGTAGATGCAGGTTGCCATTGTCGACAGGCACCTGCATGAATACCTCGGGACTATCGCCGATCGAAGCACCTGAAATGGGCAGTTGCTCACCGTTTTGCTCAGCTTGCCAGAGTGCATATCTGGCTTTATTGATGATGAGTCGGCTGTCCGGCCCAGCTGCGCTTATCTGAATATCCAAAGCTTCGGGTTCATCCAGGGTTACAGTCGCCGAGCCCGGGCCCGTCAGGCTGATTCGTTTGGAGCTATAGTCATTGAATCGATATAACCGCAGACGGCCGAAACGGTCCAGCTCTGTCAGATCTGTCCGATGCAAGGCGTGAGCCGAAAGAACGTGGCTAATGTTGACCGCTTTCCAGACTGAGGCATCGCGTGACTCGAATTTGAAGCGGTAGTTGTTTTCAGGTGTGAAACCTATTTTAAAAATCGGCAGGCCGGTATAAACCGGCAGGGCGACCAGCAAATGATCATGAGTTTGTGACAAGATTGCGATACGCCCGGTTGTTTTTCTATCGAGCGAGTTGAGGTGGTCGGCTGCCTGACGCAAATCATGGTAACTATTTGATTGCGATGCCCAGGTCAGGGGCTTGTCGGGAGCCAGGAAGGGATAAGGACCCGACCGGGTCGAGTAGAAGATAAATGGAGCGATCATGGCAGCCAGCAAAAATCTGCGGCCATGACGCTTCAAGGCTGATTCGTAGGGGCGGTGATTTGCCGGGTTAGTTGCCGGCTTACGGATAATATACTCTAACAGAAAGCCGCAGCCCAGTAACATGGCAGTCCTGATGATGTAGGCGAAGCGTTCGAGCTGAAGATGAGCGATCGCGGGGAACTTTTGGAGTATGTCGAAAGACAGCAAAAAGGTCGTTGACGAGAAAAACAGCAGTAGTCCGGAGACTACCAGTAAAAACATCGGAAACGGTTCTCGGCGACGGGTTCCCAGTACCAGCCCCAGGATTCCTCCGATTAGAAAAACCGGGCCGAACTGTGCCAGCGCGTTGCCTTCGGTGATGCCGCGCACAATTGTTTCAAAGGGCAGCCAGAAGTAGGCTAACGGTTCGAACCAATCTTGACGTCCGATAAAAGGGATCAACCAGAAAGCGCTCAGGCCGAACCCCAACAGACCGGCTGCTACGACTCGGGGCAGCCAGAGACCCGGAGCCGGAAGCCTGGCGGCCAGGACCATTATCAGAATATAAACCGGTAACATGACTCCCAGGAAGGCAACTGCCATCGGATGACACAGAATAGCGCCGCAAATAAACAGACTTGTGGCTAGCAGGTTCTTCGAACCGGCTTTGAGGAGCAGACGGTCGAGGCTCCACAGGCTCCACAAACAAAGCGAGAAACTGAGTCCCATGGACCAGACACCCCATTCGAGATTGAAATCCCAACCTGATTGAAACCAGGCCCCGCGATCCACCAGCCCGAGCAAAGCGGCCAGCAGGCCGGCCCAGGGACCAGCGAAGCGCCGACCAAGGGCGTATAGCGCGGCTGGATAGGAAAGGACGAAAAGAAACAGAGCCCAGCAATAAGCGGTCTCCCAAGACAGTATGCCCAGGCTAAAAACCCGCAGGGCGACTACTAAAAGATCTGTGCCGAGCGGATACAAGCTATTGGCCGGATAGCCGGCGAACATCATATTAGAGAAGCCGGTCAGCGATCCCTCTGATAGTAACTGCGTCCCGGTATTCCAGGCCCGGTATAAAAACACAGGGTGATCATGGTTAATCGGCAGGTCTCCGATTAGCAGTCGTCCGTAAAGAATTACAGCCACAACCAGAATCACCAAGGGGCCTGCGGCTTCACCGATCCAGCCGGGCGTTCGCTTCCAGATGTCTTTGGGTAGCCGGTCGTAAAAATTCAGGATCACAATTACGAGTGCTGGAATTGCACACACTTGGAGTGCCTCATTGCCAAGCAATAGGAACAAAATGGCTAGCAGGCCAGCGCAGGACCATGATACAATTTTGAGCATGGAGGCGAAGATTATCACACATGCTCGAGATCTTGAACAGCCTTGATCGATTGCAGGTCTTATTATACAATTTGGCTAGTAGCACGAGAACCAGGGCGGGGAGACGGCAGGTATGAGCAAATCAAGTAAAGAACATAAGTTCCATCTGGTATTTGAATCCGCTGAAGAGTTCGACAGTACTTTTACGCGCCGGGGCGCTGAAACGGGGTTGTTTTTCAAATCGAATCGTGAGCTGGTAGTCGGCGATGGGGTTACTATTCAGGTTTCTATCAAGGGCATTCGCGATCCGGTATTTTTACAAGGTCGAGTAGTTTGGCGGCGTCATCGCTCCGGCGGCCCCAAAATGCCGGCTGGGGTTTTTGTTGGTTTGGTAGATCGAGATCGTGCCCGTTTGGATGCCATCGTAAAGTTTCTCAAATCACCCCAAAAGGCCAACCGGCGCCAGCATCTGCGCTTTCCGGTCCAACTCAAGGCGACCTATGATACTTCCAAAGGTAGCTTTCCGTCAGAGATTCGCAATCTCTCCAAGGGTGGTGCCTTTCTGCGCTGTATGGGGCCTCTTCTGACGGTAGGAGCCAGGTTCCCATTGGATCTTTCCCTGGATGACCGTGGAGGGAAACGCGTTCCTCTTGACGTAAAGGTTGCCTGGATTGACTACTTTGAAGACACGCAGGGCATGGGAGTTGTGTTTGTCAAAGGCCAGATTCAGCTAAAAAAAGTCATACGTCTAATCGGCAACCTGGAAAAAAATTTAAAAAAGAACAAATCCCTTTCTTAATCAATTCTGGGCTGAATTCCGCTATTATCAGTTGTTGAAATTAAGCTCGCCGACCATATCTGTTGAGCCAAAAGTCGTCAAACAACCCGGAACTTCACGATTTTTGTATGGTCAGTTCTTGCACCGTTCCCGGGGCTTTGATAGGATGCCAAAATCACAGGGGGTCAGGTATTTTATGAGCGCTGCACAGGGCAATAGAACAATAATGTTGGGCGAACTCCTGCTCAAGGCTGGAGTGATTACCGAACAGCAGCTTAGAGCGGCCCTGACCGAGCAGAAAAAATGGGGCGGAAAACTGGGTAGTCTTCTGGTCGACATGAATTTCTTGGACGAGGACACGTTGGTCAAAGCACTTAGCAAGCAATTGAACCTCCCGCGAGTCGATTTTGAAGGATTAGTAATTTCAGCCGAAGCGGTTCAGAATTTAGAAGCGGATTTTGCCGAGCAGCATCAGGTCTTGCCGATTTCCTTTGTGGCCGCCAAGAAACAATTAGTTGTTGCCATGGCAGATCCGCGTAACCTCGGAATAGTAGATGAAATCGGATTCAAGACGGGTTGTAAAGTGCAAGTGGCTATCGCCGGAGAGAAGGCATTAGCCGTCAAAATCCGTGAAAAGTATTTTGGTGAAAACCTGCCGGTCAGGGCCACATCTGTGAATCAGTCGACAGAGCAAGCAATGGAGTTTACTACGCCGCTCGGCGATAAAATGGTCAGCGCAGATGAAGACAGGTTTATGGTAGACGAAAAACCAACCCCGGCGGCCAAACCCGGAGGTACTGCGAGTTTCAGTGAGAAGCTCAAACGACTAGAGTTATTGCAAAAGAAGCAGGTACAAGTACTGAAAGTCGTTGTTGAGTTGCTAATGGAAAAAGGCTATTTCACGCGTGATGAGTACCGCGAAAGGGTCGATCAGTAAGGAGGATCCCGATGGCGGGTAAAAAACAACTGGGCCAGATACTGCTTGAGGCTGGAGTTATCGATGAATTTCAGCTTAAGTCCGCACTTGGCTATCAGAAACAATGGGGTGGTCAACTGGGAAAAGTCCTGGTCGAGAACCGCTTTATTACCCAAGAAACCCTGGTGGATGCTATTCACAGCCAGACAGATATCCCGATCGTCAAGCTTCAAAATTCTACTATTCCAGATTACCTGAAGAAGATGGTTCCCGAAGACCTGGCAACCAAGTTTTGTTTGGTCCCGGTTAAAATCGAGGGAGAGCCTGGCAAGTCCAGTGAAGCCCTGGTGGTCGCCATGGCGGAACCTACCAATTTGACCGCCCTTGACGAGATTCGTTTTCGTACAGGAAAAAAAGTCAAAGCGCTGCTAGCTACTGAGAGTTCGATCGACAGATCCATCCGGGTGAATTATAAAGGAGAGCAAGTAGACGATGAACCGGAGGTAATCGGTCAAGATCCCGAAGATATTCAATTTGCCGGTCCCGAATTCGCTGGTGAAGATATGCAGATCGTACAGGGTAGACTCGAATCGGGAGAACAAAAAGTAAGTCCTGATTCTGAACCTGAACTCGACGATCCCTTTGCCCAGTTGGAGTCATTGGCCCGCGGTCCTGACCCAGCAGAAAGCGTTTTGGCTTCACAATCAAAGGCGGCCCAGAAGGCTCCGTCTCAAGCAGTCGCGCCTCTCGTGCCCGAAGCTGCTTCTGAAGCAGGTCCGGTCCCGATTGAAGCCATTGCGGATGCTATGGACGTCGATATCGATCTGGATTCCGGATTTGATCAAGATTCACAAGCGGCTCAGGTCAGCGAAGATGAACTGCCTGAAGTCGAGATTTTCGAAGAACTTCCTATGGCTGAGGCGTCTGAAGTACAGACACTAGCTAGCGAACAACCAGCGCCGGTTGCTGAGCCTGAAAAAGCTGCGACTCCTTCGCCAACTCCGATTGCACCAAAACCCGCAGCCCAACAGCCTGCCAGCCCGCAGACTGCTGACGAGACGGCGCCTGACAATCAAACAAACAAGGCCTTCGGTATGTCGGGTGATTTATTAGGCTCAACAAAATCAGATTCAGACAGCCTTCAAGATTCTGATGCTTCACCGAAGCCGGCAATCTCGGGCCCACTTATTCAAATGCCTGATGAACCTGTTGAGACAGTATCTAAGAGTGATACTGCTGGGTCAGCGGGAGAAAGCAGTAATATCGCCAGGAAGTCAGCTATGGAGGCCTTGCTGTCCCGAGTAGGGGTCGGTGCTAAACAAGAGGCAGTTAAGTCAGCAGCCGAGCCGGTCCAGAAACCGGCCGCACAAGAACAAGTCAAGCCAGCTGAACCTGATCCGGTCGGACCTGCAGATGAAGCCCAGAACAAGAAGGAGCTATTTGCCGCAGGATTGGGCGATGAGGTGTCGAATCTTCTCGAACGACTGGAATCAGCTCAGACAGATGAAGAACTGCCCCAAGTAGTGAATTCCAGCCACATGATTGCGGCAATTGTCCGGTTGCTTCTCAAGAAGGAAATCTTCTCGGAGACCGAGTTTCTCGAGGAATTGAAAGGTCGCTGAGGTCTGGAAATATGCGCAGTGAAGCTGCCAGAGCTCGAGCACTTCGACGAGGTCCTGGGGTTGCCGGATTCTTGCTGGCGCATCACTGGCCGGGCCAATTGGATCGCTGCTACCAATTGTGGGTTGGTCAACACCCGCTTTGGTTGTGTGCTCGTTGTAGTGGTATCTACCCGGCCCTGTTTGCAACACTTGTCATACAGCTTATCTGGGCAGGTTCGTATTCTTCCTGGGATTGGCTCTGGTTGTTCGGGCTGCCGTTAGTGGCTGTCGCCGACTGGGCCTTCGACCGTCTTAGCCTGAGAGTCAGCAACAACTTTTGGCGAACTGCCAGCGGTTTTTTTCTTGGCGTTTCGCTGGGGCGGACTGTTTATCTGAACATGATTTACCCTTTCAACAAGATGGTGGTTGTGCAATTGTTATGTTTAGTTGGTATTGTGATTTCGGTCGAGATCGTGGCCCGTTTGATAAAAACCGGCAGCCGGTCGAAACATATGAATTGAAGGTAGAAAGCGTAAGAAGAGAGCCTTCGGCCGATGGATTCAAGAAGATTGAGTATCTCAGATTCATTGGTGCCAACAATTGTCCGGCCTGTGGCGAGGAAGTTGCCGCCGAGGCCTATGTATGTGTTCGCGACGATGAAGGCCAGATAGTCGAAAAATACCGTTGTTCGATTTGCGGTGTCGATTATGCTTTCCCTACCGACGTAGTTCATTAAAACCCCAAAATAAAAAGCTTTTGACATCCGGGTCTGCGTTGGGATAACCTCGGAAAAGCACGAAATTGCTGACTATTCCACGGATTAGACAGCATCTGGGTATCTCACGGAAGGGCCCAGAGCGTAGCAGCCTCGGGAATCGAAAGAGGAAAGGAGAAGTCCATATGTTGAAAGGAAAAGCACCCCTAATCATTGCCTTGGGACTCGGATTGATGGCGGCTTTGCTTGCTTACAAGACCATGCAGCGTGCCGAGGAGAAGGTTAAAGAAGGCTGGACATTGATGCCCGTAGTAGTTTCCAACCGAGATATAGTCGAAGGTACTGTTCTGGATTACGACATGGTTGCCAAACATCAAATGCCCGAGCAATTCATGACACCTAGTATTGTCAGTCCCAAGCAGTTCGAGAAAGTGATTGGCCAGAAGCTGATGGTGCCGCTCCAACGCGGCGATCTCATTCTCTGGAGCCATTTTCGCTCAGAGGGTACTTTTGAACGTCTGAGCAACATTGTTCGTAAAGCCGGTCGGGCAATCAGCATTGGCATTTCCGGTGCCGAGGCGGTTGCCGGCTGGGTCAGGCCCAATGATCACATTGACATTCTTGGGACTTTCGAAGATCCCAAAACCGAAAGCCTGGTAACAGTTACGCTCATGCAAAATGTTATTGTTTTAGCGACCGGTTCGATTACTGGCAGCACGAACATGACCATAATGAAGGACAACCAGAAGAAATACAATAACATCACTGTCATGCTATTGCCGGAAGAGGCTGAGATCATTATTCTGGCTTCCCAACTTGGTAGCCTGTATTTATCTTTACGCAACCCCGAGGATATCGGTGGAGAAGAAGAGCGGGCTCGCGCAACGATTCAAACCCTGCTGACCGGCGAGCGAGTCAAGGCACTGAAGATAAAACGCGAAAGAACATTCCAGGTCATCCGGCTACCGACTGGCGGCGGGGGTCACTAGTCGAAAGGACTGAGCATGGATATCCTGTTCAATAAAGGCCTCACTATGTTGGTGATACTGGGGGCTGTGTTCATGTTTGCCCTCATGGTTATGAGTATCCTCAACAGGGCTTTTGCTCGGTACCAGGAAAAGTACGTTACCCAGTCGATGAGAGACTTGTCGGACATGTTTCTCTTTATCGACGGCCGGCAACTGTTAATTCTGAATATAAGTATTACAGCCCTGTTTGTTCTTGTCGGGCTTTTATTTTTCGGTACTTTTTTTACAATCATACTTGCCGCATGTGGTTTTTTTGTTCCAACCCTGATGGTTAGAATTTTCAAGGCCATGCGTCTGAAGAAATTCAACAAGCAGCTGGTGGATTCCCTGAGCCAGATGTCAAACGCATTCAAAGCCGGCCTGACATTTCCTCAGGCCATGGAGCATATAGCCCAGGAATCCGAATCGCCGCTGGCGCAGGAATTCATGTTGTTTGTACGCGAAATCAAACTGGGCAAACCCATGGACGAGGCGCTCACCAGCATTGCAGACCGGGTTGGAAGTGAAGATCTCGATCTGGTTGTTACTGCAACCATTATTTCCAGGCAGCTCGGTGGAAACATGGCCGAGATGTTCGATACGATTGCGGCAACTATCCGGGAGCGGTTCAGACTGGAAGGCAAGATCAAGGCCTTGACATCCCAGGGAAAGCTGCAAGGCTGGATTGTGGCGGCTTTGCCCTTGGTACTTGGACTGGTCATGAACTATATGCGGCCGGACTTGATGCAGCCAATGTTTGATGGATGGTTCGGATATATCCTGGTATTAATAATCCTCCTGATGGAATTGGCCGGCATCTGGATGATTCGTAAAATCGTGAATATAAACGTGTAGTGAAGGAGTAATTCTTATGGGCGGAGATCTAGTTGGCGGAATCATGACTTTCCTGTCCTTCGTGCTGGTTCTCGGGTTTGGTTTCTTCTTGGTATATGGTGTCTGGGAAGTAGCCTTGAAGAAGTCGCTCTCTGAAGCCAAGGAATTAGAAGAACGTTCCACGATGAAAGCTATGCGCAAGGTGTTCTTGCGAAAGCTTGGTAGCTATAACCGAAGATTCATGTGGCCCAAATATGAGGCTAAAGTCAACAAGAGGATTGTCAGTGCCGGAGGTCTGGATGGGCTGAAGGCAGAAGAAGTTTTGACCTTGCAGGAGCTGGCCCTGGTATTTTTTACGATCCTGGGTATAGTGGTCACAAATTTTTTGAGAAGCGATCTGGATATTCAGGTGGGTTATTGGCTGGTGGGGCTCTTTGCGCTGCTGGGTTTTTATTACCCAAAGATTTGGGTGCGTGACCAGGTCAAGAAAAGGCAGTTCAAAATTATTCGCGAACTACCTTACAACCTCGACCTTCTGACGTTATCCGTGGAAGCCGGGCTCGATTTTCAGGCTGCGGTGGGCACCGTTGTTAAAAAGGGCAAACAGGGTCCCTTGGTGGAAGAGATGGACTTGATGCTCAAAGAGCTCAGAATAGGCAAGACTCGTCAGGTAGCTCTACGCGAAATGGCGGACAGAGTTGCCTTGCCGGCCCTGAGCCAGTTTGTGGCCGCTCTGATCCAGGCCGACCGGATGGGTACCAGCTTGGGAAAAATACTGAGAATTCAGTCGACTCAGATGCGGATCGAAAGAACCCAGCGAGCTGAAAAACTTGCCAACGAAGCTCCGGTCAAAATGCTGTTCCCGTTAATCGCTTGTATTTTCCCGACTGTGTTCATGATTCTGTTTGGGCCGATTGTCTACCAATTCATGTCAGGAGATTTCTAGTCGATCCAATGATCACCATGTTTAAATCACAAATCTTCCGGCAGTTGCCGAACGTCGAATCTAGAAGGAAAGTGGTTGTTCGTTCGGGCCTGAGATTTGGCTAAGAGGGTAAGGGCTTTGGGCTTTTCGCTTAAAATCCTCGAGGGTCCGGATAGTGGCAAAGTCTATTCGTTTGATCGAGTTGAGATAACGATCGGTCGCACAATGGATAATGACGTGGTTATCCCGGATCCGGGTATTTCTCGGCAACACATGAGCATCCGCGACAAGGGCGGCGCATATATCGTCAAGGATTTGGGTAGCTCCAACGGGACCAAGTTGAATGGCAAGAAGGTAGGCGAAGAAGTGCTTCGGCCGGGCGACGTGATCATGATGGGAACCGTGCAGGTCAGGTTCGAAGGGCCGAACGAGAGTTCTAAAAAGAAAAAGCCCGCCAAACGGCCTGCCCGGCGACAGCCGAGCAAAAGGGCTGCAACGAGCGGTCAGCGCAGGCAACCGTCTGCTCAGCAAGCTGGCGGGAGCAGGCCAGGTCGAAAACCGGTTGCCGGCGGCAGGCGACAGCCGCAGGCGGCTACACCAAAAGGCCGGCCCCAAAAACCGATGATCCGTTCTTCGGGAGTGCGCCAGCCATCCAAAGAACCTGAGAATGTAGAAGAACCCGCCGTACAGCCCGAGCCCAGCAGGACCGGACGGCGAGGCGGAGCCCGTGGCAAACGCAGAAGGGGAGCCAAAGAGAAGTTTTCGATCAAGGGTTTGATTAGAAAAGCGGTGTCCTGGTTCAAGGCTCTGGATAAAAAATTCCAGATTGCCTTGATTGCTGGAGCTAGCGTGCTTCTGATTTTAATGGTGGTCAAGGCCATTCAAAGCGGGAAAGAAATCGTCCAGGTGGCTTCCGATCACTCTGATCAGCTTTTTACTGCCGGGCAGCGCGATGCGAAAGGTCGCTCAATGAGTTATGGCTATGGCCCGGTGAAAATTCGTTGTCGCAATTCGGCAAATTTCAAATTCAAATATGCCAATGGTCGCACGATTGTAAAATATTCCGTGGCGGCAATAGACAATCGTCAAGAAGTAGCTATTCAGCTGAATGGTATGCAAATTGGCTATGTTCCAATTACCATGGACAAATGGTCTGAAAAAATACATCTCATTCTTCCACGCAAACATCTCTTAGGAGATGAAGAAAACCGGCTGTCTTTTGTCAATACAATCAATTACAGCAATCCAGAGGCAAACCAGCACTGGGCGGTAAGGGTTACAGCAATTGATGAAACCCCCTTACCCCAGCCCGACAGTCGAGCAGCCGAGGAGGCTTTCGGTATTGCCAAGGAGCGATACAAAACAAGAGGAGTCTCACCACCGAATGCCTACCAGGCGATGCAGAACTTTATGCGAGCCAGGGACCTGCTGGAATTACTACCGGAGGGCTCACGGCCGGAGATTTATGATGAAGCCAATGAAATGATAGAAAAAATCAACGACGAACTCAACCGCAAGTTCAAAGATCTCATGTTTACTGCCGAGAAAGAGCAACAATTCGGCCATCATGAAAATGCCAAGGAGCTTTTCAGGCAGGTCATGATAACATTTCCAAATACGGAAGACCCGCGGCATATTCGGGCGCGTAAGAGTTATGAGCGTTACAAGTAATCGCTAGAATGGAAATATCTAATGGGTCAGGACGAAGGGTCCAAGAGACGTAGCGAAGAGGTAACCGGAGAGAATGAAGTTCTCGACGAGCCGGAGTTAGTTTCAGATGATGACATTCTGCTGGCCGAGGATGGCGAAACAGAACATCTGGATGATGACGTCGAAGCGGAAGAAACCACCGGTAAATTCAATGTGCCGCCTGAGCACTTCAGCCAGGCACAAGTGGCGACCGCCCCGGGTGAAGCCCAGCCTGAGCTCGACGAAGAAGCGTTTGAAGAAGACACCTCTGACGTCGATCCCGCTTCAATACTAGACGAGAGTACCCCGGTTTCAGCCGCAGAGCACGCCGGTGATGACATTGATGCGGCTGACAGTCAGCCGCATGAGGATTCCAAGGCACCCTGGGACGAGCCAACTGATGAAGGCGATGACCGGCCAGCTGAAGTCGAGGCCGATGATGTCTTTGAGGAAGATGCCGGCGATATCATGCCGGAAGAAGAAGATGATTACCAAGAGGACACTGGTCGTGACCTGGTTGATGCCGGCGATAAAGTATCCGACACACTGGATGAGCCAGCCTCCAGCATTCGCAAGTCACGCCGCAGGCGCAGACAACCTGTTGATGATTTGGCTGACGAGCCGGACGAATATCAATCTGGTGAATATTCGGCGGATGAAGCCCAGTCTGAAGATGAGGCCGGCTGGGGCGCAGAGGAAGCGGCTGAAGGTGACGATTCAGAGCAAGGCCAGTCTTTCCCCGACCGAACTCCTCCCGATGGGGTCAAGTCTCCCTGGTTGCAGGACGAGGCTGAAGACGAAGTCGTAGCGGATGCGGCTGGCACGGTGCCTGCGGTAGATCCTGCCTTTGCTCAAAGCGATGATCCCGCTCGGGAAAAAACGCTGATATTCGGAGATGACGGGGAAGACGAGGTCTCTGAATTTCCATTCCTGGTTGTAATTGAGGGAGAAGAAGAAGGTCGCGAAATTGAGCTAATCCCGGATGAGATGTCGATTGGACGCGGGGCAGACAACGACCTGGTATTTCCCGATATTGCCTGCTCGCGTCGACATGCCTTGCTGGAACGAGACGGAGATTCTTTTTGTATTATTGATCTCGGGTCGGGCAACGGTACTAAAGTAAATGACCAGCGTATTCAAAGGGAACTCCTCTACGATGGCGACGAGATCAAGGTCGGCAGTACCGTCTTGCAGTTCAATTTACCTGGAGCAGAACCGGCAGATGGCGGTCAGCGTGCTACCGGGACGGTCACTAACGCTTTGCCGGTAGACGACCGAACCAGGAGCGGGTTCGTTGCGGATCTAATGGCCGATCCGCAAAAGCGAAAACTCGTCTTGTTCGGAGGTGGCGGGCTGCTAGGTTTTCTTCTGATTATACTGATAGTCAAAATTGTTTCTGGGCCTTCACAACCTGGGGCTCCAACACCGGATGAGCAAAGACGTCAACAGGAAGCCAAGCTGAATGCTGAATTCAAGAATTACATGCAGGAGGCCACCAGCCAGGTCAAGGATAAGAAATGGAAACAAGCCGGGCTCAATGTGCAATTGGCACTAAAGCTCAGGCCAGCCGATAAAATCGCCCTGGATTATAAAGAACACATCGAAAGGGAAAAAGCAGCCTCACGGGCCCTGTTGGATGCTAGTGATTTTCTCGAGCACAAACAATACAACGAGGCAATGATCCAGGTTAATCAGATTTCATCCGCAAGCCAATATTTTTCAGAAGCTGCCCGGCTAAAGACCGAAATTTCCACGAAGATATCGGTTGATTTGCTTGAACAGGGCAAGAAGTTTATGGATGAGAAACAATTCGCGCAGGCAGTGCTCAAGTTTGATGAAATCCTCAAAAGGGACATTGATAATCAAGTGGCGGCGGAGTTGAAGCAACAAGCCGAAGAGCAACTCGGGATTCAGAAGAAAAGGATTTCATACCTCGAGACACAGAAGAAGAGGAAGAAGCGCAAGCGAAGAAAGACCTCAAAACCGAAAAGGGAAAAAACAGGAATAACTGGACAGATGCTTACTTTTTATCGGAATGGTGAGATTGACAAAGCCATTCAAAAAGCCGAAGACGCGGGCGCTTCCAATAGTCTGGTAAAGTTGAAGAAGTTCAGGGGTGTTTATAAAAAAGGAATGGAGCTGTCGAAAAACATTGGAAAAGCAGCAAAGTCTCTCGAGTTTCTTACCAGGGCGGCCAAACTCGACAAGGAAATTTCCAGGGGATCGGGCAAGTATTACAGTCTTATTCGAAAGCAGCTGGCCAAGATTTTCTTTCTCAAGGGAGTTGATGCGATGATGGGTCGTCGCTATCCTGAGGCTTACCATGCCTTTACCCGGGCCAAGAAATATGGAAACGATAGATCCCAGCAGCGTCTGCATGATCTCGAGAAAACGGCCAAGAAACTATATGAAGAAGCCTATGTGATCAAATCGACTAATGCCGACCAGGCTATTAAGAAACTCAATACCGTACTTAAGATTATTCCCCCCAATCACATATACTACTCCAAGGCCAAGCGGTTGAGGACAAACATCCAGGGACCGCTTGGCTCAGAATCGCCGGATGACTCCGGGTTTTGATCGACTATGTGTAATTCCTGACACAAAGAATTCCCCGAAATCGCTCCTATACTAGTCCGGTATTTCAGGCGTCTAGTTGCAAGTACGTTGAATAACTGCGGTTTTCTACTGAGTCCGGTCGCGAACTTGCGGGCAGAGCCGGCTGGCACAAAACTCGCAGACTGGTTGAACAGAACTGGCCAGGTTCGACAGAAGAAAACATTTCAGGTGCCGCCAGGGACCGGGAAGGAGATTGGTCATGAATATCAGTATTATAAAGAATGGAAAGATCGGGCTCAGTATTGCGCTGTCTGCAGCACTCATTTTTGTTGGCTGTGAATGGTCGGGAGGTTCACCTGACGGTGGCCGAGATGTAATCGAATTTCACTCGAGCGCGATCAAAAATGACGCCAAGCTGAATACGTCTGTTGAGCCGCTGATCGTAGAGCCAGATGTCGAAGTGGAAAATGAACTGGTGTCAATCAAGGCCGAAAGCAGATCCGAACAGCTTCTGGATATTGCCCTGAGTCATATGGATGATGATTTGGTTGATCACGTCAAGATCGCCTATGAACTGAGCGCGGCGGGAGACCCCGCGGCTGCAATGATAGAACTTGGCAAAGCGCTCTTCGATGACGCAAACAACTATCAAGCAGCCATGCAATTGGGCCAGATAGCTAAAAAGAATTCCAAGCCGAACTTGGCCGAGAAGGCATTCATGGTGGCCAGCCAAATTGATCCGGAATCCGTGGAAGCCTGGCTGCAGCTGACGCGCTTGTCGCTGGCAAACAAAGACTTCGATTTGGCCGAAGAACGAATTCAGCGCGCTCTGAGCGAAGATCCCAAAGTAGCGTCAGCCCACAATTTACTCGGACGGATTTGGTTATCACGCTCTCATTGGGAAAAGTCTATTCGCTCGTTCAAAAAAGCCACTATTTTGGCTCCTGAAAACCGATTCTATAGAAACAACCTGGGCTTTGCCTATCTACTCAAAAAGAACTTTAACCAGGCAGTCATCCAGCTTGAACTGGCTGTTGCTGGCGAAAATACACCAGCCTACATGATAAACAATCTTGGCCTGGCATACGAAGGAGCTGGCAGACTGCAAGACGCGATTGCAACATTCGGGCAAGTAACTGAGCAGCATCCACGCTACCTGAAGGCTCAGATAAACCTCGAGCGACTGATTGTCCTGGCCCAAAACAGCCAAGATGAGGAAAACCCGGACTCACTTTAATGACGATTTTCCCGGCTATACGGCGGCCCTTCTTTGAAGCGGGGCCGTCGTATTCTGTGAACATATCCAACTCGAGAGTTTTCTGGCCGAAGATATGGATTGAAATGGCTACTTGAACCAGAACAGGGTTTTTTCTATTATCCGTAATGGAGCTCCCATGACCCAATCTGAAGAGAAGGCAACCCAAACTGAAGAAAACGCCGAGCCCAGCAAAAAGTCTCGTTTGCGGCGTTGGCTGTTTCGAATTCTGATAATCGGCGGATGTCTGTTTATTCTGGGGATTGCTACTATTGCTGGAATCCTATGGTACCACAGCTCCTCTTTGCCTTCTTTCGACTCCCTGGCGGATTACAACCCTCCCCAGGTAACCCGAATGTACGATCGGAATGGGCGGGTCATAGCCGAGTTGTACGAAGAGAAACGGACAGTCGTGACATTCGATCGAATACCGTTACATGTCCGCAAAGCTTTTCTGGCAGCCGAGGATGCTGATTTCTATAGCCATCCCGGCCTGGATTTCATGGGTATGTTGCGGGCCATGTGGCACAACATCAAGGCCGGACGAGTGGTCCAGGGTGGCAGTACAATTACACAACAAGTAATCAAGACATTTCTATTAGGGCCAGAGCGAAGCTATACCCGTAAGATCAAAGAGCTTCTATTGGCCCTACGGCTCGAATCCAATCTCTCGAAAGACGAGATTTTGTCGCTCTACCTCAACCAGATTTACTTTGGTCATCGCTGCTACGGAATTCAAGAGGCTGCCCGTTACTACTTTGACTGTGACGTATCAGGGCTGTCAATCGAGCAGAGCGCCTTGCTGGCCTCGTTGCCAAAATCCCCTGCAGGTTACTCCCCGATAAATCACCCCGAGCGGGCTAAACAACGCCGCGACTGGGTACTGGATCAGATGCTAAAGAACGAAATGGCCTCTGTTCAGGAAGTAAAAATCGCAAAATCAAAAGAGCTTGATGTGGTCGGTAGCTACGTCGATTTCTTCGAATCCGCGCCATATTATGCGGAGTACTGCCGACGTGTTCTGGAGGAGAAGCTAGGAAAAGACAGGCTTCTTCAGGGAGGATTGCGAGTCGAACTGGCCGTGGACCTCGATCTACAGCAGGTTGCCCAACAAATAGTTGCAGCGGAATTACGGCGGATTGATCGCCGGCATGGCTACCGGGGCCGACTGGGTAAGATTACAGCTGAACAAATCAAACAGTTGCATGACAAGCACGATTCCCAAGGTGCAAAGAACAAGATCTGGACTCTTGTTTTATCCTCCGAGTCGCAAGAACCCGAGACCGCCTCGAAAACGGTGCCAACTGCCGTCAAGTGGCTGGAACTGAAAAAAGAGGCTCGCGTAATCGTTCCGGTTACCGAGATTAGTATAGTTGATAAGACTGAAGTGGCTCGCCTGGATCTGGGTATTTCTTCGGCAACGCTCGATTTAAAAGGAATCAAGTGGGCTCGCAAATTCTCGCCCGTTGGCCGAACCCCGGCTCCCAAGAAGATTTCAGATATCCTGGAGGTTGGCGACTTGATAGAGGTCCGCATCGAAGATCCCACTCCCGAGAGTCTGACGGCTGGGCTTAGCCAACCACCTCTGGTACAAGGTGCCCTGATAAGTATGGACCCGCATAGCAAGCATGTTCTGGCTTTGGTTGGCGGAAGCAATTTTAGGGATACTCCTTTAATTAGGGCGGTTCAGTCCAGACGCCAACCGGGCTCGTCTTTCAAGCCGATTGTCTATACAGCAGCTATTCATACGGGCGCATACACGCCTGCTTCTATTCTTATGGACACTCCCGAAGTCTATCGGAGTCTGCAGGGCAAAGCCTGGAAACCACAGAACTTTGAACGGGTGTTTACCGGGGCGGTGACTCTGCGCTATGCCCTGGCGCATTCGATAAATACTGTTGCAGTCAAAGTCTGTTCGGATATCGGGCCTCCGGCAGTCAGTAATATGGCCCGCGACTTGGGAATAAAATCGAAACTTGCCCGCAATCTGTCTATGGCTCTGGGGTCCTCCGAAGTTACTCTGCTTGAGTTAACCAATGCCTATTCTGTTTTTCCGGGCCAAGGCAAACAGGCCGAACCAGTGTTTATAACAGCTGTAAAAACACCTGATGGAAAATTTATCGAAGGATTCGAACAGACAGAACCACGCCAGGCGATTAGTCAAGCTGAAGCTTTTATCATGACATCTTTGTTGCGGAGTGTTATTGAGAATGGCACCGGAAAACGCGCCCTGAAACTTGGTCGACCTTTGGGAGGAAAAACCGGAACAACGAATCAGCAAAAAGATGGCTGGTTTGTGGGTTTTTCCGCAGATCTTGTTTCCGGGGTCTGGGTCGGGTTTGACGATAACTCGAGCATGGGAACTGGCTGGGCGCAAGGAGCAGGTACAGCCCTGCCGATTTGGGTGCAATTCATGGAAGCTGCTCTGCGAGACAGGCCAAAACTGGATTTCAAAGCTTCTGAAGGAACAGTTTTTGTGCGGATAGATCCCGAAAACGGTTTGTTGGCATCACCCCAGTTGGCCGATGCAGAATTTGAGGTATTTGTGGAGGGCACTGAACCACGAGCAGTATCAGATCGTTTGTCTGGTGGCGACAGGCAAGTGACATCGAGTGGTAGTAAACAAATCAATTCTACGACAGGAAAACGTCTGCCAGAAGGAATGTATCGTTGAGCCGGATAAGAAACATACTTGTTATAGCTATTGTGTTCCTGTCGATATCTCAACCTCTGGCACGATCATCAGTGCCCGCCCTGCAAGAACTGGCCAACAAACTGGACAAGAAGCTTCAGATCATTTTGCAGCGAGAGAAATTGGAGGATCAGATCATTGCCCTGGTGGTTGAGGGTGATGCGTCGATTCTGGGGCGAGAGGACAGGCTGACACAGGAACTCGAGAGCCTATTGTTGTATCGAATGAATGCTTCGTTGGTAGTCGCTAAGGTTGTCCCGTTGGGTTCTCAAGGAGGCAAGCAGGCCGCCGACCTGGCACGCAAATCCGGGGCCTTTTTACTCATGCGCTGTGTGCTCGGCATCGATGATCAGACTATTCATCTAACTGCGGATTTGACTCCTTTGCGTATGCCGTTCTGGGACAGATTGGCTAACCCGATTCCTCGGGGAGCCAAAGAGCATTTTTTTGTTTCGACCAAGATCGACGATGAAATCCATATTTTATTGGGGAAATCCAGGGCTCCGCCACCTCTGGGAAGATGGCAACTCGCCGAGCTGTTTTATCTGCCCCGGCGTGTGTTGGATCTTGGTATGGGTAATCTCGATGGTGTCGAGGGTGCCGAGCTGGTTTTACTGTTTGAAGACGCTATCGAGGTTTACTCATTGCGGGGTGGAAATCCGCGACGGCTGGTGACCCATAGCCTAAGTTATCTGCCCGAAACCAATGTCCGGGTTCGCGACCCATCCGGTAGTCTTTTGGTTGTTGACTTCAATCTAGACGGACAAGCGGAGATCTTTTACAAGCTTCACGATCGGGGGGTCGGTGAGATACTCTCCTGGACGGGAAACTCTCTGCGATCAATTCGCAAGCTAAAACAGGTTCCGTTGTGTGTTTTTCGGCACCGCAAGCGAGTTCAGATCGTATATGGCACGCCAGAGCCCGGAACAAATCATTATCTAGCACAGATCGAAGTTGCCGATATCAACCAGTCTTCAGGGGAGCTGTTCACCCTGCAAGATCAATTCTATACTTTACGCTGTTTTCAGTCATCCGACGACCAGTCTGTTTGGATTGTGAATGTCGACTTGCAGGGCAAGTTATCGCGACTGGATTCTGAGTTCAAGGGTGAGCAAGTTCAAGAGAAGGTCGGGGCGGGGGCGGGTGTTGTAGATCTGGATCGAGACAACCTGCCCGAGTTGATAATTTCCGATCCGGTCTGGCTGGGTGAACAAGACAGTGTCAGGGTTGTTTCCAAGGGTGTGGTTGTCTGGCAGTCGAGAGATATTATCGGCGGGATCGTGGCAATTGCCGGTGGCGATCTGGATGGCAAAGGAAAAGTGCAAGCGGTTTTGGCCGCGGTTGACTCGAACGAAACTGCGAGTCGAATTTACTTGCTAGGCAGATGAGGAGTCGATTCATGCGGCGTGTCTTTAGTCCTGCAGCTATTGTCAGCTTGTTTGTGTGGTATGGAATAGTTTTATCTGGCAATGCTCAAGCTGCGGCCAGACGTCCCTACGGTGGGGATTTCAAGATTGCCTCGACTGGTAAAATCATCACCACTGATCCTGCATTGGTTTCGACAACTACGGAGTTGGAATTAGCTAGACAAATTCACGAAACTCTCTACCGGATTGCTCCAGATGGAACCATAGTTCCAGCCCTGGCCCAGCAGTTGCCCAAGGTGTCCCAGAACAGAACTGAGCTCGTAATTCGCCTGCGGCCGGGGTTGAAATTTCATGATGGCTCTTCGATTTCAAGTAGCGAGGTACTGGCATCGTGGAGGCGTGTATTGAGTGCATCTTGTGCCTCTGAGCATTGGTGGCTCTTGGCACCAATTAAAGGAGCGCTTGAATATAGGCAAGGCAAGAGTACCAGAGTTACCGGGCTGGAACGGATTAACAAGCTCAGCTTTCGGATCCGCTTGAGCAGTCCGATGCCTAATTTTATTGAAGCCCTGGCCGCCGTGCCGACGGCTCCTTTGCCGGCGCGTTTTCTTTCGAGCAAAGAACCCAAAGATGCTCATCCGCCCGGTAGCGGCCCATTTAAGTGGAGTGTTTCCCGGTCAACTGGCGAATCGATAGTCTTGGACGCCTTTCTCGGCCACTGTAAGGGACGGCCCTACCTGGATAGACTTAGTCTGGTTCCTTATTCATCAACCAGGGCCGCTAGTCTGGCATTTGAACTCGAGGAAGTACATATTAGTTACCTGCGTCCCTCTCATAGAGTCGGCAGTCATCAGGTAGATAACGGTCCCCAGGCCTGGATGACATTTTTGGCACTCAATCCTAAGCGTCTCGATCAACTTCCCCAGGGTTTTCATAAGGCGGTTGCGAACGCAGTTGACCGCGAATCTTTAGTGAACTATCTGGTCGGTGACCGCGGCTCGCCGACTGACGAGGTTATCGGTCTGCCTGAGAATAAGAATACCAACCGGGAATTGAGGGCTAATCCTAAGGCGGCCAAAGAGTATTTTAAAAAACTGGCTCTGGAAAATATGGGAATCCCGCCCGTTTTGGTGTTTCTAGTTCAAAAAGGCCAGATATTGGATAGGCCGGTAGCCGAACGTATCCAGGTAAATCTTGTTGATATTGGCGTGGTTGTTTCCGTGATTGAGTTAGAGCGTGAAGCATTCACCAAGCGCATCAAGGCAGGGGAGTATGACTTTTTTCTGGCTCAGCCGCTTTCGTTGGTCAGAGATCATGAGTTGCAGCTACTATCGATAGTAGCGAAAACATCTGAGAATGCAGAAATCGAGGATTTGCTGCAATCACTCAACAATCTTCCCGGTGATTCCAACAGGTCTGCAATTGTGCGTGAAATGGCACGTCGCTATCAAATACGGCTTCCCTGGATTCCGTTGTTCCAGCATGGCCGCCGCGTTTATCTGAATAAATCTGTTCGGGGGTATAAGCGTAGCGCGACCGGGTTGGCAGACCTGGCCGAAGCCTGGTCGGTCGAGTGAAAGGATGTGATCCATGCGCCTGGGCACTCGACTGATTCTGGCATTTTTGGCTGTTGCGTTCATTCCGGCCGGCGCGATTCTGACTTTTACATGGTTTACTGTAGAAGAGCGGTTTCAGGAAGAGTTTCAAAATCGTCTCGATGGAGTCAGTGAGGGCATCCGCGCCAATCTCGACCAGATTGGCACTAGAATCAAGCATAAGGTTGCTGCTCTGGTTGACGGTGAACAAGTCGAGCGAATTCTGGTCGAACTGGTTCGTGGAAGTCTTGACCGCAGCACGATGATACCTCAGGCCGGTAAATGGATGAAGGCCTGGGATCTTGATCTTCTCACCATACTTGACGAAACCGGAACAGTCCTTTCAAGCGGTCACTTGCCGGCTAGATACGGTTCAAAGGATAACGAGACTCTGCAAATCGTTACCCAAAAACCGATGGCGCCCGTGATTCGGAATGTGCAAGTGTTGCGAGCTGGAAAGATCGAAGACATTCTAGCAGTCGTAGTGGCGGGCAAGCGAAGATTCGGAGAGGCTGAAGTCGTCGTTCTGGGTGGACTGCTGCTTGATGAGAAGTTTGTGGATGATTTACAAAACCTTTCAGGCGCCCAGATCCAGATTGTCGACGTTGAAGATCGTGTGATGGTCGGCCCGGGTAAAGATGACGATTCGGAGGCAGAGGCACTTTGGGTGGCTGATCCGCAGTCTACCTATCGTCGAATCGGCCTGCTTCAGGGCAGCGGAGAAGAGTCTTCGGTTTTTGTCGTTGCCGGCGTTTCAGAACAGGAACTCAAAGACGCTCAGAAGCGCATTTTGATCGCCTCAGCGGCGGCAGCTTTTGCCGGTGTTTTAATTTCCTGGCTATTGGGGCTTCTGATTTCACGCCGAATCATTGGGCCGGTCAATGCTTTGGTTAGCGGTGCCCGCATGATCGCCAAGGGTGAACTCGAGCATCGAGTGCCAGAAAGTTCAGGCGGCGAGATTGGAGAGTTGGTCCAGACATTTAATACGATGGTTGATGATCTGGAGATCTATCGACGAAAACTAGTTCGAGCGGAACGAGTAGCTGCCTGGCAGGAAATTGCCCGTCGAATTGCTCATGAGATTAAGAACCCACTTTCGCCCATACAAATGTCGATTGAAACATTACGCAAAGCCTATGCAGCAGGCCATCCGGATTTTAAAGAGATTTTTGAAGAATCAACCCGCGCAATACTCGAGGAAGTCGCCACTCTCAAGAGGATCGTTTCGGAATTTTCTGATTTCGCGCGCTTACCAAAACCAACTATGGCCGAGCAAGATATAAACACCGTAGTTGAGGGTACAGTGAATTTATACAGCAAACAAAAGGGGGGCGAGCGGCTCAAACTCTTTCTGGGTAAGGATTTGCCGCTGGTGGCTCTTGACCGTGAGCAAATCAGCCGAGTGACCGGAAATCTCCTCTCGAATGCCTTTTGGGCGACTGCAGCGGGTGGCAGCATAGAGGTGATCACCCAGAGGAAGAACGATCGAGTTGTAATAAAAGTAGTCGATTGCGGACAAGGTATGCCGACTGATGTTCTTGAAAAAGTTTTTACTCCCTATTTTACAACACGACGTGATGGAACCGGGTTGGGCTTGGCGATTGTTCAAAGAATAATTGAAGACCACGGTGCCGGCATCGAGATCGATTCCACCGAGGGGACCGGCACGACCATCACGATTTCTTTCCCGGGTGTTCATAAGTAAGATTTTCTGACTAAACATTTCTGAATAATAATTGATCATTTTTTTTGTTGTCTGCCGTCGTTGGTGGTATCATGTTTCAAGTCACGAAGACAGAGGGCAGTTAAAAAACGAGGAGGTCAATCATGTCATGTGGAAAGAAACACAAAAAGGCGGCTAAAAAGAAACCCGCCAAGAAGAAGGTAGCCAAGCGTAAGGTTGCAAAAAAGAAAGTAGCCAAGAAGAAAAAAGTAGCCAAGAAGAAAAAACCAGCCAAGAAGAAAAAAGTAGCCAAGAAGAAAAAACCGGCCAAGAAGAAAAAACCGGCCAAGAAGAAAAAACCGGCCAAGAAGAAAAAACCGGCCAAGAAGAAAAAAGTAGCCAAGAAGAAAAAACCGGCCAAGAAGAAAAAAGCAGCCAAAAAAAAGTAAAACTGGTACAATTAACACGATTTTGGGCCACGGAGATTTGAGCCACGAAGACAGGCAGAATTTGAAGGTCATGCGATCGTAACCAGGTCGCATTCGAAAATCCGTTGGCCTACGCTTCAGTCGACCCCCCAAAGGGTCGGCTGAAGTTTTTAATTGCATTAGACTGCATCCCCTGAAATTTCATTTCTGACCTTGAACCTTCGAATATTCTTGAAGTTCTGGACCAATCCGTAGTATGGAGCAAACAACTTTTGAGGAATTAGGTAATGAGATCTCTCATTCTTGCGGTGTGTATGCTTTTGTCAGTTAGTTCAAGGTCTATTGCTGAGCAGCCAGCCTGCAAGACAATCCCCTGGGAACGAATCGAAGGAATCAATGCCTCGGATTTCAAGAGCGATTTTCTGGCCAGGGTTGCCGCAATTCTAGAGAAAGTTCCTTCATATGGTCGTTGTACGGAATCGGTAGCGGCTTGTTTACGAAAAAAGCAACATTACGCGACGGCTGGCCGGCTTGCCCGGGATATCCTTATGCTAGTGATCAGTCAAGCAGAAGAAGAGAAGATCGTGAAGTGGGTTGATGCCCGTAGGCGCATGGCCCATCCAGAAAAGTTACATTCAATTAATATTGAGGGCTTGACTCCATTGGGCAATAAGGCCGCCAAAGTTACGATTGTCGAGTTTTCTGATTTTCAATGTCCCTATTGTGCCAAGATATGGCCGATGCTTGAAGAGATTGCCCGCGAGAGGAAGGACAAAGTGCGATTGTTCTTCAAGCAATTTCCAATCAAGGGACATCCACGAGCGCTGGCCGCCTCAAAGGCTTGCGTGGCTGCCGACAAATTCGGTAAGTTTTGGGATTATTGCGGCAAGTTGTTCGAGAGCCAGCGGGATCTCTCCGACAAGAAATTCATTGAACTAGCCGAACAATGCGGGATCGATAAAACTAAGTTTACCGAGGAAATGAATCAAACGGCGGTACTGAATCGAATTGCGGATGAAAAGATGGAGGGATTACGAATCCGCATTCAGGGTACGCCGACAATTTTCATCAACGGCAAAGAGGTTATTCTGGAGCCGACGGTGTCTATGATAAAGGATCGCATTCAAGAGGAGTTGGACATCCTTGCAGGCAAGGACTGAAATCACGCAGGCTTACTTAATCGGCGTCGCCCGTAGAGCAGCTTTTCCGTTTTTGACATAGACCTGAAACCTGACCGACCTGCATTTATAGCGGGTTTTCAGATCGCCGGTGTTTTTCCGAAGCTTTTCTGAAAAGCGCTCGAAGGACAGTCCGGCAATAGCTTCGCCACACTGTTTTTTGGTTTTCAAAAACTGGTCGAAAACCTCCTTGAAGTGGGCATCATCTTCGGACAGGCTAGCTGATTTGGCCGGCTGTTGTTTTACCGGGGGGGTTGATAATGGTGGTCCGGGAATCGATGGAGGCGGTGGTGGAATGGCAGCCGCTGGAATCGACTCTTCCGGGCCTGAATCGGATGCAGCTTGAAGAAGTTCGCTGGGAACCTGAGCAATGACAGTTGCGTCGGGTTGATAGTCGGATGAAGTAATCTGATCATCTCCCGTGTCTAGATCCGGTACGTTATCAAAATCCATAACCGGCGCCGGTGGCGTGCTCGGTGCGACGAACTCCGGTTTTTCTTCAACGGCCGGGGGAGGCGGAGGTTGGCTAGGTTCACGCCGGGCTTGTTCCGGAACTATCGGCGCTACTTCCCGGGTTTCCTCCTGTTCATCGAAAATTCCAACCAGATCGCCGGGCACATCAACGCGAGGCCCGCCGGACGGCGCAGGCGGTTCGGATGGCACGACCGCATCGAGAGGATCAGGAGACGATATCGGGTCTGGATTCGAAGCCGCGGGAGGTGGAACCGGTTGAACCGTCGGGGGAGGTTCGGGCGCAGATGGTGGCGGCGGCGCCGATGAAGCGGCATCTCCCCCAAGCAAGCTCTCGAAATCCAGCCTGCCGGCAGCAGAAGGGGCGTCAGGCGCAGCCGGTTCGATTGGTGCCGGCGCAAAGCTGTCCACCTCACCAAGGGCTTCGGATACCGAAGCTGGTCCGGCCATTACAGGACGCTGACCGTTCGACATGATGTGGGCAATATCTCGAGCCAACTCCTGATAGGCACCAGAATAACCTTCCGTGTTAAACGAGGTCGAACCACCCTCGGACAACAGATTCACCGAATCACGTAATTTATAGAGCTGTTTGTTGCCGGAACTTGCCGAGAGTAGCAACCCGACTAGTATTCCGAAAATGAGTAAAGCACCGATTCCCATAAACAGCATTTTATGAGCTTCCTGCAAAGGCGTTACCAGAGGAGCCAGCGGCAATATCAAGGCCACATGCAATGGGTCCGTTCCGCTGGGAATACTGGCGATCCTGGCTGCCAGAGCACCAGCTGGCAAACTGAAAAGCATCGGAGCCGATTTCAATTCCCCAAAATGAACGATTTCTTTCGACTCTAGCTTTTCAGCCAGCGGAGCCAGCGAGGCGGGCTCAAGGCTTGAGAGCTTGACTTTCTTGCGCAGGAACAAAGCTACATCCAGGCCGGCAGGTTGTGAAAGGGCCTTTAATTTGGCTATATCGAGTTCGCTTGTCGACATGAGGCAGCCAACAATTCTGCCCGAACCACTACGCACAGGCACGACAGCTACTTGAGATAACTTATCACCCAATTCGTAGAGTCCGTCGCGGTAGACTCCACTCTGACATTCCTTGACTGCCGGAAGACCCTTGAGGTTGTCACCGAACTTCTCTTTCTCGGGGCTCCTGGCTACCACTCTGCCGTCGGAAGATATGACCAACAAGTTATCGAGCTTGAGTCTCTTGTGGATAGCCTCAGTCTCGGGAAGAATAGTCGTGTTAATAGACTTGAGTGTTTGGGCAACGGTTTCTGAAGTTGCATCGGCCCCGATCGGGGAAAGCCTGCCAAGCGGGCCGGCCAGTTTTTCATTATTTATTTCTGCAGTCAGTTTTTGAATGGAGTTGAAGGCTTTGACCCGCAAATGTTCGACAAAATCCTTTTCGGCGTTGGCCAACAGCATTTCTGACTGGCTCTGAATCTGTTTTTGATAGAACTTGTTCAAGCCGATAAGTGCCCCGGCCCCTGCTCCGCCAACCAGAAGTACAACGACTATGATTGTCTTGATTTTAGACATTGGATGTTCCTCTTTCGATTAACAGGCTGAAGAACGACTCTGCTAATCCTCCTCGATTTCGATCTCCGGCTCAACATCCTCGAAAGTCGGCGTGACTGCTTCATCCGTTGGTTTGGTGGGTGTCTTGTCTGGAGGCGGCTTTTTCTCGACGGGTGGTTTCTTTTCAACCGGAGGTTTCTTCTCAACCGGAGGCTTCTTCTCAACCGGAGGCTTCTTAACAACCGGAGGCTTCTTCACAACCGGAGGTTTCTTTTCAGCCGGAGGCTTCTTCTCAGTCGGGGGTTTCTTGATCGGGGGTTTTTTCTCGACCGGTGGTTTCTTTTCGTCGGGTTCTTTAACTGGGGGTTTTTTCTCGATTTTGGGCGTGTCGCCGTCCTTGCCCTCGGCCGGATCCGGCTTTTCATCGGGAACGAGCGGAGCAGTCTTCTTGACTTTCGATCCTAAGGCAACTTGAACCGTGCCGGTCGCCGGGACCTTGATATCTTGGGCCCAGCGCCAATTTCCCTCGTTGAATGCTTTTATCCGATAGTTGCCTGCCGGAACCTGGTTGATAGTAAATCTACCGGATTGATCAGGGCTGGCGACCAGGGGAGAGTCAACTACCAAAACTGTAGTCTGCATGAACGGGTAGCGGTGGCACTTTACTTTCGCTACTCCCGATGACAGGAAGCGGTGTTCGTTTTGGCCGCCCGGTTTGAGGTCGCTGAACTGAAAGGCATTCGCGCCGCTAGCACTACAAGAGTATGAATGCTTGTCGTCGTTCTTGAAAATAACCGCCCTTTCGGCCAGGACGGTCACAATTGGCTTAGAAAATTCATAGCCATCCAGATGAATGATAGTCGCCTTGGACTCTTCGGCCTTGATCTCGATGGTCTGATCGGTTTCTAAAACAACTATTGTTGGTCCAAGCGGTTGTTTAGCTGCCGAAATTTCGACTGGTCGCAGGCCCAGGCGCCAGAAACACTTGTCCATGAACATTTTCTGGCCAGGCGTCACTTGCCGGTCAGATTCGACAGTACCTGAAACCGTGCCAGCCTGTAAGGCAGTACAAAACATCAAGATTATTACGACTATTGCAATCCGACGCATAGCTGAACTCCAAATAAAAATGAAGATATGTCAAACCCCGACTAATGTCAAGTGTTGATAAACACGGTCATTTTTCGTCACAGCTCGATTTGGGAAGCAATTCAAATTTGACAGACTCCTGGCTTTTGAGTACAGGGCCTAGTGATGTTTATTGCCTGGCTGAAATTGATGCGTCCGGCCCACTGGACGAAAAACTTATTTGTGTTGGCGCCCCTGCTGTTTGCCCGTCAGCTGTTTGATTTTGACCTGTTGCTTGATTCGGTGGTGGCATTTGGTTTGTTTTGTCTCTTGAGTTCCAGCGTTTATCTTTTCAATGATGTCATGGATGCGGACAATGATCGGGCCCATCCAATCAAGTTTCGCCGACCGATAGCAGCCGGTACAATCAAGCCAGTCCCGGCGCTTGTTGTCAGTACCCTATTTGCCACGTGTTCAATTCTAGTAGCTTTTTTGATCGATGCCCGTTTCGGTATGTTGGGCGCCGGATACTTGACGCTAAATCTGTTTTATTCACGCTGGTTGAAGAAGTTGGCTTTTGTCGATGTAATGGTCATTGCGGCCGGTTTCGTCCTGCGAGTAGTTGCCGGAGCGGTTGCAATCGATGTGAAGTTCTCGGTTTGGCTGGTGTTGTGCACTTTCTGTCTGGCTTTTCTGCTGGCGCTTGGCAAGCGACGCCATGAATTGGAGATTTTTCGAGACTCGGGTGTTGAAGCTCGTCCGGCCCTGGCTGGCTATACACTAAAATCGTTGCGCATCGCCGAATGGACGTTAGCCGGAATTACTTTAGCTTCGTACATTCTATACACTGTGGCGCCCGGAACTGTAGCCAAATTCGGGACTTACAATCTGGTTTTCACTTTGCCCTTTCCTGTCTTCGGGATTCTTAGATATATGCAGCTAGTTGTCGCCAAGCGATCCAAAGTGCCGACCGAGGCCCTGGTGACCGACATTCCGTCGCTGTTCAATTTAGTCGGTTGGGTTGCTACGGTTGTGATTGTCTTGTACGACGTGTTTTAGTTGAACCGGGCCGGGTGGCAAGATTTCACCATCAGGAAAGCGGCACAAGCACAGAGTATCCCCGTTCAGAGACAAGTAGCTGCCTCCTGCTAAAGCTGCTCCGGTGTTGGCAATAACCAGCTGTCTGGTCTTTTCAAGCAGCGGTTGGTGGGTGTGGGCATAAACTACAACATCGGCTCCGGAGACCATGCCTTCTTCCAGCGCCGCCTGCCGGGCGGAGTTGGCTTCGTTGACACGTCCCGGCCAGGTGTTGTGCCGACTGAAAGTCGCAAAAGCGAGCGCGAACCGAAAGATAAGTTTATCCGGAAGCAGGTAGTCACGTGCAAAACGTATTGGCAGACTTTGTAGGCCTCTGCGTAACAGGCGAGTGCCGAAATCGGTCGGGCTGGTCCGGTCGCCATGAAGAAGCCTGAAGACAAACCCGTTCAGCGTCAGAGTGACTGGAGCCGGCTGAATGATTGCACCGGCCAGGCCGGGAATATCGGACGAAAGATCGAAATCATGGTTGCCTTCGATGTAATGGTAGGGTGCGAATCGCTGCATAGCTTCAAGGACGGGGGCGTATGCCTCGGCCGCGGCCTGGTTCTTGCCCGCCAGGAAATCGAACAGATCACCGACGACAATCAGGCCACCTGCAACGGGTTCTATCTGGTTCAGAAAACGAACCAAGCTGCCTTGATTATTATCTTGCCGGCCGCGCAAGTGGGCATCGGCGATAAACAGGATTTGCTTAGAAGCGGTCAAGATCCACCTGGCTTCTGGTCGCTGCGGCAAAAGGCCAGCCGGCTTACTGGAATTCCGAGCTGGAGGCACTTTTTTTCACGATGTGAGCTCAGGCCTCCCAGCTTCTCACTCCGAATTCGATCGACATCCGCTTCAACGAAACCAGGGTTACTTTCGAAGATTTGGCGGATCTCCGCTGCCAGATCGGGAACATCGGTCTGAATGAAGACCCATCCACGCGGGACCAGAAGAGAGGCGAACTGCCCGACCAGTGCAGGCTGGATCAAGCGTCGCTTGCGGTGGCGTTTTTTCCACCAAGGATCGGGGTGGTGGATAGTAAATCCGGCTATGCTGCCTTTCGCGAAAAGTACCGGCAAATCCTGAGTCACATCACAGCGGAGCGCTTGCAGATTAGTGATCTTTTCTGCCAGGCAACGGGTCTGCAGCAATTCTATCCACTTTATGCGGGCATCCAGGGCGATCTGGTTGATCTCGGGAAATTCGACTGCACGCAGCTTAGCAAAGTATCCGCGTCCGCAGCCTAGATCGACTTCAAGCGGAGCTCGGCGGCCAAATAAATTTTCCCAGTCAGGTTGTGAAAGCGTTATTCCCTGAGCGGCTGCGATTCTTAATAGAGATTTCATTATATTTATTCAGACACGCTAGTTTGCTTGAGAGTTGATTCTTGCCCAGGCTTCACCTACCATCAGGAGACTCCACTTTGCAGTTTGTACCGGCTGGGCTTGTGTTCTGTCAAGACTGACTTGAAGGAGGTGTGTATGAGTGCCACGCTTTGGGACCTTTGGCAAGAGGTGGTTCGGGCTTTCGAGCAAGGTCAGTGGGACCAGGCGCTGAAGCGTTGTATCGTCATTTTGCAAGGAGCTCCGGCTTGTTTCGAGGCCCGCATGAAAATCGGCGACATTTTGCTAAAGCAGGGCCGGGTTACCGAAGCTCAGGAAGTTTACAAGATAATTGCCTGGCATTTTACCAAGGCCGGTTTTCCGCTACTGGCAATCACCGCGATCAAGATGATGACTTCACTTGACGACCGTAACATAGATGTCATGGACATTCTGGCCAGTCTTTATTCGTCCGAATCCGATCGGGTAAGTGCCGAAGCGCCGCATCCACAGCTACCAAAACTGTCTGTGGTGGAAATCAGTCAAGCCGGTCAGAACGTAGACATTGTCATCAACTTGGCTGGACAAGAATTGTGCGATCTGGCGGCTAAATTGGCGAGCGACGAAAAGGGCTTGCAAGACTACCCCGAGAAACTGCCCGCCATCCCCTTGTTTTCTGATTTACCCGAAGAGGCTTTTCATAAGCTCTTAGGAGATTTGAAACTGAAGCGCTTGGGTCGGGGTGGAATGATTTTACGTGAGGGGGAAAAGGGCGAATCGTTTTTCATTCAGGCCCGCGGTGAAGTCGAAATAAGCAAGCTGGTCGGGGGTGAGCAGTTGATCCTGGCGAAACTGGGTGACAATGCAGTCTTCGGGGAAATGGCCTTGGTTTCCAATGAGCCACGCTCGGCCAGTGTAAGAGCAGTCAGCCAGGTTGATTTGCTCGAACTGACCCGCTTAGATCTCGAGCGCGAAGCCGAGCAATACGTTTCTATCTCAAAAGCACTCAAGAAATTCACTCGCTCGCGCTTGCTCAGCAACCTAATGGCTTTGTCGAGTGTTTTTCGGGTACTGCCGCATGACGAGCGGCACGCCGCTCTGGACAGATTTATTTCGATGGAAGTCAAAAATGGACAAGTCATCATCGAAGAGGGCAGAAAAGGCATTGGCCTGTTCGTTATTTTGAGAGGCGAAGCCGAAGTCAAGAAACGAGATGGCGACACGTTGGTGCCCCTGGCGCTGCTGAGAGAAGGGGATGTATTCGGTGAAATCGCCCTGATCAAGGATTTGCCGACTAGCGCCACTGTCATTGCCGGTTCGGACGGAGAATTTCTATTTCTGTCGCGCAAGGAGTTTGAAGACTGCATCCGAGCTAGCCCTGACTTGTGGCGGACTCTCGGAGAGATCTCGGATGATCGCTTGAAAGAAACCGCCCGTCTGATGACCGAGACAGATTTCTTAGGTGATGACGAATTCGTGCTGATTTGACTTTTCGTAAGGTATGATCAATCCAGAGTGTAAACTTGAAGACTAGAACCAAAATCGCCACGTTGTTGTTTGTGTTCCTGTTCGCCAACTGCAGTTCAAATAGCCAGAATGAGCCGCCCGACGGGGCCGTTGACGCACAAGACGCAGACGGCGGAGCGGTTACCGATCTGGACTCACCAGGTGATCGTGACGACAAAGCGGATGCTGACCAGGACACCCTGGATGGTGACGGGTCCCCAAGTGATTTTGGCATAGACGGTGAACAGGACGGCGACGGGCAGGATGCTGACGGGTCGAGCGGTGATTCCGGCAGCGATGGAGGACAAGACGGCGATGACAGCCAACCCGGGTGCGCAGGTTACAGCGCGGGTGTTCAGGCAGGCACCATCGACAATTTCCTTCTGTATGAACTATCCGGCATTACGGCCAGTCAGCGAAACAGCGACGTGCTGTGGACTCACAACGACGGCGGCAATCCAAAACTGTTCGCGGTCGGGACCGACTCGGAGTTTTTAGGGACCTACTCGCTGCTGGATGTAGTTACCCACGACTGGGAGGACATCGCGGTCGGACCGGGCCCGCAGCCCGGCACGACCTATGTCTACGTTGGCGACCACGGAAACAACGGCCGCGACCGGCAGCGGGTCTGGGTCCACCGGGTGCCCGAACCGGACCTGGGCGCCGCCGAGCCCCCCTTCGATCTGGATCTTTCCGGTGGTGAAACGTTCCTGCTGGACTATCCGGATGATCGGCACGACGTGGAAACCCTGCTGGTTGATCCGGTCACTGGGGACGTCTACCTGGTGACCAAGGCCTACGAGGGCCCGACCATCCTGTTTAGGGCAGCTGCTCCATTAGAAGACGGCCAGGTGGTGACCCTTGAGCAAATGAACACGATCGACCTGGGTTCGAACCCCAATCTCAATCTGGCTACGGGTGGTGACGTCAGCCTGTCCGGCGACCGGATCGTCATCCGGACCAAGCTGACCGCCTTCATCTGGATCCGGCCATCGGGTACGCCGTTCTGGGAGGCTTTCGACAGCGAACCCTGCACGGTTCCGCTGCAACTCGAGTTGACCGGCGAAGCCGCGGGATTCGCCGCCGACGGGGTGAGCTTCTACACCACTTCCGAGTGGCTCAATCCACCGCTTTATTACTACGAATACAGCCGCTGAAAAAACCTGTCAGGCTACATTTCTAAGCACCTATTTTCTGCTTGACAGTAAAATTTGAAATTGGTATATTGGTAGTACCAATGAGCCAATTAAAGAAAAAATCGACTGTCGAATTATTCGAACCGGTAGAAATTTCAAGTACTTCTGAGCTGGTCGCTGAAGCCATCCGCAAGACGATCTTGGCGGGAGATGTCTCCCCTGGAGACACCTTGCCTCCCGAGCGGACCTTGGCCGAGCGGTTTAGGGTGACCCGCAACACGGTCCGCGAGGCACTCAAACGGCTGGAATACTCCCGGCTGGTTTCCATTCGACAGGGAAGCGGCGTGAAGGTGCTCGACTACTTGGCCCATGCGGGACTGGAGTTCGTCACCACCCTGTTTGGCTCCAAAGCAGCCAGTCAGAATGAGATGGTCACCGACCTGGTGCAGGCCCGGGCAGTGGTCGGAGAAGCTATCTACCACCATGCCATCGATCACTTCAATCCCAAGGCCCTCGACAGCCTGCGCGAGTCAGTCGATGATCTTGCAGCAGAGGCGGACAAGGCCAGGCCCGATGTGCGCAAGCTTCAGGAACTCGACTTCGAGGTTCAACACCGACTGCTACGCGGAGGAAAGAACCGCACAATCATCCTGCTGCATAATTCCATTCGCTACATTTACGGCGGTATCGCCCATCTGTTCGAACCGCTGGTGGAAAAACCTCAGAGGCTGGTTCAAGAATATCGCCGGCTGCTTACCGACCTGGAGACCGGAAATCGGCGGGGTGCCAAGCAGATCATCACGGTCATCTTCGCCATGCAGCAGTTGGCAATGGCTCGCAAGCTACCGAGAGGTGGCCCGTGACGGCACTCGATCCACGGGTTGCCCGACTCAAGGAGCGTCTTCTCTCGGCGCCCTACGAGGTTTGCATGGCGCGCGCTCTGCATTTCACTCGATCATATCGGGAGACCGAAGGGCAAGATCCTTGCCTGCGCAACGCGATGGCGCTTCGGCGTACACTAAAAAAACAGAAGATCTTCCTCTACCCGGACGAGTGGCTGGCGGGTTCCAAAACCGAGCGATATCTGGCGGGGCCCTTGTCGGTGGAACGGGGAGACTTGTTACGTGCGCTGCAGATGGAAATGGAAATCCTGCCATTGAAGCAACGACCCTTCTTCATCTCCGCCGAAGACAAGCGGCTGTTCTACGAAGAGGTTCTGCCTTACTGGGATGGCCGCACTGTCCGGGACCGCAAGGCATCCGAGTGGCAGCGCCGGGGGCTGATCGATACCCGAAGCGGTCCGATCAAGAGCGCTCGGCGGATCGCCAACCTGGTCCGGTCCTTGCGGGGCACAGGCAAGGGTCAGTACCGCAAGCTCTTCGGGGCCAATCTTGAAGGACGTCTCAGCCTGGACCGGCTGCGGACTCTCTACCGGATGCGTTTCGAACTCGCCCGCAACAATCCGACCCCCGCGGTTTTCTGTTTCGACGTCCAGGGCCACCTGTGTCTGGGTGTGGACAAAGTCGTTGAGCTGGGCCTGGAGACCATTATCGAAGATGCCCGGGGACGCATGGCGCGTCTCGAAACGGAAGAGCCCGGGAATAAGAAGAAACACAATTTTCTAAAGGCCGTGATCATGAGCCTGAAAGCGGCCTGTGAATATGCCGAACGATTCGCCAAACTGGCACAAGAACGGGCGGCCTTGGTCGACGACCCGGACGAGAAACAACGGTTGCTCACAATCGCTAACAATTGCCGGGTGGTGCCGAGACACCGGCCGGAGACTTTCCACCAGGCACTTCAGGCGGCCTGGTTCGCACTGATGATCGGTGAGATCCAGTACGGGACCCACGAGATTTTCGCCGTGGGGAGAATCGATCAATACTTAGCTTCGGCCTACCGCAGGGACAAACAAAAAGGAAACCTAGCCGAATCGCAGGCAATCGCCCTCCTCCAGGAGTTTTTTCTCAAGCAGACAGCCAACGTGGACCCGATTCCCGAATTGGGCATGGAGGCAAATGGGGTCCTGGGCAACAGCCAGCATGTGGCCGTGATCGGCGGACTTACTCCGGAAGGAAAGGACGCCACCACCGATCTGACCTACCTGATTTTGGACGCCTTCGAACAGATGAACGGTTCTTTAAATCAGCTCTCGGTCCGTATCGCCAAACAGTCGCCTGCGGCACTCTTGCAGCGCACCGTTGAGGTGTTCCGCCGCACGAATGGAATCGCCATCTACAACGACGAAGTCATTATCCGCGCGTTGCGTTCGGATGGCCTGACCATCTCCGATGCCCGCGACTACTGCATCGTCGGCTGCATCGAGACTTCCGGCCAATCGGATACCCATGGATGTCCCGGCGGGCACGAACTGGTTCTACCGGCCGTCTTGTGGTTTTGCCTTACACGGGGCAAGCGTCCCGTTCCGGCTCCAGGGCAAAAAGGTGGCATAGATTGCGGTGATCCGGAAGGGTTCGACACGTTTGCAGCGTTCACCCAGGCCTTTAGGAAGCAGCTTTCCCATCAGGTTGAAGTCCTGGCTCGGGCCGCCGAGGCCAAAGACAGGGCGCACCGCGAGTTCCTGCCGGCACCCTATGTTTCGGCCTTGATGGATGACTGCATCGAGCGCTGTCGGGATATCACCGACGGCGGGGCCCGCTACGACTTCACCTCCTTGGACGTACGCGGCTTGGCCACCCTGGTGGACTCCATGCTGGCCATCCGCTACTTCGTTTACGAGCGGCGAGAGCTTTCCCTCAAAGAGTTTGTCCGCATTCTTCAAAACGACTACCGTGACCACGAGACTCTTCGTCAACGCATCATACGCGAGGCTCCCAAGTACGGGGTCGGAGACACGCCTGCCGACGATCTTGCCGTACAGGTCATCGGTTGGATTCATGCCAACGTCCGGAATCGGCGCAACCTGCGTGGGGGACAATACCGAGTTTGCTTCTATTCGTACGGCAACCACGTCATCGATGGGCTCCTGCTCGGTGCCACGCCGGACGGTCGCAAGACCGGCCAGCCGACCTCCAACGGCGTTTCCCCCAGCAACATGTTCGTGTCGCGAAGTGGGCCCCAGGGCCCGATGAAATCCGCCGCCCGCATTCCGCCCGAGCATGCCTCGTCCGGCGTCTCGTTGAACATGCGTTTCCATCCCGGCATTCTTAAGTCGGACGAGGGAGTCCGAACCTTCGCCCGAACCATTCAGACCTACTTCGATCTGGGCGGCATGCACATCCAGCCCAACGTGGTCTCCACGGAAACGTTGCGAAAGGCCCAGAAGAACCCGGACGAATACAAGGATCTGGTGGTGAAGGTCTCCGGCTACTCGGCCTATTTCTGCGACCTGGGCAAATCCATCCAGGAAGACATCATCGCCCGCACTGAGTTCGGCTCATGACCGGTCGGGTCTTCGATATCTCGCGGGGGTGTGTCGATGACGGCCCCGGTCTGCGGACCACCGTCTTCCTCAAGGGATGCCATTTGACCTGCCCCTGGTGCCATAACTTCGAGGGAAAATCCTTCCGGCCCGAAATCGCCTTCGATGAAAGTATTTGCATCGGTTGCAAAACCTGCCAACAGGCTTGTTCGCGCACTTGGTCCCCTGATGGCTGGCGCATAGAGTGCACGGCCTGTGGCGCTTGTGCGCAGGCCTGTCCCTCCGGGGCTCGCAGACTCGTCGGGCGGGAGATAACCCCTGATGAGTTGGTTTCCGAAATAGCCGTTGATCAGGATTTCTTCGAGGGGACCGGAGGCGGAGTTACTTTCTCGGGCGGCGAGCCTCTTTCGCAGCCCGGTTTTCTCTTTGCCTGCGCAAGCAAGATCAAAAAACGCGGTATCCACCTGGCTGTCGAGACCTCAGGTTACTGGCCGGCCCGCTACGTAGCAAAACTCGAACGATGGTTTGACCTGGTCCTATTCGATCTCAAGCACGTGGATTTGGAAAAGTGTCGAAGCGAACTCGGAACCGGCAGCCGCGACGCCCTTTACAACCTGGAATCGATTTTGTTCTCTAAGCTCGCGGTTGAAGTTCGCATCACTTTGGTTCCCGGGTTCAACGACTCGGACGACGACTTGCGTCAGCTGGCGGAATTCTTGAGATCCGCTCCCCGCCGGCCCCCGGTTCGCCTGCAACCCTTCCACCGCTTGGCGGCTTCCAAGCAGGATCTGTTCGACCAGGTCTATCCATTCGCCGGGCTCTGCCCGACCGGGGAGGAACGAATCATGGAAGCTAAGGAACTCTTCGCCGATCGGTAGGACTTTCGTGCCGAGCTACATCACCCGCAGGCTTTCGTACCACTTCATGTAGGCAGCTTTGTCCCGGTTGAAGCTCTTCAAGGAAGTCTTGAGCACCAGGAGGTAGCTGCCTTTGGGGCCCACCCCGTAGGCACCCAGCACCACTAGTTTTCCGCGGACGGCCTTCCAGGTCTTGAACCACTCCCAGCCGTTCTTATCCCGGCCTTCGTCGATCTTCTTCCAGTGCTTGGGCCCGATTCCGGTTACCAGGACACCGAAGGTCTCGATTTCCTTGGCGGTGTGTTTCTTACCCAGATGGGCGATTCCGAACAGTCGCACACCCAGGAAATTGGCGTGCAGGCCGCCCCAGCCGCCCTTCCATTCCTTGGCCTTGAGGATGGTTCCCTTGGGAACGCTCATCGAGAATCCGTATTTCTCGGACTTGGCCTCTTTCCATTCTCCGGCCAGCCCGGGGCTTGCAAAGGCCAGGCTGACAGTCAAGGCGATTGCGTATCGAATAAACCTGGATTTCATTGGAATTCTCCCGTTTTTTTGGCTGTGGTTGTAATCAACGCACCTCTGGTGACGACGAATTCGCGCTGATTTGACTTTCGAAGAGGGTTACTTGCCTGTGCGCGAAAGCCGGGCAGACAGCAGTTGGTAGTTGAAGTTAATGACCTTGAAGCGTGTGCTGCCCTTTTCTTTCTTCATCAACGCTTCGATAGCCGCAACCGGTTTTTTCGAGCCAATCTTGTCGAAGGCAAACATGACCGCAAAACGGACGTTTTCAGAATTGTCGTTCATGATCTTGATCAAAGGCTCGATAGCCTGATCGCCGCCGATTCGTCCAAGTTCATAGGCGGCTTTTTCTCTGACTTCCGGCTGCTTGTCTGCCAGCTTGCCGATCCAACAGTTGACGTCTTGTTTGCATTGGCTATAGGCCTCAATGCGTTTAATGCTAGCCTTGACCGCTTTTTGCACAGTTACGTCTTTTTGGCTGTCGAGCAATTTCTTGAGGGCCGGCAAGACTTTGTCGGTTCCCAGGTTGCCGATCGCCTCGATCAGCGGTGCCCGAGTTTTGGGATGGTCGCCAGTCGACGCGAATTTTAGCAATTCGGGGACAACCGAACGATCGCTGATATTGTTTATAGTGTTGGCGCAGATGGTTCGCACGTCCCATAGTTCTTCTTTGAGGTACTCCAGAGCAATCTTCAGGCCGCGCTTGTCTCCAATTGTTCCCAGGGCGTTGATCAGTCGGGTCATGACCAGCAAACGGTTGGTTTCGGCTTCCCACTTGCCGACTTTTTCGACCATTGCGAGCAGAGGTTCGACGGCTTTTTCACTGCCGATGTCGCCGAGTATCTTGGCCGCATTGCTCTCTAAGGCCCCTGCCAAAATCTCCATGTTTTCTTCGGTCAGGCGTTTAGCTTCGGAGTTCTTGCCATTCATCGTTTTAACCAACGGTTCAATGGCCGGCTCTCCAATTCTGACCAGGCCTAATCCGGCCTGGAAAAAGAAAAAAGCCTTATCCCGATACAGAGAGAGGATCAGGGAATCGACAGTCTTGGGATCTCCAATTTCACCGAGAGCAAAGATGGCGTTCATCCGGATAATCTTGTGGGTAGAAGTATCTTCCGAAAGCCTGAGCAATTCGTCGACTGCCTCGTTGGCTTTGAGTTTGCCCAGGGCACGGATGGCCGACCGGCGGACATTGGCCTCTTTGGTTGCTTTCATCAGCCGCATAAGCGGCGCGGCGGCTGATTTGTCGCCCAGACTGCCGAGGGCCGAGGCGATTTTCTGGTTAGCCCGGTTTGTCCGCTTGGCTTTGCGTCCATCCTTGTCGGGACCGACGGTCCAATCGATACCAGACAACATCGGCTTGACCGCCGATTTGGTACCCCACTTTTTAAAGATTTCAGCGATTTTTTCCCGGTACTTGGGTTTCTTGGTGCTTTCGTTGAAAACTTCGATAAGAGCCGGTTCGGCTTTCTTATCACCAATCTGTTTCAAGTTGTCGATTGCCTTCTCTGCGAGCTCCGGATCTTTCAATGCATCCAACCAGCAGTCTACATCTTCGCCTTGTTTGCACTTTTTTTGGCAAGCGGGCAGGAGTAACAGAGACACGAACAGTATAGCTACGATACTTCGCCAATTCATTGGCAACCACCTTTCGCAGGGTTTTCAGGCCAACTGCTTTATATTCTCAATATATGCAGTCAATACAAAGTTCGCACTTTGTGTCAATAGGAAAAATCTAAGACAGTCTGGGACGTCTACAAAAATATCTTGAGACAATGTGGGGTTTATGGTACTTGGTGAAAATAGGTAATTATTCGGATCATGATGAGAAATTTGAATCTAAAGACATCGGGGCTATTGCTAATAGCGGCCATGCTGTTAGTTGGACCGCCCAGCAGAGCGGCCGATGACAAAGTTGCATTTTTATCCCAAAAGCTGAAGGAAGTCAGCAGCTTCAAGGTGCGTTTGAAAGCTGCGGTTCTGCTAGGGCGTATGGCTGACTTCCGGGCTGTCGAACCTCTGTCCGAGGCGCTTGACGATGAAAACTATGTTGTCAGAGGAGCGGCTGCGCGAGCCTTGGGCAACCTGGGCCATCCAATGGCGGTCAGCGCCGTAGAACCCTTGTTGGATTTAGTCAGCGATGAAGAACAATTCGTCCGCAAAGAAGCCAAACGAGCCCTGGGACGGCTGGCCGGATCCAAATCAATCGACTACTTCATTGCCGCTTTGAGCAACGATGATGCTGGAGTACGCTTGGCTTCGGTGCACGTCTTGGCGACGATGAATGTCGCTGAAGCTCGGGTAGCCATAATCCCTGCCCTGGGCGACAATGACGAAGAAGTTCGCGCCGAAGCGATTGTGGCAATCAAGGGGTTGGGTGCCGACGAACTCGAAAAAGTGCTCGAATTGGCTCTTTCCAGGCAGGACAACTATCAGGTTCAGGCGACTGCCGCCCAGTTGGCCGGAGAGATGAAGGTTACTGCGGTCATGGACAAGCTGGCCGATTTATTGGTCAAGGACGATGTAGTTCCGGAAGTAAAGCGAGAAGCATCTGAATCACTTGCCAACATGAAAGACCAGTTGGACATCAGCAAGCAAGTTGCCTTACTTGAGTCTGAAGATCAATCAAAGCGCGACCAGGCCATCAAGCTGCTTGGTATTCACGGAGGGCACGAAGCCGTAGATGCATTAATGGCCCTGTTGCGCAATGACGACCAATTCGTGCGTCGGCGGGCAGTGATTGCGCTGGGCGATGCCGGCGATCCCCGCTCCATTCCGGCTCTTGAGTTTCTGCTGAAAAAGGAAGAAGACCAGCGCCTCAAGCAACAGATCGAGCGTACCCTGCGGAAAATCAAACCCAGGTAGATGTCGGGTCTTAACTTCTTATTTTCTCTTTAGAATTCTTTTTCTACGAGCAACGTCAAGCAACTGACCGGTTGTAAACGAGTCGAGCCGTTTACGGTAATCTTTGTCCTCTGATTTCTTCTTGCCCGAGCTTGACGTGATAATCGTGTCGATTAGCTTGTCACGGCTGCCGAAATGCTCCTTGAGGGTCTGCTCTCGATTGAGCAAAATCAGGAGTTTCTTGTTGCTTTGGGCGCGAAGTTTGAGCTTGAGTTGATCTTTGGTCAAGTTGGCAGGACGTTTTAGTAGACTGGTAATTGCTTCAACCAGCTTGTCTTTGCTGCCATGTTGGTCTTTGGTCTGCATCAACGGTATTTTCTTCATGACATCACCTCTGGAAAAAAAGCATCAATGCGGGTACCATGTCCATCCTGGATAGGCAAGGAAAATTGTAGTATATACGATATGAGGGTCTAATCTTGGCGCACCGAGCGGCCAGGGAGGAAGAAATAGAATATAAGGCGAAAAGTCTGATTATCTGTTTGCTGGTCGGAGCTGTCATATTCGGCAGGCTGAATGTCAATGCTGGGGAAACCGGCAAAACACATGCTTTAGATACCGATTTTGTGGTCAACGGCGATGGTTTGGTTGTTGAGATGCGGGCAGGTTCTCCGCACCGAATGTCGGGTCCGGCCATCCCGGGCGAGGTCAGATTTAGCGGAGGTTTCCTGCCCGGGTTTATGTCTTCTTGGCAGCAACGCGAGCTGCGCGGCTTGTTTCCCGGCAGCAGCCCAAACACGGAGGCGACTGCGGTCGAACGCCTGCGAACCGATAACCTGATAGTTGTAATCGACGCCGGGCATGGCGGTAAGCAAATTGGCGCGATTGGCACGACTGGGCTGAAAGAGAAAGATCTGGTCTTGGATGTGTCGCATGTGGTCAAGGAGATCTTGAGCAAGGTGGACGGTCTGGAGGTCATCATGATACGCCAGACCGATCGGGACATTCCCTTGTGGGACCGGGTTGCGATAGCCAATCAAGTCGGCGCTGATCTTTTTATCAGTATTCATGCGAATGCTTTTCCGAGTTCATCATTGGCGGGTGTTGAAACCTTCTTTCACTCGATTGAGGCATCCGGCGAAGAGGCCAAACGAGTGGCCAAGGCTGAGAATGCTTCCGGTGGAGTCGAGACCAAGGTGGCTCCGGACACGCTCAGTTTTATTCTGCAAGATATGCAACTGGCCGAAAGACTGCGAGACTCGAGTCGCTTGGCTCACCTGGTACAAGAGCAGCTGGCAAAGGAATTGCCATTGGAGAACCGCGGAGTCATGCAGGCGGATTTTATCGTGCTGCGAAGTACTCGCATGGCATCGGTGCTGATTGAGCTGGGCTTTCTGACCAACCCACGAGACGAGAAGATCCTCAAGGAAAAAAATAATCACAAAAAAATTGGGTTAGCGATTAAGCGCGGGGTACTAGCCTATTGGGATCTGATCAAAATCAAGCAAGGTCGTCAAAGAGGCGGGATCGGGGCCAAGTGAGAATTGTCGTAGGCAGTCTCAATCAAGGAAAAATCGCCGAGTATCGGCGCATGTTCGATGAACTCCAGATAGAAGTCGAATCGATGCAACAGGCGGGAGTGGCGCCGGATGTTGATCTGCCCGAGGATGGAGATACTTTTTACGACAATGCCCTGTCTATGCCGGCTATGCCGGTCGCGGAAAAGAGCGTGATCGGGCTAATTTGGACAAGCTGCTTACGGCTATGGAAGGTGTCGCCGATGAAAATCGAACGGCACACTTTGAATGCGCGATCGTTTTGCTCGGGCCGGTCGGGCAAATCGTCTCAGCTCATGGGACTTGTCAGGGACGCATTATCCGCGCTGGGCGGGGGACCTCTGGATTCGGATATGATCCAGTATTTCTCCCGGATGGCTTTGAGCAAACCATGGCGGAACTTTCCATGGACGCCAAGAACCTGATTTCTCATCGCGGGCTGGCTTTGGCTGCCCTGATTGAAAAGGTTCGCAGGTCAAAAATCATTTAATCAGACGCCGGCGTAATAGCAAATAAGCCGGGTAGATTGGCACCAAGGTTGCCCCAAGCAGCCAGCCGGCATTAACGAGCAGGTCCGGATTCAGCTGTCCCAAAAAAAGAGCCCGCGAGAGGTTGGCGGCATGAGTCAGCGGGCTGAACCAGGCAATGGTTTGGGCCCATTCCGGCAGCTGGCCCAGGGGGAAAAAGATTCCGGAGAATAAAAACAGCGGTGTGACCACCAGGGTGAAATAGTAATTAAAAAAATCATAACTGGGACTCGCGCCAGCTACCAAGACAGCCAGGCCGCCGAACAAGATGCCGGTTATCAGCGACAAGAAGGGAATCAGCAGAACGATTGGCGAGTGAGCCAGGCCGAAAATCGATACGACTGCCAGAACTGCACAGCCGGCAGTCAGGGCTTTGATTGAAGAGTATAAGATCTCTGCCAGGACGATCTCGGCCACGCCTACCGGCGTGGCCAGGATACCCTCGAAGGTGTGCTGCGGGACCAGGCGCGTAAATGTTCCATAGGTGCCTTCGAAAGTTGCCGCGTACATGCTGGCAGAAACCACCAAGCCCGGGGCGATGAATTGGACGTAACTCATACCTTCGACTTCAGTGATCAGGGCACCCAGCCCATAACCTAAAGCGAGCAAATACAAAAACGGTTCGGTAAGACTGCCTAGCATGCTTGAAATCATATACTTACGCCAGACGCGTATGTTACGTCGTAGAACAGACGCAACCGCCCTGATCCGGCTCGGCGGAGCTGATCTGGCTTTGTTCATTCGCGCAGCTCCCGTCCGGTAAGGTTGAGAAAAACGTCTTCCAGGCTGGCCTTGCGAATGGTCAAAGGGATACCTTCGCGATGCAGCTTGTCGAGAAAGGCGGGCGGGAAGCTCGTCCCGGGCGGGCTGAAGTAGAACAGGCCGTCTTGGTGGTGCTCCCGACGAGCGCCGTCCGGTATGTTCATCTTTAAAAGGCGTTCGAGTACTTCTGGGTTGGTTTCTTTTAGTTCGAAGAGCTCGATCACTTCATGGCCGGCGTATCGCTCGATCAGTTCTCGCGGTGAGCCACTGGTAATGATTCGGCCGTGGTCGATGATGCTCAATCGATCGCACAGATTCTGGGCTTCATCCATGTAATGCGTGCACAACAGCATTGTGATGCCCTGAGTTTTCAAGGCCCGCAGACGCTGCCAGATATGATGGCGAGCCTGAGGGTCGAGGCCGGTTGTCGGCTCGTCCAGAATTAGCAATTCGGGGTTATTGATTAGCGCGCGGGCAATAAGCAAGCGGCTGCGCATCCCGCCCGAGAGTTCGTTGATTTTGACCGAGGCCTTTTTTTCAAGGGTCACGAATTTGAGCAAATCAGTTGCCCGTTGTTGGGCCTGGGTTTTGGCAATACCGAAGTACGAAGCATAGACGATCAGGTTGTCGCGAACGCTGAGATCGGGATCAAGGTTGTCTTCCTGAGGGACGACTCCCAGTCTGTGTCGAATTGTTCTGCCGAACCGGGCGGCGTCCATTCCAAAAACTTTGAGTTGTCCGGCGCTGGGTGGCGATATGCAGCGTATCATCGATAAAGTCGTGGTCTTGCCGGCCCCATTGGGCCCTAGCAGCCCGTAGCATTCGCCCTGACCGACTTCAAGAGAGATACCAGCAACTGCCTGAAGCGAGGCGAAGTTTTTCTTGAGATTATTTGCGATAATTATCGACATGTTCCCAACATAGTAAACCCGACGACTGTTGGGCCGTCGGGTTGCAAGATGGGTCGTAAAGGATTCGAACCTTTGGCCCGCGGATTAAGAGTCCGCTGCTCTACCAACTGAGCTAACGACCCAGTTTCTTGATGGTTTATTTGTGTGCCACTGAATTTGCGCTGTGTCAAGCGCCGTGTCTATTCGATTCTTAATTCCATGCCCTCGCGAGCGCCAAAGACTATCAGATCTGACTGTAATTCGATGGCGCGGTTGCGACAGGCCTTGATCTTCTTGCTCACACTTTCGTCGGACTGCAAGGGATCGTGATGTGAGACTGCCAGACGTTTGACGCCGGCCTGAACAGCAAGGTCCACCAGGGTAGTTGCCCGCGAGTGCCCCCAGCCGATTTTAGATGTGTATTCTTCATCAGTGTACTGACCGTCGCCAATCAGCAGATCGGCGTTACGCGCGAAGTCAACAAACCGCTTGGGGATGATTCTGGCTACCTCGGAATTGGACAAGCAAACACCCTTATTTTCGAGAATTGTGTCCAACTCATTGTCACAGGCATAGACGACTTTAAAGCCTTCGGATTCGAATGAGTAGGCGATCGCCCCGCCGGGATGATTCATTTCCATGCTGTGGATTTCGATTCCGTTGATATCTGCGGAGTTGTCTTGGAGATAGCGTGGCAGGATGTGGGCGCTCAGTTCGGAGAAATTGACCGGGAAGTAGTCAGATTGCATTTGACCGGAGAGTAGTTCAAAAGAACGCGTATCGCCGGCGGATGATCCATATACGTAAAAAGTGTTTTCAACGATATAAGCCGGCACGAAGAAGGGGAAGCCCTGGATGTGATCCCAGTGAGTGTGGCTGAAGAACATGTGGCCGACGATCTTTTCTAGCCCGCGGGTCATTAGATCTAGTCCGAGTTCGCGCAAACCGGAACCGCCGTCACAGATGATCAAAATGTCGCCAATTCGGATTTCTACACAGGAGGTATTTCCGCCGTAAACCTGCGTTCGATATCCAGGAGTGGGAATAGAACCGCGAGTTCCCCAGAATTTCACGAAGAAATCCATCAAGCGCCCTCGCAATATTTCAAGATAACATTGCCGGCCTGGATCGTGTCACCATCTTTCAAAATGGCAGAGTGGATTTTTACTCCGTTCAGATAGACGCCGTTATGGCTGTTCAAATCAAGGCACGAATACTCGGGACCTATCTTTCTAAAAAGGAGATGACGTCGGGATACCTCGTTGGAGTCGATTCGAATATCTGCTTCTTTTGCGCGACCCATGACCATGGATTCTTCACCGAGGACGAACCCTTGCGGGGCACCCGGCCCTTCGGTCTGTTTCAGGACACAGGGTCGTTTTCTTTTGGTCTGGGTTATCTGCTTGACGTCGGTCAAGCCGGACATTGTCGTTTCGTCCCATTCGAATTCTTCTTCTTTGCCCATGACCCGCCTTCATGTGAAATCGCGTTATTCTTCTTTACATTTTATAACTGGTGTCAAGTCAAGGCAAAAGTATGAGAACGGGGTAACTTTCTTGGGGACCTGAAAGTTATATCTTGCACTTGACAACAACGTATGCTTACTATATATCAAGATATTGAGATATATGTATCGAGGGATATATGGAATCAGCTCTGGTTCAAATGTTCAAGGCCTTGGGAAGTGAGAGTCGGCTTCGGATTCTCAAGGTACTCTTGACTGGGCGCTATTCTGTCAACGAACTGGTTTCAATTTTGGACATGGGTCAGTCACGGGTGTCCAGACATCTCAAGCTACTGATGAATGCCAACCTGGTGAGCGTCAGGCGAGAGGGCACCTGGGCTTACTATGAGGCGGCCAGGCCGGCTGATAAAGAAGAAACTACCCCCTGGTTCGATTCGCTATCGAGCACTCGCCTGGACCTACCAGGGGCACAAGAAGACGATTCTCGCAGGCAGATCTGTCTCGAGCTTCGCCGCCAGAAATCACAGAAATTCCACGATCAAGTTGCCCCACAGTGGTCGATGATTCGTAAAGAGCTGTTCGGAAACGAAGCTGTGATCGAGCATGTTCTGAAACCGTTTAAAAATGAGAAGATTATTGCCGATCTGGGTTGTGGGGCCGGCGAGCTGCTGCCCAAGCTAGTTCAATCCGCCGAGCTGGTGATCGGTGTCGACTCGTCGCCGGCCATGCTTGATCAGGCTAGACTGGTTATCGAGAGCCAGAACTTTGTCGATCGAGTAGAGTTGCGGCTGGGAACCCTCGAACACTTACCCCTAGCCGACAGTGAAGCAGGGGCTGCCCTGCTGAACATGGTTTTGCATCATCTAGCTGAGCCGGTTCAGGTTTTGAAAGAAGTCCGTCGGGCGCTTTGTGCCTCGGGCAGGCTGGTTGTCTGTGATTTAGTCAGGCACGACGAGGAATGGATGCGAGACAAATACGGTGACTTATGGCTTGGGTTTACTGACAAAGAAATCGGCCGTTTCTTTCAACAGGCCGGATTTGAAATACTTTCCATCAACCATTATGACGCGCCGCGGGCAGGTATCCTGGTGGCTGTGGCGCAAGCTTGAGTTGGGAGGACAAAATGACCGTGAGCGCAATCGAAAAAGAGAATCTTGACAGGCCGGCCTACAAGGTAAAAGACATCGAACTTGGCGAGTGGGGTAGAAAAGAGATCGAAATCGCTGAAATAGAGATGCCGGGTCTGATGGCCATCAGAAAGAAATACGGGCCGAAAAAACCGCTGACCGGTCAGAGAGTGATGGGCTCTTTGCACATGACTATTCAGACGGCCGTGCTGATCGAAACCCTGGTAGAATTGGGTGCTGAAGTTCGCTGGGCCAGCTGCAATATCTATTCGACTCAGGATCATGCCGCGGCGGCGATTGCCAAGACTGGTATTGCCCTATTCGCCTGGAAGGGAGAATCCCTCGAGGAATACTGGTGGTGTACCTTGCAGGCCTTGCGTTTCGAAGGCGGCCAAGGACCAACCCTAATTGTCGACGATGGCGGTGATGCAACTATCATGGTGCATCTGGGTCACGAACTCGAAGACTACTTTGCTAAAAACAAGAAACTACCCGAGATCACAGCGACCAATGAAGACGAACGCAGACTTCACGAATTGCTGCATCGCCAGATCAAGACCGACGATCAGCTTTGGCATCGCCTGGCTCCCGAGATCCGCGGAGTAAGCGAGGAGACGACTACCGGTGTACACCGTCTCTACCAGCGTCTCGAAGCCGGGACGCTGTTGTTCCCGGCTTTCAATGTCAACGATTCGGTAACCAAATCAAAATTCGACAATTTGTACGGTTGCCGTGAATCTCTGGCCGACGGGATTAAACGCGCCACCGACGTGATGGTAGCTGGCAAGAAAGTACTGGTATGTGGCTACGGTGATGTCGGCAAGGGTTGCGCCCAGTCCATGCGTGGTTTCGGGGCAACGGTCCGGATCACCGAGATCGATCCAATTTGCGCCCTCCAGGCCGCCATGGAGGGCTACGAAGTGATAACGGTCGAAGACGCCCTGGCCTCCACCGATATCTATATCACCGCCACCGGTAACTTAGGCGTAATCAAGGCCGAACACATTGCCCGCATGAAAAATCAAGCCATCGTCTGCAACATCGGCCACTTTGATTCCGAAATTGACGTGGCCGGCCTGATCGGCTGGCCTGGGGTTGTTGAAACCAACATCAAACCCCAGGTCGATAAATACACTTTTGAAGACGGCCATTCAATCTTCCTGCTGGCCGGCGGTCGGCTGGTCAATCTGGGTTGTGCCACCGGACATCCCTCGTTTGTGATGTCCAACTCTTTCACCAATCAGTGTCTGGCTCAAATAGCCCTGGCCGAGAAGAAGCACGAGCTGGGCGTCTATATGTTGCCAAAAGATCTTGACGAAGAAGTGGCCCGCCTGCACCTCGATCACCTGGGCGTCAAACTTACCAAGTTGACAGAAGAACAAGCCGAATATATCGGCGTTAAAGTCAAGGGCCCCTATAAACCTGAGCACTACAGATATTGAGTGAAAAAACTGCTGCACTTGAGTAAAATTCGTAGCCAAGATGAACGTCGACTCAAATGAGACCCAAGCGCCGCCGGCCGTCGACTGCGACGGCTGGTGCTTCAATCGGCAGGAGGTTGCCGGTTCGCTGGGAGATTTGGGTGTCCTGCTGCCGATTGCGCTAGGATTGATTCTGATAAATGGTCTGGATGCCACAGCAGTTTTCGTCGGCGTCGGCCTGTACTATGTCCTCGGTGGTCTCTATTTTAGAATTACGATCCCGGTTCAGCCGATGAAAGTTATCGGGGCCTATGCAATCGCCAACCTGCTCAGTCCGCTGCAGATCACTTCGGCCGGCATGATCGTCGGGGTTTTATTGTTGGTGTTGGCGTTGACCGGCACGATATCATTGGCTGGGCGCCTGGTTCCCAAGTCGACGGTTCGGGGAGTTCAATTGACCACCGGAGTGCTGCTTTTTGTCCAGGGCGTCCGTTTCATTCTCGGTGAATCCAGCCTGCAGGTGGCGCGCGGAACGGCCGAGCCGTTTTTATCTATGGCGGCCATCGGGCATGTGCCGATTGGCATCATTTTAGGTGTCAGTACCATCGTTTTAATTTTGCTTTTGTTGAACAACAAAAAGTTTCCGGCCGCACTGATTGTTGTAGCCGGAGGGCTACTGGCCGGCCTGGTTCTAGGCGGCTGGCGCGGCCTGGCCGGTTTCAGGATCGGCTTTAGCTTGCCTGAATTTCTACCCTACGGTTGGCCGGAAACAGCCGACCTGATTGTGGCCTTGACAGTTTTGGCCTTGCCGCAAGTACCGATGACAGTTGGCAATGCGGTTATCGCCCAAGCCGACCTGACCCGGGAATATTTCGGCGAGCAGGCTGCCCGACGGAGCACGTTCAGGGCCCTGGCGATTTCAATGGGTTTGGCCAACGTGATTTGTGCTTTTTTCGGCGCCATGCCGATGTGTCATGGAGCCGGAGGCCTGGCGGCGCATTACCGCTTTGGAGCGCGAACGGTCGGCTCGAATCTGATAATCGGCGGAACCTTTTTATTGGTTGGGCTGCTTCTGGGCAAACAGGCGATACTACTTTTCAGCCTGTTGCCGTTTTCTGTCTTGGGAGCTTTACTTGTTTTTTCGGGAGCGCAGCTGGCTTTGATGATTCTTGATGTCAAGGATCGCAAAGACATGTTTGTAGTAGTTTCCATGCTGGGAGTCGCGTTGGTATCCAACTTGGCGATTGGTTTCGGGGTAGGGGTTGTCCTGGCCTACCTGTTCAAGTTCAAGCGACTGAGTGTATAATATCTTAGGTTGCCGATGTTTAGACGAGCGAAAATATTGGTTGCGACGATTTTCTGCCTGGCCGGCTGTCAGTCTGATGCCGACAGGTTGTTGGCCCCAAGCGACGATCCGGCTGACTATCAGGTCGACACGTCTGTTGAATATGAAGCGGTTGCCTCTGAGCCGCGCTGGGTGGTTCCCTCAGCAGGCCTGCCGGCGGAAGTTGAGCCGATGGCCTCCAACGCCAATGTGGACATTGTTTTTTTTGAAGACAGGTTGTTCATGGCCTGGCGCTCGGCCCCTTATCATTTCGCCTCGACAGAAACGAAGATGTACATCGTGTCGTCTGTTGACTCGGGCCAGAGCTGGGATTTCGAGGATCTAATCGATTTGCAAAGCGACATGCGGGAACCGCGCTTTTTGTCAATTAACGACTCGCTGCATTTGATTTTCTTTCAAGCCGGCACCAATCCGCTGGCTTTCGAACCACAGAGAATCTGGCGAACCAAACGGCGCGCTTTTGGCGACTGGACCAAGACGGCAATTATGCTCGACGAACCGGAAGTCCCCTGGGATTTGAAAGTCCGAAACGGGATCGCCTACCTGACCTCCTACAAAGGCGATCACTATAGTAATGAAGAAGACGCTTACGTAGATGTCTTTTTCAAATACTCGCTCGACGGACAGGAGTTTCAGCTGCTGGACGGCAAAGAGTACGTTTATCGAGGCGGTGTTTCTGAAGTCGCCTTCGAGTTTGACCAGGACGGCAGCCTATGGACCGTTACGCGCAACGAAGACGGCGACGCGACCGGTTTCGGGTCGCATGTTTGCGTGGCCCAGCCGGATGCCCTGGCCGAGTGGGATTGTCCGCAGCAAAGTGATCCCGAGCGTTATGATTCACCGGATATGTTTCGGCATGGTGACGATATCTACTTAGTCGCCCGCCGCGACGTTGGCGGGCCCTACGACCAGGGAGACGATTCGCTGACTTTCCTCGAGCAGCGCTCGAAGTACCTCAAAGACTATTCAATGCGTCCCAAACGAACGGCCCTGTACAAGATCGATAAAGAGCGGCGCGCCGTGGTGCATTTGTTTGATTTGCCCGGCAACGGCGACACTGCCTTTCCGGCGGTGCGCCGTACCGGAAGAGATACCTTCTTGCTGGCCAACTACAGCTCGCCGCTCGACGATCCGGATATCTCCTGGATCGACGGACAAACCAGTCAGGCCGGAACCCAGCTCTACTTGCTTACTCTCAGTATGGTCCCCAAAGATCCTTGAGGCAATTAGTCCATTGGTGATTCGGCGCCGGCCAGGGTCTGGTCGACTATCGAGATCGGCACGTCGATCATCATACAAATCTTGGCCAGTTCGCCCATTTCCATATTGTCTACCGAGCCGTCGGCGGCTGCGATGATTGTCAGGTGCTGGATCAGGCGCAGCCTCTGAGCCAGAGTGACTTCTCGCTTGGATTCTTCGGCTTGTTCGGAGAACTCCTTGCGAACCTTGTCCATGTCGTCCTGGGTTGAATCATCGGTCACCCGATCGCCCAGCAAAGCCCGCAGAGATTCGATCTCGCTGTCTTCGATTACGCCGTTGGCGGCCGCGACCATTAAGCCTGCATTGTAGAGCATCTTGCGCATCAATTCAGACAAGGTGTTTTTCTCTTCGAGATAGCTGGGCTCCATCAGAGACAGATCGCGCTGAATTATCTCTTCGAGGTCTGCATCCGACATCCCGGTTGGTTCTTGGCCGATGTAGTTCTGGTACATTTGAGATTTCGAAAAAGCCAGCAACGCCCGAACCCGGACCGGGCTATAGGGGTGAGTGCAAAAAGAATCCAGCGAGTCGTCTTCATCGTGTGGTTCCGAACGGGCCTCGGGGGCCGAGGCCAGTGAATCAACCTGCGAGGCGAAAGCCTCAAGATCGGCCTTGATGCGCTGAGAAGAAAGCCCGCTGGCTAGTTTGAAAAACGAATTGGCGGCCGCCTCGGGGTCTTTTGAGCAGACCAGGCCGACCCGGTCGGCGCTCAGTTCAGCGGTCCGGCACCACAGGAAGAGTTCTAAAGCGATTGGACGCGAAACCATGCGCCCGGCCAGATCGCGAATGGCGGCCGTATTGGGCATCGGAATGCCGAAATGATCGAAGGCGGCATGGCCCAACTCGTGCCCGATCACGAATTGCAGTTCAGGCGGCGAAAACGACTCCAGCAGCCGGGATGAAAGCCCGATTACAACATGGTTGGAAGGGTCTTTCATGCAAAAGGCGTTGAACATGGCCTCGGGCCGCACGAAGATCTCGACCGGGTGTTTATAGCCGATACTCTCGCGGCAGGACTCCAGGGCATCAGCCACGTCAGGCGCCATGGAACGGGTCAAACGGAGGGCGCCGGATAAAAGTCTCCGGCGTGCTCCGAACCCGAATCCTGAAAATGTTTCTTTGAGTCTTGCGATTGCCCGGCTGACACCCTTGTCGCTGCTCAGCTTTTGCCTGAGTTGTCGATCTTGAATGGTTTGAATGGTTGTCACGTCAGCGGGCATTCCATTCTCCCTTTGGCTGGCTTATAACGCGTACTTGATAGTCAGTACTTCGATAGTTTTGGTGGCCAGTGCGTCGTCGATGTTCAACAGGCGCTGCATGGTTTCGAGCAGCTTGTCTTCGTTTTCGTCTACATCACCCGAAGACATGGCCAGGTCGGCGGCCAGGACGAATAGTTTCTTGCGAACCGCCTCGGTTTCGATGTCGGAAAGGGCCTTGATCGACTCTTGCAGATCGCCGTAGCGGGATACGACTTTATTGGCCTCATTCAAAACGTCGTCGAAAATTTTGCCCTTGAACTCAGGCAAGGTGAACCAATAGGACTTGAGCACGTCCCATTCGGCATCTTCGATGACGCCGTCTGACCCGGCCATCAGCATCAAGCCGTGCAGCAACAATACGTCGTCAGTCGCTTTCTTTTGTGGGGTTACACCTTTTGTCATCTTAGATAGAAGTCCCATTTGATTCTCCTTTCAGCTTAGGTTGTTGTTGAAGCTCCTTGATTTCGAGCACCGTATTTTTGTTGACTTGTTCGCCATCGAAAAGGTGATTCAAATCGATACTACAACTAGACGGTGGCGGCAAATGCTTTCTACTGCCATCCGAAAACGATTGTAATACCAACGAAATGACATGGCCTGGCCGTCTTGGGAACGGATCTCACGCTTGAGCATGGCTAAACAAGGGTTGCTGGAGGATGAAAAGACTAATAGAGAAATCTTGCGCTAAACATGACTCGCGAACCGAGTAGTTCACCGCCGTAGTTCGATCCATCCGGAAGGGTGGTTCCTTGACCTTCTCTGAAATCGGCGCCGAAGGGATTGAAGAAGTTCAAACCCAGATCAACCCGCGAATCACCGAACTTCATCCGATAGATAAGGTTCGCCATCAGGTAAGTCCGTGAAGCCAAATGCACCGCCAGGTTTTCGCCCAGCGAGCTTTTTGGGTTACGCAGCCAGATTGACCTGGACGATACGTGGGTCGCCGAAAGCTGGATAGTCAAGCCGAAGGCAAAGCGCCAGACTCCGCCGACGACCCCGATCAGGCGCGGCATCCAGTCGTGCCTTTCGCCGCTTTCAGTATACCAGAGATGTCTGAATTCGCCCCTTGCGTAAAGAGTCAGCTCGTCAATCGGGTCGACCTCGATCGAGACATTGATCCCGATGATGTTCGTGTTTTTACCGACGTTGTCGTATCCAATCGTGCTGTTTGCGAGATCGATTTGGCCCATACCGGTATAGTTGACGTTCGAAACGAACGATATTTTATTGTGGTTCATGCCGAAATATACATCGGCGCCCAGGCGTAGGGCCTTGTCCATCAGTGACCCGCGATAGCCCAGTTCGATCGCGGTCAGGCTTTCGTTGCTGAGATCGGGATTGCTGATGCCTTCCTCGAACAGGGTGGCTATCTCGGGAAAGCCCGGCTCGGCCTCGACCCTGAATTTGATGCTGGTCTCCAAGGCAGACGGCCGCCTAAAGGCCGTCCCTCCGCTGAGCCTGAGAAAATGTTCTCCGGCCGGGTTGTAGACAATTGCGCCCCGTGGACTGAAAGCCGGATCGGTCGTGTAGTTCCAGTCGACCCGCAGGCTGGCGGTTAGTTGCAAACGTTCAAAGAACGTGTGTTCGTCGTGCAGGAATGCGCCGAATCGGTAGTCTTTTATATCTGTATCCAAAAAGCTGTCGCAGCGAAAACTGTTGAAACGAAAGTCGAGGCCGCCAATCAGCAGGTTGTTTTCAAAGAGTTCGAGATCATACTGGGCCTGGACATGAAAGGTGTCGGCCGCCAGATCGAAAGTCGGTAACTCACCCATGATTCCAGCTGAGGGATGCACCAGATCAGCTTCGATATCGATTGCGGTGCGCAACCCGTACCAGTAAGCCTGGGCCTTGAACTTCTTCCATTCTACAGATAGTTGGGTGTGGCCGATAGTGAAATTATTGAAGTTCAGATAACCCAGGACTCCGAACATGCGCCCGCTGCCCTTGATCAAGCCGCCGTCGAGGGTCAGATTGCCGTCGGGTATGTCCAGGCGCAAGACGAGGTTGCTATGGAGTATGTCCTTGGCGGATGTGTCGCGGTGGATCCAGGAATCGGCTAAATCGAGGCCGATTGTGGCCTGAACAGATAAGGGATCGAGCCCGCCCTGTATCAATCCCTGCAGTTGGCTGGTGCCGTGCTGGCCTGCCACCAGGCTCAGGTTTGTTGAAAAACCCGGGGCGGGCTGGCGGGTGATGATGTTGACTACCGCAGCGACTGCATTGGCGCCGTAGAGGGCCGAATTGGGTCCCAGGACGATCTCGATTCGTTCGACGGCCTCGAGACCGAAAGGCACCAGTGAGAAAAAGGGTGATTCGAAAAGATCGAGATTGAGATCGCGGCCGTTAACCATCAGCAGAATGACTTTTCTGCCGCGGATTTCGGCGTTGGGGTACAACGGATCGAAATCGTAGATATGCACGGCCGGATAGCGGCGCAGCAGATCGCTCAGGGTTATCGCCCCGGAGTCCTCGATGTCTTGCCGGGTTATGACGATAACCGCCGAGGGACTGAAACCGATTTTCTGTTTGTGCTTGGAGGCCGTCAGAACGATGTCGTCTTCTTGCAAAAAGGCAAACTCGTCGGTCAGATCAAAGTCTTCGTCGAGGGCAGGATCGGACAGGCCGGCATCGTCGTCGCCAGCCTGGTCGTCATCTGCAAAAGATGCAAACGGCCAGGACAAAAGGCTACATACAAGTACAATCAATCCAGTGCGCCTGCAAAATCTCTGCACCTTCATTTTCCTCGGTTAGATGTCTTTTTCGAAAATCAAGTTGAGAATACAGAAACTGTGTCACTTTTTGCTTGTTTTGTCAGCTTTTTGCCGTGGAGATGCAGCTTTAGTGCAGCGCCATTTTATTTGGCTGCCTGGAGGCGCTGCATGATCTTGCCGGTTTCGTTGCCCTGGCGGCTTCCGTCCGGGCCAATCAGGATGTAATCGAACAAGTCTTTATCGGTGGCTTCGACCCGGGCTCCGGACTTGAGTTTGGGGATGTAGTGCGGATCGTTCATCAGGATGCCGTAGACTTTATCATCTTGCCACTTGACTGCTTCGAGCCACATCCACTCGACGCCCTGGTCGGGAGTTGAAAAGGGCGCTTTAACCAGCAGGCGTTCACCCGGGGCCAGGCCCTTGATAAATTTTTGCTTGAGTTTGCCGAGCAGGATTCTTCGGGCCTGCTTCTTGGCGGTTTCGAGTTCGGCATCATGCTCGACGTGGGTGACGGCATCGCGGTCTTTTCCAAAGATCAAGTCGAGCAGTTTGCTTTGGCGTTCGAACAAAGACTCTTGTTTGCCGGGGAAGATTATCTCGATCAGGCGGTTGTCCGGGTCGCCTTCGTCGCGAATGCCTTGAACGAGATCGAGACTGACATCTTTTGAAGAACCTGGCTCGGGCTGGTCGGTTGGTTGGGCGCCAACATTCAGCACCTGGTCGAGTGTTTGGCCGGATATCTCCAGTTTGCCCGGGTGACCGATATTCGGGTTGATATACAAGACCTGGGCAACCAGGTTGATCAGATCGCCCATGTTCGTAGTATATGAGCGCGGGATGTCTTCGATCACAATGTCCGGTAAACCGAACTTGATCATTCCCAGCGAAATTGCCCGGATCAAGTCGCCGTCTTGATAGGCGTGGATGAATACATGCCGCAGCACAAGAAAGGCAGGCTTGTCCCAGTTGTCGAGCAGCATCGACTGCCAGCTTTGGGGCGTGTAGCACAGGCGGGTCTCTTCGTCCCAGGCCAGGCCTTTTGAAGCCCGGGCGATTGCTCCGACCAGTTTATAAGCCTGGTGCAGAGCCTGACGGGCGTCTTTACCGGACGCGAAAAATCTCAGGATTGTGGCATGCTTGGCTGCCCGGAGACGCTTTTTATCTGAATCGTTCAGGCCGCGTGAAATATACGGCAGCATTTCAGGCGGCGGGACCCGATACTCTTTTATGTCGACCAGTTTGATGGTTACGGCCGGCAGTTTCATTCGGTCGTCGATTTTGGATATGTAGTTCAGCTTGAGCTTTTTTGTTTTGATGAACTTTTTGGCAGTTACGACAGGATCTTCTTTGGGTTGATCGGGATGATAAACGGCCATTTCGTAAGCAGTTCGTTTGGCAGCTAGCGAGCCGGCCGCCACCGGGGGCTGCTTATCTGACTGGTCTGTGCTTTTAGCCTGCTGCCACTTCGATTTGGTTGTGCCGGTTTCGAATTCTTTTTGACAGCCGAAATGAAACGGGCAGCCGGCCAGCAGGCCGCACAAAAGAAAAAAATACAGCCTGCAAGATATTCTTTTCATTATTTGTTCACCCTTATTGAATCTGAGTCAAAGAAAGGTATAATCCACAACCGTAGTTCATGATAACCCCGGGAGGTGAAAAGGTGTCAAACACAATCCGTTCTTTTTGCTGTGTAATTGTGTTCATGTTCGTAGCCGGGTGCATTTCGCACGAGGAAATCGACGAGCTTCGGAAAAATCAGCACACCCTGAAGAAGAGTCTGGATTCGATTGTCAAAAACCAACAGCAGATGCTCAAGACGCTCGACCGTATCGCCCGTCAAAAACAGGTCCCGCCCCGCAAGCCGGTCAAGAAGCCGGACCCTAAAGAGACTTATTCTTTTGCGGTAGGCAGTTCGCCGGTCAAGGGGGCCAAAGACGCCTGGGTGACGATTGTCGAAGTCTCGGAATTCCAGTGACCCTTCTGCAAGAAGGTCGGTCCGACCCTCGAGAAGATATTAGACATTTACCACGGTGATATTCGCCGTACCTTCAAGCACAATCCGCTCAGTTTTCATAAAAACGCCATGCCGGCCGCCAACGCGGCCCAGTGTGCCAACGAACAAGGTGCTTTTTGGAAAATGCACGACATCTTGTTCGAAAACAACAAAAAGCTGAGCGTTGATGACCTGGAGTCTTATGCGTCCCAGATTGACCTCAATCTGGATGTCTGGAAGAAGTGCTTCGAGTCAAAGAAATATCAGTACCAGATCGAGAGCGACCAGAAAGCGTCAGTCGCCCTGGGAGCTCGCGGTACCCCGGCCTTTTTCATCAACGGCCGCTTCATATCTGGCGCCCAACCGTACGAAAAATTCAAGGCCCTGATCGACGAAGAGCTGAAAAAGGCCAAGGCCAGCGGTATTCCCAGGGGCAGCTACTACAAAAAAGCGATCGTCGCCAAAGGCAAGAAGAAACTATAATTTCGCTGGGCCTAAGGATAGGTTGGCGTCTCACAGATAGAAAAGTCCGGGTTGCAGCGCTGGCCGGGGACTTTTTGGGCCTGGTAGTGTTGATCATTGCCATCGATGTTCTGGAATTCGGCCGCCTGGCCGTCTTGTAGAAAATTGACTGCATAGTGGGTGCTGAAGCCGGGACCTTCGTCGCAAGCGACATTCAGCGACATTCTGATGAAAAAGTTGGCGCTGTCGGATACTACCGGTTCCCAGGTGCCAATCAGCGGAGACGGGAAAGGCTCGTCGGGCCAGCAGGGCAAGGGCGGAATATCGTCGGCCCAGGGCCCATCGGGTTGATAACTGCCGCGTCGTAGAGTTCCGTCGGGCTCGAAACGAAAGTAGCTGAAGTGATCCATCCCGCCGGCCCAGCCGATCAGCCAGGTGCCGTAGAGTACTTCCGGATGCGGTTGCATGTCGGAGCACATACCCGGAGGCAGGCAATAGCCGTAATTACAGTCGTCGTCGTGGCGACAGTCGACGCAGCGCCCGTAAACGCAGCGCCGATAAGGATGATGGGAATAGATCAGGCACTCCTGGTCGGAGCTGCAGGCAATCGAGTAAATCGAGTCGCACACGCAAACCGGGCAAGCAACCTCGGATGGCGTCACCGAGCGACAGTGCTCGGCCGTACACGGCGAAGCCGAACGGCAAGAGTCTTCAGCCGGTTTCACGCAGTGTCCGCCCCGGCAGATCCGGTCATTTTCACATTGGCTGTCTTGCCAGCAAAAAGCGCAGCTGCCGGTAACGCAAGACATACCGGTTTCGATTGCGCCGCCGGCGGGGCAATCGTCGTCGCCTTGACAGCGTTGCTGCAGACAACGCTGTTCAATACAAGCTCCTTGATTCAGGCGCCTGAAAAGCTGGAAGGAACAATCAGCCAGGGCTGACACATAGGTCGGGCAGACGGGCTGTACTTGATCGCCGGCATCCCTAGCCCGGTCGCCAGGTCGGTCTGCGAACCGGTCTGCGAACCGGTCTCCGAAATCAGCTGGGTCTTGATCTGCATCAGGTTTGGTGTCGCCGTCAGCATCGGTTTTGTCCAGGGTGCCGGCATCTTCGTCTCCGGCGGTATAGTCGGCACAGCCAGCGAAACAGCACAAAGAGACAGTTAGTAATGCAACTAGCAATTTGGTAACTGACAGAAACAATAATTTTCTGATCTTCATTGGCGACACTCTCCCTTATTCAAATCGGCTCGAATTCAGCTCGAGTTACAGACAACGCAGGATTTGTGCCAAAGATCGCCGATTGGCTAGTTCATTGATCTCAAAACGATTCTTTATGAACCCGTATCTCCAAATCGTTCTCAGGCATTAATAAATGGTGGGTCTGCCCCCCAAAGAAATTCTCTATTGCCTAAATGGCTGCTTTTAAAGTGGATTCAATGGTGGGTCTATACCCGAGTCGCGCGGAGCCTAAAACCATTGCTACAACGAAGTCGGTGAGGCTATGATTGGGCTGTCGACAACCTCTGTCATCTGGAAAAACCGATACAAGTATTATTGAATAGTAAGAGGTTCAAGTATGATGAGTCTCAACATATCGGGTTTCCTGCGAGGGTTAATGAGGAAGCTACTCGCTGTTTGCGCCATCATTGCCTGCCTGGCCTGGTCAGGATGTGGCGAGCCGGGGCCCTGGCAGATCGAGGCCGGTGCTAGCACGGTCGTATTCTCCGACCGGACGCCCAACGACGATTTCCTGGAACTCAACGCCCTGGTCCTGCGGGCCGGGGAGGACTGCATCGCGTTCTGTACCGTGGATGCCATGGGCGTGGGATCCAGACTGATTGACGAGGTGGACGAGCGGTTGAGCCAGGTCGGGTCCGCCATCGGTCGCGACAATCTCATGATCGCGGCCTCGCACACCCACAGCGGTGGCTTCCACGGCATCCAGGAGGGCCTGGTGCACGAGATGGTGTTAGGGACATTCTCCCAGGAAAAGCTGGACCAGGCCGCCGACCTGGTCGCCCAGGTCGTCATGGATGCGGAGCAGGCCCTGCAGCCAGCCAGGTTCTACCTGGGGGAAGGCAGCGCCCCGGAGTTCAACTCCAACCGCGCCTTCTTCGACGGATTCGCAGACCCGGCAATGGTCGTCCTGTACATCGAGTCGCTCGACTCCGAGCCGCTGGCCTGGCTGATCAACTATGCCGCCCATCCGACGATCCTGTACGCCGATAACGCTCCGCGGCCGGGCAGGGACTTTCCTGGCGGACTGGCCAGCACCCTGCGTGATGAGAGCGGCCTGGAGCTCCCCGTTCTGTTCGTCAATGCGGCCGCCGGTAACGTGCAGCCCGAGCCGCCCGATGCTCCCAGCTATACCCAACAGGCTTTTCAGATGGGCCAGGGCCTGGCAGAAATAGCGATCGGGATCATCGACGGCCAGGAAGCGCAATCCATGGCCCGCCTGCGCCACGAGACCAGGGTCAGGCCCCTGCCCATGGCCATCTCCGGCTCACTGATCCCAACCCAAACGGCAGTTTGGGAGTTTGGCCTCGGAGACTCGGTCTTCCTGTCCATGCCGGGCGAGGCTTGCAGCCAGGTGGGCCGGGCCCTGCGGGAGTTCGCCCGTAAGAACGGGGCCGGAACCGTCTTGCTGTGCGGGTACGTCAACGACTATCTCGGCTACCACCCGGACGAGAGTGAGTACTTCCTGGCATCGTACGAGTCGATGATGTGCATGTACGGTCCGCTCATGACCTGCTGGTACATAGAAAGCCATTTCGGGGACGATCGGTTGCCCTGGGACTGTTCGGGCATCCTGGCTGCCAACCGGAAGGTATTCGAACGGGCCATTGGCGAAGGGCAGGCCGATCGCCAGATCATCGAGGCGGCTTGGGCCGAGGAGTTCGCCAAGCTTACGGACGAGAGCGAGGTGATCGGCATGCACATCCGCGCCTTCGCCGCCAGGATGGACATGAAAGGCCTGTCCGACGAGGAGCGCGCCTTGCTCATGGGAATCGCCGAGGGCGCGGACATAGCCTTCGATATCGTAATGCTGCTTCAGTACCAGGGCAATCTGGACTACCTGTGATAGCACAGGTATGGCTGGTCTGTTCTGATTGACAGGTTCAGTCACGCTGCTATCATGCTCGCAACCACGGAAAAGTTACATGAGAGAGGCGATATGAATACCCTGAGCATGCTTGCATATTGTATGTTGCTGCAAATGACGCATCCCAGCGTCGATAGCGAATCCATAAAACTCGGTGGGTTGGTCGACAAGATGATTTTGCTGAGCGATGGTAAATCCCACTACATTGCCTATGTCCCCGAAGACGTCAAGGAGTACGTAGACTCCGACAAGAAACCGAAAAAAGTCAAACACCGGGTTTTCTACGGCGACGGCAAGGTCTTTTTCTTGATGGGGGTCAAGAGTTACGGGGGTGAAGGGGGTAAGCGCTACTCTTACAGCTTCAGCGATCCGCGTTTCCGGTGGAACAACATGCCCAGATTCGAATGGAGCAACGGCAAGTACACGGCAACCTGCAGAAAGCGTAAGACCGAGCTCAGCCAGGTCGAGGCCGGGCAGGCTCGCAAGTTGCTTTCGGCAGCAACCTTCAAGCGCAGCCCGCACAAGTGGGTTCCCTATGCGCTGGTTCGTAGCGATCGGGGTAATTATTACTTTGTCGATCGAGGCCGTTGGGAAGACAACCGCAAACATTTTCGCGTTTTCTCCGGGCCCAAGGGCAATCTCAAAGAACTGAAGCTGAAGAACATCGTCAGCGACTCCGAAGGTGATATCTTTTCGACTCCAACGGGCGATCTGCGTCTGATTCTGAGTAAGTCCAAATCTTGGTGGGTATCGAAGAAAAAGCGCGACGAACTGACGATTGTCCCCGTAGAAAAGAACGTCCAGATGATTTACAACGAGTTGGGACCCTACACCGGAATTCGAATCGGAATGTTTTGCGACGATCTCTGAACTCTAAAGTTGCATGCCGAGTTCGCCACAGGTCTTGACGGCCCGCTTCCGATGCTCACCCGAGAGCTTGCTTAACGATGCATTGGCGTTCGACAGATCACCCATAGCGCAATAGCAGGAAGTTACTAGCAACCTGGCCCGGGGAACGTCTTGCAAGCCGATTGCCTGGTTCGCCAGACGGATGGCTTCGCGATAGTCTCCTCGCTGGTAGAGGCCCTCGGCCTCATCGAGTTTGTCGGCCACCTCCGGCCTGAGCGCCGCCGCCGGCTTTTTTTCGATGGTAGCGGATTTGCGCAGCGCAGAACCGCCGTCGAGCGCAACCAGCGGCTCCGAGTCGGCGGTTGGCGCAGAAGGCCCTGAAGCGGTCTCGAACGAACCATCTAGATGGTCGCTTCGCAGGGTTGCTCCGCCGTCGGCCGCAGCAACAACCTGGCCGTCTGTGGTTGTCGACATCTTGAAGAAGGCCAGCCCGGCCGCCGCCAGGGCCAATATTGCGAAGCCCGCGATAATTATCCTGCTGCTCAACGAAAGAGACGACTTTTTGCGAAACGATTCGGCAGAAACGGTCGGCAGGTTGTCGCCCAGCACCGGCTCGGCAGGTACTGCCTCCTCAGGCGGGCCGGCTTCGCAACCCTGCAACTCTTGAAAGAACTTGGAGATCGACGGAAAGCGTTGGTCGGGATCCTTGGACATGGCGCGTCGCACGGCCGCGATCACGTTTGCGGGCAGATCGGGGGCCAACTTGGCCAGAGCCTGGGGCTCCTCGTGGACGACCTTGTAAAGCATCGATTCTACCGTATCGGCCTTAAAGGCCTGCTTGCCGGAGAACATCTCGTAGGCGATCACGCCCAGCGAAAATTGATCGGAACGGTTGTCGAGCTCGTCGTTCTTGCCGCGCGACTGTTCGGGCGACATGTAGCCCGGGGTCCCGATGATCTTCTGGTCGGTCAATTGAAGCGTGTGATCGGACATGATCTTGGAGATGCCGAAATCGAGGATCTTGACGTGTTCGTCCCAACCATCCTCCTGCTCGGTGGTCACCAAAAACACGTTGCTCGGTTTGAGATCGCGGTGAATAATGCCCTGGCTATGCGCCGCACTGAGAGCTGCGACGGCCTGCTGCAGAATTTGGTAGACCTGCGGTCGCGGAATCTTGACCCGCGACATTCGGCTGTACAGGTTTTCGCCCTTGAGGAACTCCATCACGAAAAAGGGCGAGCCGTCCGGGGTCACGTTCCAGTCGGTGACCGAAACGATATGGGGATGGTTCAAGCGCGAGCAAATCTCGGCCTCGCGCCGAAACCTCTCGGCGGCCACCGGTCGCTGGGCCACGCTGGCGCGCAGCACCTTGATAGCGACCCGCCTCTGGCTCAGGCGACTGTGCCTGGCCTCGTAAACGACACCCCAGCCGCCGCGGGCAATTCTACCGATGATCTTGTATGTGTCGGCGAGGACCGCCCCCGGCTTCAGCTCAACCGTGATTGGTTCCACAGCTAGTTCCTCTTCTCTAGGCCGACTGGAAGATAATCACGAGTCAAATCATTACCACCCCCCCAGCGCCCTCACAACGTAAAAATAATTAACAACCTCCACTTGAAAACAAAGCCCCACAAAGATTTGAGGGGCTAAAGTTTTTTCTAATAACACGTCCTTCCATAATCTTTCACTAAGGACTCGTGACAGTCGATTTCCGACATACAGAAGAAAACAAGAAGTCATCCCCGAGGGCTTTAATCGGGGATCCATGAATTGCCGAAGCCATTG
>JAFDKH010000218.1 GCA_019307065.1 Deltaproteobacteria bacterium
TGGCGGGCAAGTTCAAATAGCCGTCAGTATTCACCCGGCCTGATAAAGGCGAATCTTGAGCCCGCCATGTGGTATCCGGTCACTGACTTTGTTGAACTTCAAGCCGGTGGCGTCGGCCAGGTGATGCTGAGTGGTTATCATTCCAAATTGCCAACCGCTAAACTGTTTTCGAAATACGCTGCCAAGTTCTGCATACAACAAGTTGAGATTTCTATTATCTCGTAATCGTTTGCCATAGGGCGGATTGCATACCAGCAAGCCCGTCCTCGCCGGCGGTTGAAGATCGGAGATCAGGCAACGTTCGACCAACACTGACTCGGCCAAGCCAGCCAGCTTCAGATTGCGTTTTGTTTTCCCGATCGCGCCGGCATTTCCGTCTGATGCGAACAGCCCAACTGAACGGCTACTATGAGAGATGGATTTACAACGCTCGAGTTGTCGTTTCCAGGCAGCCTTATCGAAGCCGGGCCAGTCCATGAAGGCGAAGCTACGCCGTAGCCCGGGGGCCAGTCCGTGGGCTAGTGCGGCTGCTTCCATGACGAAAGTGCCGGAACCGCACATCGGATCAAGCAAGGCCTGGCTTCCATCATAGCCACACATCTTTAATATAGCTGCAGCCAGGGTCTCGCGTATCGGCGCCGCGGTGACTTCGGGTTTCAACCCGCGCTGATAAAGCGGATCGCCTGAACTATCCAGGCTAATGACGCAAACATCTTTCTCGATCCGAACTTGCACTGTTTGATGGCGGCCACAGCCGTTTTTGTCGTCCGAGCAGCCGGTCACGTCGGCAATAGCCTTCATGACTCGCTCGCACGCGGCGCCGCTGTGGTATATGCGCGAACGTCGACAACTGGCACTTACTTTAACCCGCAGATCAGCTGACAGGTATTTAGCCCAGTCGACACGATGAGCCCGTTTATCGAGTTGAGCCAGATGGAAAACCGGGAAGCGGGCTACTCGCAGAAGAACTCTGGTAGCACAACGCAACCATAAATTTGCTTGCATCAGGCTGCCAAAATCACCTGAGAACGAAACCCCACCCGGTAGCCGCTTGATTTTTTCGAGATTTAATTGGTTGAGTTCCCCGGCTACAATCTCTTCCAGGCCGGGCGCGACGACGGCGAAGAGTTCAAGGTTGTTGTCCCCGGTATTCATTTTCAGGATTGATAGTATACCAGTTAAGCAGGGAAGGGTATTTTTGAAGACAAGTGGCTTTAATAACACTAATAAAGTAATAAAGAGCCTTAAGAACACAATAAATAATTGGCCAGGGAGCGATAAGTTATGGAAAACATCGTCGAACTCAAGAAAGTCGTAAAGGAATATCCGCTTGGCAAACTGGTGGTCAAGGCCTTGCAGGACATCGATTTAACAATCGAGAAAGGCGAATTTACGGTGATCGCCGGCCCGTCGGGCAGTGGCAAGACTACCTTGCTGAACATGATTGGCTGCGTCGACGTACCCACTTCGGGCACGGTGCTGGTCGAAGGTCAGTCGACCGGCAAGCTCAAAGACCGAGCGCGAACCAACCTGCGCCTGAACAAGCTCGGCTTCATCTTTCAGACTTTCAATCTAATCCCGGTCCTGAATGCCTCGCAAAATGTAGAGTTTCCGCTCTTGTTGCAGGGTGGCATGTCTAAAAAAGAACGCCACAGTCGAGTAGCCGAGATGATTGAGTTGGTCGACCTGGTGCCCCAGGCCAAGCAACGCCCCAACGAGCTTTCCGGAGGACAACGTCAGCGGGTAGCCATCGCTCGGGCCCTGGTCAGTCAGCCCGCCATCGTATTGGCCGACGAGCCGACCGCCAATCTCGATTCGGTCACCGGCCTGAATATCATTAACTTGATGAAAGAGCTCAACCGGAAAAAGCAGACCACTTTAATCTTCTCAACTCATGATCCGCGCGTCATGGAGCATGCCCGCCGGATGATAGAAATTGTCGATGGGCGCATCAACGGCAAGGCGCAACCGCCTGCCAAACCCGTTACAGGGGAAGAATGATGGCCCGTTTCAGAATTGTGTTCATGCTTGCCTGGCGCAATTTGTTCAGCCACAAAGGCAAGAACTTACTGGTCGGGTTCCTGATCGCCTTTGGCGCGTTCCTGGTGGTTGTCGGCACCTCGCTGCTCGACAGCATCGAACACACCATGAACAAGAGCATAATTTCCAGCGTGGCCGGCCACCTGCAGGTCTACGATAAAAAAGCCAAGGACGAGTTGGCTTTGTTTGGCGGCGGGTTCATGGGGTCACCCGACATCGGCAGCATGCCCGACTACGCCAAAATCAAAAAGGCGATGCTGGCGGTGCCCAACGTCAAGGCAGTTGTGCCGATGGGTATCGATATTGTCGAGTTCTACACAGCCACCGAACTCGATTACGCCATTGAATCGTTTCGTAAGGTCCTAGAAAAAGACGCACCCGATTTGTTAGCGGCTGTGATTACAAAGATTCGGGCTATGGCTGAGCTGCTAAAGAAAGAGTTCGAAAACCGGCTCGAGGTCTTAGCCAATCGCGAAGAAGTAGAAAAGGGCCTTACGAATATCGAGCGCGTCTTGTCCGACGATTTCTGGGTGGATGTCAAAACAAGATCCGACCAGGTCGTCGAGTTTCTGGATACCAAACTAGCTCCCCTGGTGGATGAGGCCGAGGGTCTCTTCATGCGTTATCTGGGCACCGACTTGCATTTGTTCGCCCAACACTTCGAAAGTTTCGAAATTGTCAATGGCCAGATGGTGCCCCAGGGGTCGCGTGGGTTGTTGCTTAATCAGAAGTTTTACGACGACATTGTTCGCAACCAGGTGGCCCGTGAGCTCGACGATTTGCACGAGGAAACCACCCTCAAGGGCAAGAAAATAAGAAAAGATCCACTCTTGCAGAATCAAGTCGAGCGCATCGCCAGGCAGTATCGCCGGATCACTTTCCAGCTGGAACCCGACCAGGCTCAACTATTGTCGGCCAGACTGCAAAAACTGATGCCGCAAGAAAAGGGCAATATCGAAGAACTCGTCCAGGCATTCTTGCTTGTCAACGATGACAATCTGAATGAACGGCACAAGTTCTTTTTCGAAGAAATCGCCCCGTTGATCAAGCTTTATAAGTTCAATATCGGCGATGTGATTACGATCAGGGCCTATACTAGAAGCGGTTATATCAAGTCATCCAACGTAAAGGTCTACGGGACATTCCGCTTCAAGGGGCTCGAATCGTCTGATTTGGCCGGTGCCTTTAACCTGCTCGACATGTTGACCTTCCGCGATCTTTACGGCATGATGACCGCCGAAAAGCTCGAAGAACTCAAGGGTATCAAAGAAGAGGTCGGCCTGACGGACATTGGGGCCACGGATGCTGAGGCGGCCCTGTTCGGCGCAGACAGCCAAGTTGAAGCCCGCCTGGATCAAGGCGCCGGCTTCGACGAATTTGCCGGCGTCGATCTCAAGAAGAAAACCGAAAACGGCATGGCCATCCATGAGTCTACCTATGAGCAAAAAGACATTGATCATGGAGTGGCCTTGAATGCAGCTATCATTCTCGATGATCCCAAAAAGCTCGAAGAGACACGTGTGGCGATCGAGCAGACGATCGCCGCCAACCAACTCGAAATTCAGGTTATCGACTGGCAGGCCGCCTCGGGTATCGTCGGCCAGCTGGTCGTACTTGTGCGAGTAGTCTTATATGTGGCGATCTTCATCATCTTTTTGGTGGCCCTGGTAGTGATCAACAACACCATGATCATGGCCACCATGGAGCGCACAGTTGAAATCGGCACCATGCGTGCAATCGGCGGGCAAAGCCGCTTCATCCTGGGTCTTTTCATGCTGGAGACAATTCTGTTGGGCATGGCGGCCGGGTTGTTAGGCTCAATAGTGGGGGCAATAGTGATGCTTATCTTCGGTCATGTAGGCATTCCGGCTGTAGCCGACATACTCGTATTTTTATTTTCCGGCCCGCGCTTGTTCCCGACCGTCGGGTTGGGCAACATGATTGGGGCATGGGTCGTTATCTTGTTTGTCAGTCTGGTGGCCACCTTTTATCCGGCCTTTATCGCCACGCGCATTCAGCCGTTTGTCGCCATGCAGGCCAGGGAGTAAGCCATGGGTGCCTATCTAACCATTGCATTCAGAAACATGTTGCAGGCCAAACGGCGAACCATTTTGCTGACCCTGGCCCTGTCTATAGTGACCATGTTGCTGATGATCATGCTGTCCGTCTCTCAAGGACTTTCGGAGACCATGATCCGCAACGCTACGGCAATTTCATCGGGGCATGTCAATGTGGCAGGTTTCTACAAAAGCAAGCCGACCGAGGCCTGGCCGATGATTACCGGAGTAGACAAAATCAGAAAGATAGCCGAGGAAAACACGCCCGGGCTCGATCATATCGTCGACCGCGACCGCGCCTGGGCCAAGATTATTTCAGACCGACATAGTTTTTATGCCAGCCCCTCGGGGATCGATATCGAAGACGAGACCCGCCTACCCGAGGTCCTCAAGCTGGCCAAGGAGAGCGAATACAAGGAAGGCGGGCGCGACGAGGTTTTCGGCGACCTGAGCAAGCTGTCTCAAAAGCACTCGGCTTTGATTTTTGTAAGCCAGGCCAAACGCCTGGGGGTTGAAGTCGGCGATTACTTGACTATAACCGCGCCGACCGGCAGCGGCCGCACTAATACGCTCGATGTGACAGTTGCGGCTATTGCCAAAGACTTCGGTTATATGAGCAACTGGAATTTGTTTTTGCCCAAAGAAGATATCCACGAGCTTTACCAAACCAAGCCGGATTCGTCGAGCGTGGTCATGATTTATCTCAAAGATCCTTCCAAGGCCGAAGAGGTCATGGGCCACCTGCGCGAAGTATACAAGAAAGCCGGCTATCGCCTGATGGATCACCAGCCGGCACCGTTTTTCTTCAAGTTCGAGACGGTTGCCGGCGAAGACTGGACCGGTCAGAAACTCGACCTGACCATCTGGAGCGATGAGATTTCGTTTCTAAGTTGGGTGACCACGGCGCTGGACGGGATTTCATTTTCGCTGATTGGTGTTCTAATGGTAATTATCGCCGTGGGCATCATGAACTCCATGTGGATCTCCGTGCGCGAGCGCACCCAGGAAATCGGGACGGTCCGGGCGATTGGTATGACCCGTAGCAAGGTTCTAATGATGTTTCTGTCCGAGATGCTATTGCTGGGGTTGTTTGCCACCACGCTCGGGTCGCTGGCCGGGGCCTGGATCTCATTAGCCATCGACGCCGCGGCCTGGGAAATTTCCAACGAAGCAATAAAAGCAATAATGATGAGCGATGTTCTGCACATGTCGGTTACTCCCTGGCAGGTTGTTCATGTCATCTGGATTTTTACGCTGATTACCGGTCTGAGTGCTATTTGGCCCGCCTCGCGGGCTGCGCGCATGCAGCCGGTGACGGCTATTCATCATGCCGGTTAGCAGGTTGGTGGCCGTCTCAAAACTGTCGTTTTGATATGGTTACCGTGGAGGAAAAACCATGAAAATGTTTTCAAAAATTTGGTTGCTTGTCTTGTCGGTCGTCTTATTTTGCGCAGCCGCACCATCACTCGCCAAAGATCTGAGCCAAACTGAAGTCGATGCATTAATCAAGGTACTCGACGATCGCCAACGCAATTCGGGTGATTACAAGGCCTTGATCTATTTAGAGCGCAAAGAAACCGACAAGAACGACTTGATCTATCAGTTGGTGGTTTATCGGCGGGATGCCGACGACAAACTGATGATGTTGTTTCTGAAACCCAAGGCCGAAGCCGGCAGGGGCTATCTACGCATCGACAAAAACCTATTCATGTACGATCCGGCCACCGGCAAATGGGATCGACGTACCGAGCGTGAGCGCATCGGCGGGACCGACTCGCGCCGGGCAGACTATGATGAATCACGCCTGACCGAGGAATTCGATGCGGCTTACGTGGCCGAGGAAAAACTGGGCAAGTTCAAGGTTTACCACCTCAAATTGACAGCCAAGCCAGACGCCGATGTCGCCTATCCGGTCATGCACGTCTGGGTCGACGTGGGTACCTCCAACATGCTCAAGTCGCAGGAGCATGCCTTGTCCGGTAAATTGATGCGGACTTCATATTATCCAAAATGGGAAAAGATGTTCAGCCCATCAAAAGGCGCCGACATCTATTTCCCCAAGCAGATTCGCATTTACGATGAGATTGAAAAAGGCAACCGCACAACGATTGTCATACAGAAAGTCGATTTGAATTCCCTCAAGGCAAATATTTTCACGAAAGCATGGTTGGAAAGTAAAAGCCGATGAATCTGTTGACTCAAAAATCCATGCGGTTGCTGACGTTCGTTGTCGCCCTGGCTGTCTGTCAATTCTGTAGCATGGCGGCCCTGGCCGACGACGATCAGTCCGATCGCGAAGAAGAGATGTTCGGCGGCAGCCAGGATGAAGTCCCGCCGAATTCCGATCGATTGCTGGAAAGCAAGCTGGCCGAAGTCGATGACTTTCTGGATATTGGCGGCGATCTTTACATGCGCTTGCAGTATTACCAGTTTGACAAGTCTAGCGATGGCTCCTTCGATGAATATCGTCTGGCCAGCCCCAACTTGTTGCACTTGTACCTGGACGGCCGGCCGAATGATCATTTACGGGCATTCGTGCGCGGAAGGCTGCAGTACGATTTTACGGTCGACGAAAACGATCCCTACAATGCCATGCTTGGTACTCAGGCCCTGGATGTTTTTCTGGATCAGCTCTGGCTCAAGTTTGACATCGGGCGGGTGGCGTATATCACCGTCGGGCGCCAGGTTATCCGCTGGGGTTCGGGCCGTTTCTGGAACCCGACTGATTTCCTCAACCAGCAACATCGCGATCCGTTGGCTACCTTCGACGAACGTCTGGGAGTCAGCCTGATAAAAGTGCACATCCCGGTCGAGAGCCTGGGCTGGAACTTCTACGCGGTGGCCAACCTGGACGGTGCCACGACTCCCGAAGAGGTCGGCGGGGCGCTTCGGGCCGAGTTTCTTTTCGGCAGTAACGAGTTGGCTGTTTCGGCTGCCTATCGTAAAGACCAGCCGCTCAGGCTCGGGCTGGATATTTCTTCAGCAGTTTGGGAATTCGACCTGCGGGTCGAGGCCGCTGTTGTGCACGGAGATAAGACACCCTATTGGCGCGGCCGGTTCGATATGCTGAATTTGGTATTTCCCGAAGAATATAGCCGTGAGGATGACTGGATTCCCCAACTGACCGCCGGGGCCGAAGTGGCCATTATGTATTCGGATCAGGACAGCCTGATAATCGGAGTCGAGTATTTTTACAATGATGCCACAAACAAAGACTCACAGCTGTACACCTGGCTTTTGATGCAGGGCAACTATATGCCCTTTTACCTTGGTCAGCACTATGCCTCGGGTTACCTTGCGCTAATGCAACCGGGTGACTGGAACGACACTACTTTTTTTCTGAGCGGCATCACCAACATGAGCGACGGCACCTGGATTGCGCGTCTCGACTATCAGGTAAGGTTGCTTACCTACCTCCAGCTGAGCGCCTTTGCGACTTTCCACTTCGGAGACTACGGCGAATTCAGGCTGCCGACTGAGATACCCGCAATTGATGAAGCCATGATTCCCGAATCCACCCCCGAGAGCTGGCGCCAGATTTTAATTGACGGTCTTTCGGTGCCTGCTCAGCGTTTCGAACTGGGAATCTGGCTCAAGCTGGATCTCTGACTATTGTAAGATGTTTTTACGAATGTGTATAAAACATGACTCGATTGCTGGCTATCAAATCTGTGGCTAATATTTTCCTTAGCAAAATCAAACTGCTGTAGTTTGCAGCCGGTTGGCACAAATCCTGCGTATTAAACTAGACGTACAATAGGGAGGAGACTGCTATGCGTGCCAACGGGACGATTATGTTGATCGGTCTGGCGTTGTTTCTGACCTGGCCGGTTTCGGGCGACGAAATCGAAAAAGAGGCCGAGAGGTTCAAAGATGCTGCTATCGAAGTCGATCCGCAGATGCCTGCCAGCGAATGGTATTTGCCGTTTGTCACCAAAAACCGGAAGTCGCTCAAGACAATAAAGGTGGTAAGCACTTTTGGCGCCGGCCGGCGAAGTTACAAGAAGGGCCACATTCATACCGGCCTCGATTTGGTACCTCGCAAGAAAACGAGTGCCAAGCCAGATGTATACCCGTTGGCTGCAGGGGTTGTATGCTCGATTCACCTGGCCGAACCGCACACCACCGTTGTGGTCAAGCACAAGTTACCCAATGGTGCGGCTCTATTCAGCTCATACAAACACCTGGCCGAAGTTTATCCGGCCCTGGGCAAACATGTCACCCACGAGACCAAGCTGGGCAGGCTTTTTTCCAGAAGTGAAGCCAAGGCTCTGGGTGGCAACTATGACCATTTGCATCTCGAAGTTCGCAAGCGCTTCGATGACTTTGGGGTTGCCTCCTTCCTGACCATGACCAAGGTCGAGCTGAACGAGCGCTTTATCAATCCCTGGTCGTTTTTAAAAAAGCAAATCAACCTACCGCGCGGGATGTTTCCTAAGCGGGCGGCGAGATTCTTGGCGGCGGCCCGGGAACTGCTGGGGGTCGAGTACGAGTTCGGCGGGCGCCTGCGCAAAACCGACGAGGGTATCGATTGTCAGGGCATAATATTCTACGCCGCCGAACGTATCGGCCGCTGTCGCTGGAAATCATTTTCGACCCTGCCGACCGATTCGGTCGCCTGGCACGAATTGGGCGTCAGGGTGCCCGGGCTTGATCCTGTCAGAACAGAAGTACTGGACACGAGTTATCTGAGGCCGGGTGATATCATTCTTTTGGTAGATAGGTTCGAGAACACGGCCGAACCGTCGATCGCCATGATCGACGAAACACCCGTTTGGGTTTGGCATACCGCAAT
>JAFDKH010000219.1 GCA_019307065.1 Deltaproteobacteria bacterium
ATGACGAGTTCGAACAATGCACCGGCCCCGGGGATTCCTGTACGGCCGGAGAGTGCATCGAGACCTGGGTCTGGGAGCCGCCCGACCAGTCGGCCCCGGGCGGAACCATGGTCCTGGCCGATCACTTTGATCCCTGCAAAACAGCCGCCAACGGCGAAGAAATCCGCTTCTCGATCGTCGAGGAGGGCGGCTGAGCCACCCAACGGCTACTTCAATTGCCAAATAGAGTCTTTGGGGAATTCGAACTGGACGTAGAAGTTCTCGGGCGAGAAATTCTCTTCCAGGGCAATAGTGGCACCCCCGTCTATCGACCGGGTGTGGGTCAACCCAAAAGTCTCGTATTGTCCGGCAGGCAAATCGAGTGTGGCCTTGCCGTTGTTATCAAAGCGGTGGTTTTCGCTGCCGCCCTCTTCGATATCACTCTGAGTCGACCAGAATTGAACTAGTTGGCCGTTCTGCTGTTCCAAAGGATAACAAACCAGTTTGATCGGAGTCAGGTATGTCCTCTCGACATAGTCGTTTCCCTCTTTGACTCCCTCACCCAGTAAGAACAGGCCTTCAGATGTAATCTGAAACCAGCGCGTGGCAATCAAATTGTTGTTTTGGCGCATCTCCACCTGGTAGGCCTCAATTCCGTTGGCGTATTCCAGGTCGAGCTTGATCACTTCCAGCTTGCCAGCCTGGGGAAGTGTCAGACCAATGTCGATATCGTAATTGAAGACCTTGCCGACCGAGAGGCCAATATAGGCCAGGGCATCGGTGTTGTTGACTTCCGTTGAACCGCCGCAACCGGCCCAGAGCGGTAGAAGAAAAATAATCGCAACAATAGAACATGCGCCTTTCATGGCAGCCTCCGTTATCCGGACTCTGATAGTCTAGCAACCAGCTTAGCAGATTTCTCGAGGACTTCGGCATGAATACTTTTCCCGTGCGAATCCATGGTCACTACGGCCGGAAAGTTGTCAACTTCAATTACCCACATTGCCTCGGGCGCACCGAATTCGTCCAGTTTGTGGACCTCGCGAACTCGTTTGACCGAGCGGGCCAGGATGACTGCCAGACCACCGATGGCATGCAGGTAAACCGCCCCGTATTCCCGGCAAGCGGCTAAAGTCCGTTCACCCATGCCGCCCTTGCCGATTACTCCCCTAACCCCGTAACGTGCAATGACGTCGGCCTCATATGGTTCTTCACGTTTTGAAGTGGTCGGCCCGGCCGCAACGAACTGCCACTGGCCGTCTACCTGCCTGACGATCGGACCACAATGGTAAATCATGCCGTTACGCAAATACTCTTTGACCTCCGGCGCGTCGAACTCGACTAAATACTTATGGGCAGCGTCACGAGCCGTAATCATTACCCCACTGATTCCAACTTCATCTCCAATATTCAGGGCCCTGATTTCATCTTCAGTTGCCGGCAGGTTTATCGAAATCATTCCTGACTCCCGTGGCTGGCTATTCATAACTGGCCTGGCCGTCCGCAATAAGCAGGCTGCGGCGACGGTAAGCCCAACACATGTAACTAACCGACACAAAATAGCTGGCCGGCAGTCTGTAGCGTGTCCCGATCTTTACTCCCAAGACGGTCGTTAGGCCGCCGAACCCCATCGGGCCGATTTGAAGCTGATTGACCTTGGCTTTCATTTCGGCTTCAAGTTCGGCCAGGAGCGGATCGGGGTTCAGATCGTCTAGGGACCTGAAGAGTTGCTCTTTTGATTCGAGAAAAGAAGTCATCCGGTCACCACCGATTCCGACTCCCAGGGTTCCCGGCGCACATCCAAAACCTTGAGCCTTGAAGGCCGCGTCCAGAATACAACGCTTTACTCCATCCAAGTCTCGTCCGGCACCAAGATCGTTGTCAGGCAAGGCGTATTGAGTCCCGCAATTTTCGCTGCCGCCGCCCTTCAGCATCAACCTGACTTTCAACTTTCCGACCTGCTCATGCTGACTAAAGTGGAAATAGGGACTGCCCGGTCCCAGATTATTGCCCGAGTTCTTACCACTGATCGGATCAACCGCATTCGGCCGCAGAAAAGATCGGCTGGTTGCCTCACTCACGGCAAGTTTTGCGGTTTTTTCGAATTCAGCCGGCAGCCAGTCCGGTCCGTGCTCGACGTAAAAAATCAAAGTTCCGGTGTCCTGGCAAATCGGTAAGGACATTTTTCGCGCTTCGGCCACATTCTTGAGCATCCAATCCAGGGTCGACCTGGCTCGGCCAAGTTCAACGTCTCTGGCAGCCGCCAACACTCTTTCGACATCGGGAGGCAGATCACAGGCAGTCAGCCTGATGAGTTCCAGTAACGACTCACCGAGTTGATCCATTTCCACAGCTTCCTCCAAAGTAATGGTCTTTGGCTACTCTGCCAAAACCAGGCCGATCTTGAAACTAAAAAAGCGGGACTGCCCATAAAGCAATCCCGCCTTGCTCTCAAGTAAACCAGATTACAGAATTTTCTTGAACTGCGGCGCCGGTTTGAAAGTCACTGTCTTGGTGGCGGCAATCTTGATTTTTTCACCCGTCCGGGGATTGCGGCCCATGCGGGCTTTGCGTTTGCGAACCGAGAAGGTGCCGAAGCCCGGATAGACAAACCGTTTTTCCTTCTTGATTGCTTTTGACAACGTTGAGAATACAGCATCAACAACCTCGCCAGTTGCCTTCTTGGACATCTCAGGAATGCCCTTGGATTTCAGTATTTCGTTGATCAATTCAGCCTTGGTCATGTTTCCTCCCTTTACACCAAGATTTATACCAAATGCTCCCTTTCGGAAAGCACGAAAAAATGAAGTCGTTATCGTTCAAGTGTCGCGAGTGTACTGAAGCAATTTAGAACTGTCAAGGCCAAAATGGCCCCGGACCGCAAAAAATAAGGGCGCGCGGGCATCGACCCCGCGCAAACCACTGCCTGGCTTTACTGAGCAGCGCACATGTTTTTCAATTTTAGTGTAATGGGAAATAGCTATTTCCCGGATAGTCAGCCTACCAGGTCAAAGCCTGGTGGACTTCTGGAAGAGTTGGGATCCCCGCCCGGCCGCCTATCGAACGGCACTTGAGCCCGGCTGCGGCGCTGGCAAAACGCATGCGTTCACGCAGACTCCAGCCTTGAATGAGCCCGTAGATGAATGCGCCGTGGTAGACATCTCCGGCACCGGTAGTATCGACTGCCTCCACCGCGATTGCCGGTACAATGTAAGTTTCTTCGTTCTCCATGCCGACCGAACCGTCCTCGCCAATTGTAATGACGACGGTCTTGGGACCTTTGGCCGTCAGCTTTTTAAGGCTCTCGGCCAGGGCACCCGAACCCATTTCAGCCGCAAATCTCTCAGAGGCAATCAGCGTGTCGGTCAAGCCAATCAGTTCTTCCATGCCTTCGCGCAGAGAGCCGGCATCATACACCACGTGGACTCCCTTGGATTTGGCATACTTGGCGGCCTCAATCTGGGCCTGCATTTGAATTCCATCTACGTGGAGTACTTTGGCCCCGTCGATAAGCTCTAGCTTGATGTCGTCAGGCTGTAAAACGGGCACATTGCCGCGCGTCCAGAATACGGTCCGTTTTGCAGTTTTACTTTCGACTACAATGAAGCTGTAAGGCGACACCAGATCAGGCTCGACAACCAGTCCGCTGGTATCAACATCGGCTTCCCTTAAACCTTGCCGGATGAAAATTCCAAAATCATCATCCGAAATCTTACCGATGAACGAAACATGAGTTCCCAAGGCAGCCAGGGTCACCATCGCTGTGGCAACCGGCCCGCCGCCTTGCATGCTAAACTCGGACAACTCAGTTTTTGAATCTACATCCGGGTAGCGCTCTAGCCTCCCCAAATAATCTACTGCACAGTGCCCAACGCCGATTACCTCGAATGCCATGGGTCCTCCTCGACCGTCGTCATCGTAATCAAAGCAAAACGGTCTAGTCAAGCCGTTTAGCGGCAGTCATCAAAATTAGATTGCTTTGACTATCCTGGTTGTGGATAATCGCCGGGCTTAGCAGCCCGTCAGAAGCAAAGTGGCGGGAGATGGAGGTATTTTCGCTCATGGGCAAAAAGAAAAAAGGCACAAAACCGTTTAGCCAGCGTTTGGCCGATCAGCTAAAAAAGGGTGAGCGGGGGGAACTAGCCGCCCAGGCCGGTCACGAAGGCCTGGCTGCAGAGCAATACAATCAGCATTTTGATGCAGCTTTAAAGCTGGTCGACGGAGCTGATCCTCGGGAAGTCATAAAACTTTCGATTCCATTCCAGGTGGCTTTCTGCATTCTGGCCGAGCAGGAAGATGACGATGATCAACTCAACGACTTGCTGGCCATGACAACTCATAAGCAGGTGAAAAAAGAAGCCAAGCGCATTTTACATCGCATGCGCAGCCGCGGAATGAATGTTTCCGTCAGCGACGAAGGTGGCTCGTCTATTCTCGATCGAAAAATGGAAACGGCTGATCCTGATCTGGCCTGCCATCTCACTCCTCTAACTTCAAATGGCAGCCGGATGATCTGGTTGGCCCGCTACGTGCACGGCGGCGTGGCTGTTTACCAGGCCGAGGTAAACGATCAAGAAGGTCTGACAGAATTCTCCGGCGGGGTAATTGGACGCAGTCGCTATCGAATGATTTCTAAGGAGATCATGAGCACCGAGCAGATTCCTCTTCTGGATATTACTTACTCCGAGGCAAAACAGAGGCTGGCTGCCGCGGTGGCAAAAAGTCGAGCCGTCTCCAAGGCACTTCCAGAGGGATACCTGGAAGCATCCAGCAATCTGCCCGAGGCCGACAAAGTAACTATTGCCGATCCGCGTTCATATTTTGATAAAAGCGAATTAGACAAGACTCCCGAACTGGTCAAGAACGCCGCCGGACTGCAAGATATCGCCGAGTTCAGCGACTGGCTCCCCGACGAGGAGACCCTCAAGGCGCTGCATGCCAAAATCCAGGAAATCGAAACTAGTCAGTTGACCATCAACAAGCAGCAGAAGATCGACCAGGTCAAAAAGGCGCTGGACGGGGCGGTTGAGGACCTGCTTGGCAGTCAGGAGCGAATAGAACTCTACCAGAACAGGCTGTTCGAAATGGCCGCCCAGCTGTTCTTGACCGACAAGCAAGACGTAGCCCGGCAAGCGGCTGCGGCGGCTTGGCAACTCGAAACTGAGGATTTCACTGCCCTGCAAAGCCCGTTTTTTGTTCGACTGGTTATGAAGATGTTCCGCGACCCGGAAGAGATCGTCGACCAAATGTCTGAGGCAGAAAAGTCAGCTCCCGAAGAACCGCCTGAAGAATCCGGCAATCTAATCGTGCCGCCCTAAATCTGACATTGTTATCCCGTCATTCCCACGCAGGTGGGAATCCAGGAGAGTTACTATTGTTGCGATAGGCTGGATCCCCGATTAAGGCATTCGGGGATGACAACATACTAGATTCTTCGAATTATCCGACAGACTTTATCTAACGGTGCTGAACAACTGCATGGCGCCGACCTTGATGTAGCTTGCCAGGCCGAGCGCGTCTTTGTTCGTTTGAGGCAAACCGATATCGTTCAGAGGACCTTGAGTAGCGCCCCTAACGGCGGTGGTAATCACCAGCAGGTAACAGGTGCTGGTTGAAAGATCCGTTTGCGGTTCGAAGACGACTACCTTGGGATTGTCAACACTCAACTCGGCGGAGCCGGCTACTGAAGTCCAGCTTGTCCCGCACTCGCATGTCTCGACCTCGTCGACCGTGGTGCAAGTTAAAGTCGAAGATTGCAGAAAAACTGAGTCCCCCAGCGATGATTCGGCCACATCCGCAGAAAAATAGATACTCGGGCTGGTATCCAGGCTCACATTGGCGGCCCCATCCAGGGGAAGAAAAACTACTTTGAGGGCATTGGGTGCAGTCGTCATTGGTTCACCGCAACCAGCCGATACAAACGACAAGATTGCTGCCAATGCCAAAACTTTGCTTCCATACTTGTTCATGGTTTCTCCAATTAGCGCCCTACTGGCTGGTTACAAAATATGACTCGACCACAACGCCCAGGGCGTCCTTGGTTTCTCCCTCGACAGTTTCCAGGATGGTAATACAGTACCTGGTCGCCGCATCCAAAGGAGATTGCGGCACCAAAACAGCGGTTGTTCTCTCTTCCCGCACTACTGTCGTGCCGTCGGCTTCATAAAAGATAGAGCAAGTAACCATGCTGTTAACAGCCTGGCCGCCTCCAGCCACGGGGCATGATCTCAGAGCGAAAGTCGAAGTGTTCAGATTTGTGCTGTCGGAACAATCTTGTTCAGCAAAGACATTGTCAGAAAACACCGCAATTATTGACGTATCGATCGCAATCTCGGTTTCACCCAACTGCGGATAAATATCGAGTACCTTCAACGGCTGGTTCTCGTCCTGAGTGGCCCCGACCCCACCACAACCAGTAGCCAATACAGCCAGCCCAAGAATCAAGGCTAAGATAAATAGTCTTTGTACACTCCCGGTATTCATTATTGCCCCTTGTCTTGAAATATATAGATAAGTTACCGCCTTTGGGTGGGTTTGGTCAAGTCTGATGGACTCGGCCGGCCAGATATCTCGATATGCCGCTAGCCGGCGGTTTTATCAGTTTTGACAAGTTTTTTTTCTCCCAAGCCTCGGCCCGTCGATGATGAACGAAGGCTCGTTCGCGTTTTCTGAACTGGCCCGTATGAACCAGACACCGGCCACCTGTGTGAACTGCTCCTAAATCGTGGTGCAACATTTCGTGATAGACGACTCCAACCACAACGTAGGCCGGCACAAAGTCCTGATCGAGGGCCGAATGAATCCGGATGACCCGGTCTTCAAAAGAGTATGAACCCAGACGAATACTGCGCTGTTTACGGCGCCTTCGGGTTCTGGCCCAAACTACCGGAATGTCGACCGGGGTTTTAAAATAAGCCCGATTCAATGCGTCACGAATTGTGCTCAAATCGAATCGTAGGCCCACAGCGCCCAGCGAGTTAGCCAGCCGCCGCCGGCCAACCCGGTTGGCGTTTTGTCGAATGTACCGGTCCAGGCGCCGGTCGCCTTTGTGCAAGCCTTGTAAATAGTCAGCCAAAGACTTCAGCACCAGGTCGTTTGCTTCGATAAACATATTGTGCAGCCTGAGCTGAAGCCTGCCTGACTGATTGCGCGATGAAATCATGGTCGAGGTGTTGTTAGTAAATTTTATTTCGAAAGGTTTAGAAAAGTGTTTCTCGAAACGCAGGCCCCACTGTCGACAAACTGAATCGAGACGGGCCGGGTGAACCAGCCTCTGGCGGGTTGCCGGTGGAACCGAGAATGAAAAGGTTGTTTGATCCAAGCCTGGCTCCCGTACCAACGATGCTACAGCGACCAGACTATCGAATCAACTTCTTTGGCGTTCGTTAAAGTAAAGATCTAGAAAAGAAAAATAGACTACTCGCGACTTTCAGACTTATTCAGGCCAACCAGAAATCCTCCAAGACCAAATGCCGGCACCGCGACCGCGGGGTTGCACCAGAGCGATCAGGTGTTGCCGGCTGCTTGCATGCCGAGACTGATAAGTGCGCCTATTCCGGCGAAGATTGCAGCCGACATGATTGGTCGCCCAATGCGTCTGAGCCAGTTAGGCATTCTGATGACCTCCGGGATCGTCGGGTTTCTCATCGATCTGGTCGGCCTCGTCGCGCTTGCCGGACCGGCAAGCTGGTGACATTCAGGTTGAAACTCCCAAGCGAGGCAGAATCACTGCCTGTAACAAGATCCAGACGGCCAAAATTACGAGTAGCCAGACATAATCCATCCGAGTTCCTTTCTTACATATATTAAGTCCGGCATTTCCGATTGTCTATACCTACAGGAGATATAAGTGCTACAATCATCCATGAAAATCGCGGAAATAGTCTGCTGCCGCCGCTTGTTACACCCTGGGAGCCGAAATTGGTGACAGGTACAAAAAAGAATCTGGCAACCCTGGTCATAGCTTGTTTATGCATTTTTCTGCTGGGCGAAGACGTCGAACACCCTTCCGTGCTTATCGAACCACCCACCGAGAAACCCCAAAAAAAGATCAGGCCGCCCGCAAAGCAACCCGAAGAGGCCGGCCCGCGTTATCCATCACCACTGCCCGGCCCGCGAAGGCTCAAACTAGATATCGAGGACGTCGGCTTGCAGCCGTTGTCGACCATGAAGCCTGAGGAAAATCAAACCGAACCGACAGAACATCAGCGAGTCAAGGGCCGCATTGACGGCTATTTTCACGACTTGCTCGCTCGTCAACGGGCCCGGCGCGGAAATGTGGATCCCGGCTGGACCTACCTGGCCCAGCGCATGGAACACTACTGGACTCCCGATTTCAGCCAGGTACATGATTCCGAAATCACCGAGATTTCCGGCCCCTGGCTGCGCCGGACCGTCTGGAACTGGCTTGGCGGCTGGTATGAAAACGCCGCCGCCACGGATGGTTTCGGTTTCAGACCGTTAGATGAAGACCCCTATCAGTCGATCGACACCAGCATGCTTGACGTTCAGTTGGCTGCTTTTCAAGATGATGGCTACGGGGCAAAAGTAACTACTATTGTTGAAGTCAAAGTCAATGCTGCTGGCCAACTAAAGGCTAAGCTTTTTGAGACATCCGGCCACCCCGGTTTCGACCGGGCGGTCATGCAAGGCATTAGGCAGGCGATAAAGACCCCCGACCCTGACGATCTGCCCCCCGGCCCGGCCCGCTCGCTCTACGCCATGTCTGCCCGGTATGTCATCTTGCCGCCCCTGCCAGTGGTCGGGTTTGCCTTCGATTTCCAGCTGGACTATTTCGAGTTTCTCTATCCTTTGAAAAAAATGGTATTCGGTCAGGCCAAGCTGCTGGCCGTCTATCGTCGAAACCGTCCGTAAAAAACCCTAATATTGTGTAAAAACGAGCACCTCAGCG
>JAFDKH010000053.1 GCA_019307065.1 Deltaproteobacteria bacterium
CCGGCAAGAGCTGCCCCGACCTGTCTCCTAACAAAGAAGACGCCGCCGGTATGACCACGGTCCCTTACCTGCCAGGCTATGATGGCAGCCTGATGGATCACAACTGCAGCAAGTCGTGTGGTTTGCCGAATTGTTTGGTCTCCTGGGACAACGGCTTTGATTGTTATGGCTCCGGCCTCCGTGATGAGACCAACTGCAGGCAAGCGATGGTCCAACTGCGTACCAAGTGGGACTCCGCCAGCAGCACCCAGTACTGCGTGTGGGTAAGACAATAGTTTTGAGACGGGTACTATTTAATATTCAGAGAGAAGGGCAGCATCAGCAGGACAGGCTCAGCACTTAGAATACTCAGTTCGACCAAGCGCTGGATTGATTCACGCAGCCTGGCCGGAATAATGTCGGGTTCGGCAGTCATTATGCCCAATTCGCCGAGCATGGTTCGCAATGAGAATTCAGGGCGTGGTAGAAAAGCAAGGCTGACTTCTTCATCAGGTTTCATGCCAATTCTTGTCTTGGCGATTTCAATTGCTTTTGAAAGACCGCCGAGTTCGTCAACCAGGCCCTTTTCTTTTGCCTGGCGACCCGTCCAGACTCGACCCTGGCCGACTTTGTCGATCTCTTCAGTTGTCTGTTTGCGTCCCTCGGCTACCTTGGAAATGAAGCCCTCGTAAAACTTGTCGATCTTTTTCTTGAGCAGTTCCATTTCTTGTTCTGTTCGGCCGCGAAAAGTACTGCCCAGGTCGGCCAGTTGGCCTCTTTTGACAATCTCTTTACTGACACCAATCTTGGCATATAGCTCGCTCAGATCAAAGAAGAGGGAGAACACGCCGATTGACCCGGTAATCGTGGCCGGATTGGCGACAATTACATCCGCCGGGGCGCTGATATAATAGCCGCCCGAGGCTGCAACGCTACCCATTGATACTATGACCGGTTTGCGCTGTTTCAATCGAATGACCTGTCGCCAGATCAAATCCGAGGCCGACCCGCTTCCCCCGGGTGAATCGACTCGTAAGACGACGGCGGCCACATCTGAATTATCTCTTAAGCTGGCCAGGATCTTGGCGATCTGCCGGGCATCCATGCCCGACATGAACGAGTCGCGGTAGGCGATTGACCCGCTAGCCTGAACAACCGCGATTATTGGGCGCCCGCCCCAGCGATCTTGGTGCCATCTTTCGAAGAGATAACGTCTCATTCGACTTGGTCGGTGACCAAGCGAGTTCAGCAGAGTCTCGTCGATCTGATCGAAGTGGAGCAGTTCATCAACCAGGCCGGCTTCTTTAGCTTCTTCGGAGTCCATAAAGCCGTTGTCGACAAGCTTCTCGACTTCTGGGCGTCCCAGGCCGCGGCCTTCGCTCATGGCAGTCAGCAGCTGGTCGGAATATTCGTCGGCCAGGCTGTTCATTACGTCCAGATAGGGTTGGGACGGTTCTTCCTGGCTGAGCGCTTCGACGGCTGATTTATATTTGCCGACCCGCTGGTATTCAGCCCGGGCTCCGATCATATCCATGGTGCCGCCCAGGAAGAGAGCTTCAACGGTCGGCCCGCTAACGAAAAAGTTGCCGCCGGGATTCATGAAAATCTTGTCTGCGCTGCAAGCCAGGTAGTACGTCAGGTTATCTGCATCTTGCAGATAGAAAAATACTTTCTTGCCGGCCTGTTTGAATTTCGCCAGGGCAGCCTTGAGTTCTTGTACGTCGGTCCAGCCAAGATTGGGGTCTTCGATTTTAATTAGAATCGAGTCGATGCGTACATCCTTGGTGGCCCGGCGGATGGCGCGCTCGAGGTCGAAGGCCGTCACGTGACGCTTGAGCCAGCCGCGTGAAACAGGTCGCTCGCTGATCAACTCGTTATCGAGCGTGAACTGGGCAGTTTTTTCTTTGGAAATAATAAACCCGGGGTAATTATCACCAGAAACCCGGGCCATGAGCAATACGTCGTCCAGCTCGATTTCATCGGGCTTGTTGCCGAAGCTGACATATGAACCGGCTCCAACCCGCTGAAAGTCAACGAGCAGGCCGGCGCCGAAGTTGCCGTCCAGATCGGCACTGCCGAAGAGGCTGATCCCGTCCAGAATGGAAAAATGTCCGGTAAATCGAAAGGGAGGATCGTCAGCGTCTTGCACCAGGCGAAAGTCGGCCGAGAGTGTAACCCGTTCGGGCGCGAACCAGAGGGGACGGACCGAGACACCCAAATCGAGTGAGCGATTAGCCCGCTGATCATTGATTTTTGCGCGACCCAGGTTGCGACCGACCAGCCCGAGGCTGACGTAGCGAAAAGGACGCACCAGGACGCCTAACATGAAATCAACTGCCGGGCTCTCGTTCGTATTGGTCGGATCCAGTATTTCCAATCCCCAGGCGATCGAAAGCCACTGTTGTTTAATCAGCGGTGCCGCCAGAGTGTACTTGAGATAGTTCCATTTTTCTTCGTCATCGTAGGGGCGAACCCATTGTATACCGAGGCCCAAACCACCCAGCTTCAGAAGCAGGCCGTCACCGCCCCCGCTGAAGTGACGCTGAGCATTCGGATCAACATCCAACCGTTGATGATGAACGAACAACAAATCGAATGATTGTGCCCAAGCCAAGCCGGCCGGGTTATATGCCAGAGATAGAGGACCCGGGCAGCTGGAAACCGAGGCCGGTGGCAGCTGCATGTCGAAAGTATGAGTATAGGGGTTGGTTTCCTGGGAACGAGCCTGAAAACCTGTTATCAACCCAATTACGACGACGGTTAGAAAGAGCCTGCGCATGATCACCCTCCATTGGTTATTGATTCAAGGCTTATTTGATTCCATATCTGTTGAGTTTGCCCAGAAGGGCCTGTCGGGTGATGCCAAGTTGTCGGGCGGCATGCGTCCGGTTGGCGTTGGTGTTCTTCAGCGTTTGGATTATTAGAGCCTTTTCTATTTCGCCCATCTGTTCTTTTAGCTTGCCCGGTTTGACCGAGCCGACGGCTTGCCCGACCAGATTGTCCTCAGCGATCGCCAGATGTTCGGGAACAATCCGCGGTTGGTCGGAGGCAAGCAAAATGGCTCGCTGAATTATATTGGCCAGTTGGCGAATATTGCCGGGGTAGGCCTGAGAGGCCAATACGCGCATGGCCGAATCGGAAATATCATGCACGTTAGAACCCGATTCTTGAGCGAACTTGTCCAGAAAGTATCGCGCCAGGAGCCCAATATCTTCGCGGCGTTCGGTCAGGGTCGGCACCTGAATAGGAAATACATTGATCCGGTAAAAAAGATCTTCTCTAAAGGAACCGTTGGCGACTTCTTTGTTTAGATCCCGGTGAGTGGCCGCCAAGACTCTGACATTCACCCGACGAGAGCGAGTACTACCGACCGGGGTAATCTCATGCGATTCCAAGACTCGCAGGAGTTTCACTTGCAGGGCGGGGGACATGTCACCGATTTCATCCAGAAAAAGCGTGCCCTCGTGAGCAACTTCGAACAAGCCCTCGCGGTCTCGGTTGGCTCCGGTGTAGGCGCCTTTCTTGCACCCGAAAAGCTCGGGTTCTAACAAGGAGTCGACCAGCGCCCCGCAGTTTAGCGCAGCAAAGATATCTGAATGCCGTGTCGACAGACGGTGAATCTCGCGGGCAACCAGTTCCTTGCCGCTGCCGGAAGGACCGCTAATCAGGACGGTCGCGTCAGACAGGGCTACTTTTTGGATTTGCTCGCGCAATGCCAACATGGCCGGGCTATCACCAATCATGGTATGGCTGGCCCGGCCTTGCGCTCTTTTTTGCAGGTAGCGGTTTTTTACGGCCAGGCGAGCCCGGGCACTTTGTAGCTCTGATACAAGATGCAGTTGCCTCAACCTGGCTGCCAGTAAGTTGGTAGCCAGAGAAATCGAGTCCAGCTCGGTCGAAATAAAATCCTTGCGACTGGTCGCCAGCAGGACATACAGCAGATGATCGTTATCGAGACGCATCGGCAGCCTGGCGGTTTGACCCTGCTTGGGACCGTTTTCGACTATAGTAAGTTCGTTCTCAAGGGGCTGGTCGTTGAAGCCATTGCAGGCGGGCAGTCTGGACTTTTCAGGCATCGAGAAAATAACTCGCGGAATTCCTTGGGCAAGATCAACTAGATTAATCGTTGTTGCATGAGGTCCAACTACTTTGAGGCAGGCCGAGTATACTAAAAAAGCATCCTCGGTAGTCAGGGCCCGGGCCAGATCTTCAGTGAAAGCCAGGAAGGGCACTAAGGTTCCGCCGACCGATTCAATACGCCCGCCGACGATTTCGGCCGAGGCCATTTGCTGGGTCGCCACCATGGTTGCGATAGGCTTGTCGGGCTGGACTGATTCAGTTATCCCGATAACTTCTAAAACTACAGGTTCGGTATCACTGCCGAGTAGGATTTGGTCGCCAGGCCCTAAACGGAAGCCGGCTGCCATAGTATTGTCGATCAGTGTCTTTTTTCCCTGATGAACAACTGCCGAACCATTGGTGCTATTGAGATCCTGGAAACAGTATCCGGTCTCGCGGCAAATGATCTGGCCGTGCAATGCGGACACATGCGGATCATCAATGGCCACCTGGTTTGTATCCGCACGGCCAATGGTCATGACGTCTGATTCGTTCGGAAAATCAAATTCTTTCCCGCTAGTCAAGTGAATCAATTTGAGCATCGGCTCATCCTAATGTAACGTTTAGAAGGCTGCCAGCAATCGTCCACCCAGACAGAAAGTGAACGAACTCTTGAGAGAATCAGCCAGGCTTAAAAGCCAGCCTGGTTCCAGCACTAATCCCAGTTGGACACCCGAGCCAATCGATAACCCGGCTGAAAAACGCAGCGGGATGAGCAGATTGGTTTTTCCTTCTTCATTTGGAATCCCAAAGTAAGCGATACCCAGGCCACCCAGGGCGGCCAGGTGTACGGGGCCTAACATCCAATCGCCGCCGAATGAAGCCCAGGCACCTCCAAGATGCATACTGGAATTATTCTCCGAAAGATCGTGGAAAGTATAGCGTAACCCGAAACCTGCTCGCCAGGGACCGCTGATTACGAAATTACCCTCGATCTCAAAAACCGGACCGGCCTTCAAGAGCCGTTTGTCTTCACCGACCAGGAGTTCGACACCGGCCGTAAATCCAAATTCAATCCCGGCTGGTTCGCTGGGCGGCCTGTTCGGCTCAGCAGGAATGGGTTTGGTTTTTTCAAGGCGTTGGCGGGCCTGATCGAGCGCATCGATAATCTTGGGTGATATGCCGGCTGAAGTTATTGTGTATGCCGGCTGAATTTCGAGCAGGGCGATGAAATCTGAGACGGCTTCTTTACGCTGGCCTAGAGCCAGATGACTCTCGGCTAGTTTGCGATAAATATCGACTAGGCGGTTCTTATCAGCTGCGCCGGATTGTGCAGCCGCGCTGAGCAGTTCTATGGCACAGCTGAAATCAAGCTGCTCAAAGCAGGCCAGGCCAGCCCGATAGGTGTTGTCTGGTTGAGATGGGGCTTGTGCCCAACTATCGGTTGCCTGGACCGAGAATAAGCACCATCCAATAATGCTCGCTATTAGGGCTCGGGGCACGCTAGTTCCTCGTAGAATGACCTATACTAGTCTGCTAGCACAGCCAGGCCAAGGATTTAGTTGATATTCATTCTGAGAACTAACGGCTTATGTTTGGGAATTGCCAAAGAGAAAACGTGCGCGCCGCGACTAAGGCGGATTTGACCGATTGGAGTCAGGCCTCTGGGGCTTCCGTCTACTGACAGAATGGCAAACGGTGTTGATCGAAATGCAAACCGAATATCACCTTTGATTCCCTCGGCTTCTATTCGTACAACCGCCGTGAGCCCCCGGCCGTCTTTGATTTTCAAGATATGCGTTCCCTTCAGTCCGTCTGGTAGAACAAGCGGTGCGTTTTGTTTGGGCTTGTTGTCCAGGTAAATAAAAACCGGCCGGTTTGTCTTCAAGCTGAATTTAGGCGAGTTACTGGCCAGCCGACCGTCACTTGCCGGATGCTCTGGGCCGCTATCCTTGGGCGCTAGGCCGCCATCTCGTCGGGGTATTGTGATTTTTGATTTTACCTTTCTTCGAAGTCCTAATCGATGGGCGCCAGCGAATTTTTTTCCGGCGTCGGGTGGTGGCATTGTTCCGGCGTCGATATGTTCTGCGGATTTCCCGCCATCGGGTTCGTTGGGAATCGGTTCAGACTCGGTTAAAAGCGGCCCATCAGGCTCGGGCGTGTTTTTTGGGTCTGCCCGAAGGAAGTACCAAGCAGTACCACCGGTCGAGATTGCCGCAAGCATTATGAAAACCAGCCAGAAATTTTTCAGGCCGTTTCCTGATTTTGCAGCCGGCAAAGCGACCAGTGTTCGCGGGACGTTGGGAGCGCCTTGTCGTCTATCAGTTCCTACAATTGAACTGACGAAGTTTCCGATTGTCCTGGGCCCCGGATCGAGGTTGAGACTCTCAACTATCCTCAGAAGACTGTTCTCCATAACCTGGGCGTTCTCGAATCGATCTTCGGCGGCCGGTGCCAGGGCGCGATTGATAATATTGGCCAGAGCCGGATTGACCTCCGGCTGAATCTGCATGACCGGAGGAATCATACAGCGTCTGGCCTGTTCGAGCGCGTCTTCGAATCCCGGGACCCGCGGCAGCGGAGAAACTCCGGTTAGCATTTCATACAAAGTGGCCCCCAGGCCGAATATATCACTGGCTGGTTGAGCCGCTTGGCCGAAGGCTACTTCGGGTGGCATGTAACATAGTTTGCCCTGAATCTGATGGTTTTGGCTGCGCTTGCCCGACAGGCTGGCGAGTCCGAAATCAGCCAACTTCACCTCGCCCTCACGTCCGACAAGTATATTTGACGGATTGACATCACCATGCACAACTGACGGATTCGAACGATGGGCATAATCGAGTCCCCTGAGGCATGCCAGGCCGACCCCGATAATAAAATCAACTCCGATAGTGTTGTGTTTTTGCGAAGCCCGGTCGAGCAGACTGGCCAGATCGGTTCCGGCAATATATTCCATGGCCAGAAAGCAATTACGTTCTATCCGGCCGAAGTCAGTGACTTGAATAATATGTGGGTGATTTAAATTTGCGGCGATCCGGGCTTCGGCAGAAAACATCTCGCGAAACCTGGCCGACTCGGACAACTCGGGTAAAATCCGCTTAACCACCAGGAGCTTTTTAAAACCCTCTTCGCGTTCCAGGCGGGCCAGGAATACTTCACCCATGCCACCGGCGCCTAATCTTTCGATTAACCGGTACTGACCGAGTTCGTTTTGTGTCTTCAATAGTTACTTCCGGATCGGCATTCCGTTTTTGTACTCCTGCTCTGAACTTTTTTCTCCGGCTTCGTTCCAGCGCTGCCAGACGCCCTCTTCGACTCCGGCCTGATAATTGCCCGCTTCGGCTTTTTGTTCATTCTCGTGCCAAAACGTCCAGGCGCCGTGACGCTTGCCTTCTTTGTAATCTCCGCCACTGGCCCTTTTTCCGTTGGAATGCCAATAAGTCCAGCTCCCCGTTTTTTGGTTGTTGAGATACTCGCCTTCGGCAGCCTTGAATGAATTCGAGTGCCAGATGGTCGAGCGGCCGTGCAAGCTGCCGTTGGGTTTTTCGCACCACTCCTCCAGACTGCCGGGCGGTGGTCCGCCTTTCAGTCCGGTCCCGTCGGGACAAGCCGTTCTGTTCTCATCTTTGGGGTCCGGCGCAGCCGGATCAGGTGTTGCCGGCTGGCCATCGACCGGATTGGCCACCGGTTTTTTTGTACTTGTGCTGGATTGGCAACCAACCAGCAGTATCATCAGCAGGACAGTAGTAATTTTCTTCACAGGCCCCTCCAAATCTATTGTTATTGCAGCAAACGATAGCATAAGCCGTTAGAACAGACCAGAAACCAAAGGAAGACTAGGATCCTGATCGAAAAGCTGTAATTAATCTACGATCCTGGTATAAAATGGGTCTATGAAAACAAATAAAATATTCAGAGTAATTCTCGCGGTATTGTTGATCGGACTGCTCGGCTTGGCGGGCTGTTCGGAGTCTAACTCGAACGGCGACCAGGACGGGGACAACGACGCCGATGCGCTTAGCAACTCAGACTCTCCTGCTGACGGCCCGGCAGATAAACCGGCCGACGAAGGCCTGGACGACGGCGAGCCGTGCGGACCGAACGACGAGTGTGCCGATGGCGCTGTTTGTTGCAAGGGGTTTTGTTCGAATCCGGTATATGACCCGTTGAATTGCGGCAAATGCGGTGTTGTCTGCCCGAAAGACAAACCGTATTGTACGGGCTCCAGGTGCGAGGAGAAGCCCTGCCAGACAATCTGCAGGGACGAGAGCGCGTGCTGCGACGCGAATTGTTGCGTTGCCGACCAAGTTTGTTGCACGGTGCAACTGGCGGGGCCGATCGGCAAGCCCCAATGTTATTACCAACACTGCCCGGCCGGTTGTCCAACGTGTAAATAGTTTCCGTCTCAAACAAAAAAGGAGGCGACCCGGGGCCGGGCCGCCTCTCTCATCTGATGCGTAGGCCTGAGCCTAAACGCATCCCATAGTCATCCTATCTGTGGGTGCAGACTCCATTTACACAGTAGTCTTCGGTCTGCGGATTGCCGTCGTCGCAATCGGCATCGGACGAACACATGTTGAAGCAGACGCCGTCGTAGCAGGCCTGGCCGTCTTCGCAAGCCTGGCCGCAGCCGCCGCAGTTGAACGGGTCGGAAGCGATATCGGCGCAAGTGCCCTCGCAACAAACGCCGTACTGACAATCGTCGTTGGTCTGGCAGCTCTGCCCGCAGCCTTCGTCGACGATTCCATCACAGTTGTTGTCGATATTGTCACAGTCCTCATAGGCACCCGGATGGACAGTCGCATCGTTGTCGTCGCAGTCGCCATCGCAAGTCGTATAGCCGTCATTGTCCGAGTCGGGGCAAGGGTCGTACATGCACATTCCGTCGATGCAGAACTGGCCCTGGGGGCAATCCGAATCCGAAGTGCAGAATGGCTGGTGTACGCAAAACCCGTTCAGGCAGGTGTCCACCGTGTAGGGGTTACCATCGTCGCAGTCGCGATCGTCCGAGCAGGTCTCCCCGCCACAGACTCCCTCGACACAAGCCTGGCCGTCTAAGCACATCTGGCCACAGCCGCCGCAGTTCATCGGGTCGCTCATGAAATCGAAGCCCTCGTCGGTCAGCCCGTCGCAGTCGTTATCGATTCCGTCACAGATCTCCTGAAGCGGAGTGCAGCCAGCCACACACATTCCGTTTTCACAGAGTTCGCCGGGGGCGCAGTCGGAGTCGGCCTGGCAGGGTGATACGCAAACGCCGTTGTAGCAGATTTCTCCGGCCGCGCATTCGTCGTTGCTGCGACAATACACCTGGCAGCCTTCGTCGACCAGACCGTCACAGTCGTTATCAATGTCATCACAGATTTCTGCCGCGCCTGGGTGAATAGTCGCATCGTTATCGTTGCAATCACCGCAGAATCCCTCACCGTAGCCGTCTTGGTCCTGATCGGGGCAGGTGTAGACGCAGATGCCGTTGTCGCACATCCCGCCCGGGCAATCCTCGTCGCTGGTGCAGCCGCCGCTGCAGACACCCCGTACGCATGATTCGCCCGCCGCACATACCATCCCGCAGCCGCCACAGTTGCTAGGATCATTTTGCAAGTCGAAGCCCTCGTCGACCAGGCCGTCACAGTCGTTGTCGCGTCCGTCGCAGACTTCAGCTTCGGGGATACAGGCCACCTGGCAAATACCGTTGACACAGACCTGGCCGGCGGCGCACTCGGCATCATTAGTGCACATGGCTACGCAAATGCCGTCCCAGCAGATCTCGCCGGCAGCGCAATCATCGCTTGATTGGCAGGGCTGGCCGCCGCAGCCTTCGTCGACGATTCCATCGCAGTCGTTGTCGATATTGTCGCAGGCTTCATAGGCGCCCGGGAAAACAGTCGGGTCATTATCGTTGCAGTCGTCGCGGCAAACATTGTAGCCGTCTCCGTCGGCGTCGGGACAGTTGTCTTCGATGCACAGACAGTCGATGCACAGGGTGCCCACCGGGCAGTCGGCATCCGTCAGGCAATCGCAAACAGGCTGGCATATTCCATTGAGGCAGACTTCCCAGGGCGGGCAGTCTCGATCGTCATTACACTGGATTTGTCCGCAAACATCATCTTCGTCGACCAGCCCGTCGCAGTCGTTGTCGATCCCGTCGCAAATTTCAGGCGAGGGGTTGCAGTCGACCACGCAGAATCCGTTTTCACAGATCTCGTGCGGCAGGCAGTCGGCGTCCATCGCGCATTCGACATCTTCTTCGAAGCACAGTCCGTTCCAGCAGACCATTCCGGCCGGACAGTCAGCGTCGTTGGCGCAGCGCAGCGGGTCTTCGCAACCGGCCGAGCAATTCAGATTGAGGATGAAACTACCGGTTCCAGGACCGGCAACCAGATCTACCAGGGCCAGGTAGGTGCCTGTGGAAGGCACGGCCCAACCTTTGATCGAGATCTCCTGGGCGTTGGCAGTGGCCCAGGCCAGGGATGCTCCCCAATTGCCATTGTCAAAATGATATAGCGCCAGGGCCGGGACGTCTTCACCGGATACCCGGGTCAGGACTATGTCGAACAACTTGCCCTGTTGTCCTTGAAAGACAAAACCAATGTAGCGCCCGTTGCCGGGAAAGTTGCCATTGGCCGAGTCGCCTTCGTTGAGCGGATCATCGCCAATAGTCAAAGCGCTCGAGTCCGATGATAGATCGGGCGGTGTGTATTCACCCGTGTCAGTCCCCGAACAGCCAGCTACCAGCGCAAACGCCATCAAGACAGCCAAAATGCCTGATCTCATTCTCATCTCATTCTCCTTTTAATTGTGGCAAACAAGTTCATTCCGTTATTGGTGCTCAACATGTTTGCACGGGGTGTGCCACATCCAAACAGCTAACCTGTCCCCATATAAGTATTTGATAACAGTGTGCTATATCTGAATAGCCACGAACCGGCCGCTGGCCGAAAGGAAAACCTAAGTGCCAACAGAAATTGTCATTCCTGGCGCGATTTTTTGTAACCTGCAGGAAACTAATGGGAAAGCATCACGAACGAAATGTGACAGCTTGGCATGCTGATGACAAAAATTCTTGTCAGTTGGGCAGGCATTTACTCAAGCGTCTTGTAAAATCTACTCGCGGCTGGTCAAAGAAACAGGCTGCCTAGTTTTCAAAAATTGAATCAACATTGTGAAATCTTCTAAGCCGAAATGCTGATGAAAAGCAATGGGGTATAGTTACTGTTGTTCTCCCTGGCGCTTTCTACTTTAATATTCAGAGATACCCCAGTTGGTTGCCGGGGCGACGGGCGCGACCGGCGGGGTGAACTGTGCAGCAGCAGCGTCACCGGGCACCGCGGGCTCTGATTCAAGTACCCACAGCTCGGCCGGCGTACCGCTGGGTGTGTTGGTGGATTGAATGTTTTCCCAGTCGAGTCCCGGTTTCCTGATTCTCAGCTCGTAAATATATGGGCCGCCGGTCGGTCCCGGCGGGTCGTTCTGCCAGAGAACCTTGATTCCCGATTCGAGAGCGTCCGAGATGGTCCGCACGGGGACGCCCCCCTGTTTAATTATAAGCTCAAATTTGGTACCCCCTGGGCCAACGAATACAAATGGGTACGATTGCCCCGGGGCAATCTTATAAGGCCCCTCGAAAGTGAATGGGTATTGGGCCGGGGCTATTTCATTGTATTCGCCGCTCTGCCGGTCGACGATCCAGTAGTGGACACCGGGTTCCACGAAAAGAGGCACTTGGCCGGAGGGATCGTAGCCCGGCGTCGCGATTGTCTCCACTGCCTCGCTCACGACACGAGCGTATGCATCGCCCATGGGCATATGTCCGTTGCGAAGCAGCACATGGGCCTCCACGGGAAGGCCCTCGTTTATCAGACTGGCCCCGTACTCAACCTGGAGGTGGTAGGGACAGATCCCATCATGCCCGGTGATCTCGAGATAGACTTGCGTGCCCGCGTTACTGAGCCCCTGGATGAAATCATCGGAGGTGAGGCTGCGGTTCTGGTTGGCGACCTGGCGGTCTGAGGTGCCGGACAAGATGTAAAGAAGGGACTGCCAGCCGGTCAGGCCCGTCAGGTGCGGTTTGCCGGCGCAGGCGGGGTAGGTCCAGCCCGTCTTCCAGGCATCGGCGAGCCCCACATCCGACCCGGCGACGCCCAGCATGCCGGGGTAAGTCGGGCTGGTGAGCAGCATGTGTTCGCCCAAGATGGTGGGTGGTGCCACCGAGACGGCTAGAATTACCCGGTAGTCGAAGCCATACGGATTGCTGGCGATGGCCAGCGAGGTGAAGCCCCCGCGCGATCCGCCGAAGGTGATGACCTCGTGCCGGTTGGCGTGGAAGGTGTCGGCGACCCAGGCGATTGCCTCCGCGGCCTGCACGTACATCCTCTCGTCGAAGCCGCGGCTTGCCGTGGCACCGCCGCCGTTGGTCAGGATGCCAATTACGCCACGCTTGCCTTCATAGCCGCTTTGGGCCACCAGGCCGGTGAGGAGAGATCCGTGGACGTGGAAAAGATTGTCGTTGAGATCGTAGAAACTGTTGATCACGATTGGGTAGGTTCCCTCGGGAGCGTCGTCTGTCCAGGTCGGGGGCAGGATGACGGTGACCAGCGAGCCGTCCACGATCGAAGCATGCACGATCTGCACCTCGCAGGTGGAGGATTCCGGCTGCGCGATCACCTCGTGATTGCCGTTCCACGGCATTGGGGGCAAAAGACGCAAGGGAGTACCGATAGCCCGGCAGGTGTCGGACAGGAAGCTGACGGCCTCCGCATCCGGAATCTGAAGCGCCGAGTATGTGTCGGCGATGTAGCTTTCGTAGTCTGGAAGATCAACTTTGTATACGGGATAACATGTTCCTGGAACATACTGTTCTGGAGGGGGCATGGGATTCTGCACCCAGAGGTCGGGCTGATCGACACCCAGGTACTCGAAACAACCGTCACGCCAATGTGTCACTACCGGCAGGAAATGATCGTCCCTCTCACATGAGGGGTCGGGATCCAGATGACAGAGCGGCGGAAAGTAAGTATCGAACACATAGTCCCAGACGAGGGTCGTGCAGCCCTCGAGAACATAGCCGTAGGTCTGGAGCAGGGCGCCCTCGGTGAACACCACGTGATTGCCGCTCGTTGTGTGTACGTAACGGCAGATCCTTGTAGGCGCGAAGCCGGCTGCCTCCCATGTGATGCCCGTGGCCACGAACCCAAGCTCGTCCTGAAGTGTGTATCCCACACCGGCTCCCTCCGCCGGATCGAAGGTGAGCATGTGATCCATGCCGTTGGTCACCTGGTAGAGGGGTACGGTGCCGGGTACCTGCTCCAGGTACACGCTGAACCTGGCGAAGGTCTCCGCCTCGTATCCCGGATCCGGCTCGGTCTCGTCCAATTTATACATATGGTCGCCGTTGGTCGGGTGGAAGAAGCGGTAGATGGTTCCCAGGCAGGAGGGTGTGTCGATGATGCCGTCGCAGTCGTCATCCTTGGCGTTGCATGTCTCCTGAGGCGCCGTTCCGGCACAAACGCCCGCCCCGTCGCATGTGTCCTGTTCGGTACAGTTGTTGCCGTCGTCACACTGTGTACCCTGCGGATCCGAAACACACTCATTCCATCGGCACTGTTCACTGCAGCTTCGCGTGCCCGCACACTGTCCGATACAACGTTCCTGCAAACCGGGGCCGCACTCTCCTTCACCGCCGCAGGTGCTCCAAGTCCCCCAAAAGCAGTCCTCGCCGCAAGTTCGGGTCCGGGTCCCGCAGTTGCCGCAGGCAACTTCCTCCACTTCCTGGGGTGTGCACTCTTTCCCCCGACAGCTCTCAGGGATGCACCTGCCGTCGATGCATTCCTCCCCGTCTCCGCACTCGGTCTCATGGCTCCATTCCAGGCAGGGATCGTCGTCGAAATGTCCGCAAGTCACGAATGCGTTTCCCGAACAAGTCCTCACGCCTTCGTCGACGCACTCGTCCTTGCATCCCTCGCATGTCCCGTTGCGACAAAACTCGGTTCCAAAACAGTCAGTATCGAATACACACTCTTGACCGCTTTCGGTGCAGGCTGCCCAGGCGAACGACACGCAGGCCACGGCAACCATGGATATCAAGGAGCGTTTGGGCATCTTTTCCTCCTGTACAATTGACTTCCGATATTTATGGAAGGACACATCCTGGATCACTTTTATGGCGTTGTATGCAAAGATTACTGTTCCAATCAAACCTACTCTCAGAAACTCAGACTCAAACGCTCGGAGGACACCGATTGGTCCCCATAGTTGTACAACATGATGTAGAACACTTGGAGATCCAATGGCTCTTGGATCTCCACGAATTCCGCTTGGGGACCGGTATTGTATTTCCAGTATAGGTTTTCAGCGCCGGGCTTTGCCGGGATCCACTGTTCTAATGTGCAGTCATACTGGGATGGAGCCATTGTCCAGGTGCGCTCGAAGTCCCCGATAGTGGGAGGACAGCCGCGCCCGATCAGCAGGTGAACGGTGTGTGGCTGGTTGGAATAACCCGTGTTGCCGACCTGGATCCCGGTATTGCAAGTGGTCACCTCGGCAACCAAACTGAAGTAGCGCGTTTCCCATGGGCCGAAATGGTAATATTCGAGATGACCCGATTCTATGGGTAAAGCTTCCACCTCGATGCATCCCCCGTCTGGCTTGTCAGCGGCGCCATCGCCATCGTCCTGGCCAGGCTCCTCGTTTACCACCCCGCCATCATCCCCCCATCCGTCGTTGCCATCCTCTGTTCCTCCGTCCCCATCGCCGTCCGGTTGTTCGCCCGGGCATGTGCCCCGGCTTCCGTCCGGGTGTTCGCACTCGGACCCGGGGGGCAGACAAGCTGGATCCGTGCAGCACAACGGATGCAGGTAGGGTGGGAAGACCTGGCTGACGGGCTTGCAGACGGAGTCCGTGTCACATATTTGACTTGATAGACAATCGCAGGATGTCTCGCAGTATGCGCCCGGCTCGACGCAACGGCCTAGGCCGTCGCAGCTCTTGCCCTGTGGGCAGACGCCGCAGCTCGAACCACAGACGGGATCCGGACCGCACTCGCGGTCGCCGCATTGCTGTTCGCAGTTCTTGCAGATCCCGTTCTCGCAACCATTGGGACAGTCCACAATGGTTTCTTCCGGGTTGCCGCACGAATCGAACCACCACACGTCGTCCTGGTGGCAGCCGGTGGCGGTGTGAGTCTCGCAGGCGCAAAGGCCATCTTGGCACACCATGCCGCCGGTGCATTCACCGCAGATCCCACCGCAACCGTCGTCGCCGCATTCTTTACCGACACAGTCTTGTGTACAACCGCCGTCCTTGCATAGGTGCGTGCTGGAGTCGCAGTACCAGCCTTCGCCGTGCTTTTCGACACATTCGGAGTTGGAGGCGCATTTCTCCTCGACTTCCCCGGCTCCGCACTGCATCAGGGACAATCCCGCTGTTGCCAGGCCAAGGAGAACAATCATTCTCGTCAGCGTCTTCTTCATCTCATTACTCCATAAACCAAATCTCGGTCGCCATATCAAAACGTCAGTTTTGAGACGGCGACTAATTAACGGAAAACGTGTCCGAGCAGTTTCGTGAGCCGCTGGGGCCAGATCCCACATGCAGCTCCACCGTGTGGTTTCCCAAACCGACAGTGCTGCCCTCGAACGAGAATGTCTGTGTGCAGGCCGTGGACCCGTAATCCGTTCCGTCCAACGACCAGGTACAGTCGCTTCCGTTGCTGGAACTGTTCCAGGTGAAATCAGTGGTCATACCACCGCTTGAGGGGCTGATGTCGATGTTGCAGGTGGTCGCGTCGTCCACATGGAAAATCGTTGGGCAGTCGCGCGGGCCCGAGGGCCCATTGCCCACGTGCAGCACCACCGTGTGATCGCCGGGACCCACAACGCTCCCCTCGAACGTTGTGTCGAAGTTGCAGTCGATCACCCCGTAGTTCACTCCATCCATCGACCAGGTACAGTCGCTGCCGTTTGTCGAGCCCGTCCAGTCGTATATCGTGTAAATATCGCCCGTGTCGGGGCTGATGTCGTGGGCGCACCAGGTCGCGTCGTCGACGTGGAAGGAGGTCGGGCAGTCGCGCGGGCCCGAGGGCCCATCGCCCACGTGCAGCACGACGGTGTGGTCCCCGGGGCCGACCGTGCTTCCATCGAAAGTGCCGTCGAAGTTGCAGTCGATCACCCCGTAGTTCACCCCGTCAATCGACCAGGTGCAACTCGTTCCATTGCTCGATCCGACCCAGCCAAAGACGGTGTAAATATCGCCCGTGTCGGGACTGATGTCGTGCGTGCACCAGGTGGCGTCGTCGACGTGGAAGGAGGTCGGGCAATCCCTCGCGCCGCTGGGGCCGTCCAGGATATGCAGCACGACGGTATGATCCCCGGGCCCGGTGACGCTCCCCTCGAAGGTCGTGTCGAAGTTACAGTCGATCACCCCGTAGTTCACTCCATCTATCGACCAGGTGCAACTCGTTCCATTGCTCGATCCGACCCAACTGAAGATGGTGTAAATATCCCCGCTGTCGGGACTGATGTCGTGAGCGCACCAGGTTGCGTCGTCTACGTGAAAGGAGGTCGGGCAATTCCTCGCGCCGCTGGGGCCGTCCAGGACGTGCAGCACGCAGGTATGATCCCCGGGCCCGGTGACGCTCCCCTCGAAGGTCGTGTCGAAGTTACAGTCGATCGCGCCGTAGTTCACTCCATCTATCGACCAGGTGCAACTCGTTCCATTGCTCGATCCGACCCAGCTGAAAATGGTGTAAATATCGCCCGTGTCGGGACTGATGTCGTGAGCGCACCAGGTGGCGTCGTCTACGTGAAAGGAAGCCTGACACTCTGTCGGGCCGCTGGGTCCGTCACCCACATGGATGATTATGGTTTGGTCCCCGGCGCCGATGTCCAATCCCGAAATGTCCAGGTCGAAGTTGCAGTCGATGGCTCCATAGTCGACACCGTTCCAGGACCAGGTGCAGTCGCTTCCGTTGGTTGAGGAGACCATGTTGAAGGTGTCGGTCACGTATCCGCTCGCTGGAGTGATGTCGAAGTCGCAGTTGGTGACGTTGGGATCGGAAACTTGCACTTGATCCGAGCACTCGGTCGGGCCGTTGGGTCCGTCACCCACGTGGATGGTAATGGTGTGGTCACCGGCGCCGAAGTCGGATCCAAGGAGGTCCAGGTCGAAGTTGCAGTCGATGGCTCCATAATCGACACCGTTCCAGGACCAGATGCAGTCGCTGCCGTTGGTTGAGGAAACCAGGTTGAAGCTGTCGGTCAGGTATCCGCTCGCTGGAGTGATGTCGAAGCTGCATGAAGTGTTCTCCACACAGCGGCCATCGTTGCAGAAGGTTCCGGCCGGGCAGGATATGTCCCAGTACGGGTAATCGCATGTTCCCTGAACACAGCTTCCCTGGCCGAGGTAGTCCCGCAGCATGCTGTCGCTCAGGCAGTAATCCAGTGGGGGGTCGTCGCAGGCGACTCCCTCACAGGGATCTGCCCGGCAGGCTCCGTTGGTGCACCCGTAGGGACAAAATGTATCAACGTGGTTGTAGTTGCACAGCCCGTCCGAGCAAGTTCCCGGCGAGTTGAAGATTCGAACCATGTTTGCGCTCACACACAGGTCCGGCGGTGGATCGTAGCAGACAACCCCTTGACATGGATCCCCTTCACATTGACCGCCGGTGCAACCCAGCGGACAGGTCACCTCCACGTCGGCGTAGCTGCACTCGCCATCCAGGCATTCCCCGGGTGAGGCGTACGCGATCATAACATCTTCGTTCTTGCACACGGTATCCGGAGGAGAATCGCAGGCGAGCGGTGTCCCCGCGCAGACCTCCTGTGTGCAACGGTCGAGTTCGGTGCATGGATCACCGTCGTCACATTTACGCCTCGTGGCGCTCCATCCCCACCCGGCTTCAGTGAGAATGCAAACGTAAAGATTGCTCAGGCAGGTCGCTTCACGGCAAAGCCTCTCGGCGATACACTCGACCGGGGGACAACACCTATCCTCGACGCAGTCGGCCCAGACGCAGACACCGTCCTCGCACACCTCGCCCTCCAGACAGTCTCTGTCGGGACAGTTCAGCGGCCAGCACTTCCCGTTTGCGCATTGCTCGGTCGGCAGGCAGTTCACGCCGACGCAGCTCTTCTCCACACAGCGCCCGTCCACGCAAACCTCGTCATCGAGGCACTCCGGGTACCCGCACTCCACAGGGTAGCAATAGCCGTTTGCGCACTTCTGCCCCTGAGGGCACTCGACTCCCACGCAATTTGCCTGGACGCAATCGTCATCAATGCATACCTCGCCATATCCCGGGCAGACCTTCGTATCGCAGTCCTCCGGATAGCAACGCCCATCTGCGCACTTCTGCCCCTCGGGACACTCGACATCTATGCAACTTGTCGAAACGCACTCTTCATCGATGCAGATGTCGCCCTTGCCCGGGCAGTAACGCGTCTCGCAGTTCGTGGGATAGCAGAGCCCGTCAACACACACCTCATCCTCAAGACAAGGTTTTTCCGGACATTGCGTCGGGTCATAACCGTAGCATGCGCCGTCGATGCAAACCTGCGGGTACGGGCAGTCGGAGTCCCGGGTGCATTCTTTCGAGACTACTCCTGAAGAGCAGGTGATGGAGAAGAATCCCAGGGCCACAAATAGAACAACCGTAAAGGCTGGAACCGAGCGACCCATAATCATACCTTTTCAGATGAAGGTACTTCTTAATGTTATTCTCGACAGTGCGTCGTTTTCAATAACGTGTCCATCTTCAAACCCGGGATAATAAACATATGCGACTATCAGTTTACCTCCGAAACCGGCCAAAGTGGAATACGCAACCGTGGGACATTCACCGCTCTTAAAACAAGCAAGAAGAACAGGCCGTTGTACCTGAATCGGCGGAGTGACAATATTATTTGTCCGAAATCGTTCATGAGGTCTAAGTCTTCATCTTATCATTCATCATTTCGGTATCATTCAGGTTGGGCGGGCAGGATCCAAAAGCGACCGCGAGCTTCGACCAGTCTGTCATTTACCGAAAAGACCAAAGTCGGCTCACGCTCGCCTTCTGTTGCCAGGGGGGAGACGAACACTTCTATCTCTAGCTTGTCTTCTTCATTGGTGCCGAACGACTTGATGAAAGTTCCCTCGCCGAAGTAAATTTCGGTCGGATAGGCAACCGCGTCGACCAGCAACTGATCGAGTTCTGAATCGAATTTTTCGACCACCACCAGGACGGTACTGCCGCGCCGTCCAAAATCCGGGTTCAATTCCATGGCGTAGACATCGCGCGAGCTTCTTTGGACCGAATCGAGTGAACATAGACTGTCGCCGCAGTCGAGTGATGCGGCCGATGAAAGAACGAGTGCCAGGCAAATGCCGACAGCTTCAAACCGTTTTCTCAAGGTGCGCAAGTCCCATTCAAGCAGATCTGGTTGGCCGAACAGTCGGCATCGGATGAGCAGGCTAAGACACAGACGAGTGCTTGCATGTCACAGGTCAGGGGGTCTTCGCACTCTATGTCGGTTCGACATACGCCTGAGCCCAGGCAGACACCCTCTAAACAAGCTTGTCCGGCAGCGCACTCGGCGTCGGTCTGACAGGCCAAGGTATGAATGCAAAGACCATTGACGCACAGATCGGAAGTTTGCGGATCGGCGTCGTCGCAGTCGGCGTTGCTTTGGCATGTTTGGTCTTCGCTACAGACCCCGTTCTGGCAGGTTTCGCCTGCCGAGCAGGCATTTGAGCAACTGCCGCAGTTGAGATTGTCGTTAGCGAAATCGAAATCTTCGTCGAACAAGTCGTCGCAGTCGTTGTCGAGTCCATCGCACAGTTCAGGCGCCCCGGGGTAGATAGTCTGGTCGTCATCGTTGCAGTCACCGTCACAATCGCGCCAGCCGTCCTGGTCGAGGTCCTGGCAGGCTGCTCCGGCGCACAGGCCGTTTTCACAAACCAATCCGGCCTGGCACTCGGAATCGGCCGAGCAAGGCTGGCCGACGCAACCCTCGTTGATTGAGTTGTCACAGTTGTTGTCGACTTGATCGTCGCAGTTTTCCGCAGCCTCGGGATGGATCGCGGGATCGTTGTCATTGCAGTCGCCGCCGCAGGTAGTGTGACCGTCGTTGTCAAAATCTACGCATTCTTGTTCACACAGGCCGGTCGCGACGACGCAAATTTCGCCTGGAGCACAATCAGAATCAGAGCGGCAGGCCGGGCAGCCCTCGTCGGTTTGCCCGTCGCAGTCGTTGTCCAGGCCGTCACAAATCTCGGGCTCACAACCGTCCTGGGGCAGACAAATTCCGTTTGCACAGTATTGCCCGGACGGGCACTCGCTATCGTTTGTACATAGAATTTCTCCGATACAAACCCCTTCGAAGCAAATCATCCCGGCCGCACAATCGGCGTTTGATTCGCATGTTCCGCAGACGCCTTCGTCGACATAGCCGTCGCAATCATTATCCTGGCCATCGCAAATCTCGGGGCTGCACTCTTCGCACGAACCGAGATGATCGAGGGCGACCTCGGCGCATTGGCGCTCGCAATCGTTGGGGTAAGTAACCCGGTCGGTGCCGCAAACCGGGTCGTAGCCGACGCCCGAACAGTCGCAGGCGGCCTGGCAGACAGCGTTGAGACACAGCATTCCGGCCGGGCAATCGGCGTCGTTGCTGCATTCGGGCAGTTGTTCACATTCGCCCTGGTAATCGAGTTGCACACCGGCACATTCGATTTCACACTGGTTGGCATAGGTAAGACCGTCTACTCCGCACAATGGATCATAAGGGTCATTGCACTGGCAGGCGGATTGGTACAGACACAAGCCCTGGTTACAGACATAGTCTATCGGGCAATCGGAATGTGAGCTGCATCCCGTACCGCAGGCGCAGGTCTGACAGCCGTCGATTCTGACTAAACCGGTTTGACAATAGATGCCGCATGAAATTGCCGGACAGGCAGGTGTTTGGCAACCCGAACTGCAATCGAGTTGTAAAAGATATTCACCGCCGCTGCCGCTTGTGTTGACGGCTAGAATCAGATAGTCGCCCGGCTCGATTAAATTGAGGTCCCAAATCAGGGCCTGTTGGCCTTTCAGGCCGACAGCGAATGACAGCGGCGTGCCGAACAACCCGTTTTGCGCCCGCGGGCCATAGACGACAATTGCTGCGGACGTCTCTGCGTCTTTGGAACGCAATGCCATACTGACGGTTGAAAGACCTGCGATTCCAAAAATGTGGCCGCTAAAAAGGTGTTCGGAAGAGAAATCGGCGTTGCGATTAGTGCCGAAAGTAATTGGATTGGGATCGAGAGCTACCTGGGTAGACAAGCCGGCCTTGCTGATCAAAAGCGGCGGAGTGAACTGCCGGGGCTGTTCACCACAACCGGTAAATAAACTGATCAAGATTATTATGAGCAAGGGCAAAAACCAGCTTTGTCTTCTCGCCATGATCCTGCCTCCCTGGCTCTTACTTTGCACAAATGATACCAGTATCCGGTTTGATATCCAACTTGCCGAGATAAAAGGCAGTTTAAGTCGTCAAGCCAGGTATTACCAGCCTGTCGGGGCCTGAATAATGACAACAAGATTTGTCAGCTGTCGACTCCAAGACGTATCTATCTGTTTTTATAGCTTGTTTTTGCAAGCAAAGACTGCGTAGGAGTGTAAAGAAAAATTGCCACCACGAACCGGGCTTGACCAAGTGCAACCAGTTGACTTACAATCTCTTTTCGAAGTAGTGCAAGGCGGGGAGTAAGGCATGAGCAATACCAGAAAGCGGGATCGGGCTGGAGACTCCACAGATGATTTTCCAGTCCAACGCGAAGAATTGCTGACTTCGATTCGTTCACTTCGAGAATACTCGGCTGCCTTGACTCACGAACTGCGCGGTTCGGTCGGTTCGCTCAAAGGATTTACCGAAATATTGATGGAAGAATATCCGCATGTCCTTGATGAACGCGGCCTCCACTTGTTGGAGCGTGTCTGGTTTAATGCCGGCCAGCTGGATCTAATCATCAAAAACCTTGAAGATATTTCTTTCGAAGGACAAGAAAATCAACCCCGCGAAGCAGTCGAGCCGGCTGATATGGCGGCCCAGGTTCTCGAGGCGCACGCCGAACAAATACGACAAGCGCGGGTCGAGGTAATCATCTCAAAAAATCTGCCGACCTTGTGGATAAATCCGACCAAGCTATGGCGCCTGCTTGAAAATCTATTCTCAAACGCTGTAAAAGCGGTTGACGAAGCCGCCAAGCCGGTGATCAACTTCGATTGCCGGCCAGTTGGTACCGGCTGGGTTTTTTTCATTGAAGACTCTGGTTCGGGAATTCCAGCTATCAAGCGAGAAAGTGTTTTCAACTTGTTTCAACGCTTCGATCAAAACCACTCCGGGTCAGGTGTCGGACTGACAGTTGCGCGCAGAATTGTCGAATTCTACTCGGGGCGCATCTGGATTGAAGATGGCAGCCTGGGCGGTGCCCGATTTTGTTTCAGTTTCGGTCCCGAAGTTTTCAATAGCTGAGAAATCTTTTAAACAATTCAGGTCCGTAGATACTGTCGTTGACCGGCCCGGCCAGGCCTCTTTCAAACCACTGGCTGTGCTCAGGCCATAAGTTGCATGCTTCCGTCAAGAACTGACGGCCGGTTTGCGGGTCGATTTCCGGGTGGGCCTGGATGCCCCAGACCGGCAAGTCACCGAAACGAAAAGCATGTACTTGGCAGTCTGCAGTCTTAGCCAGGACTTTCAAGTCAGGATGACAATTTGGAACTACTTCGTCGAAGTGTGAGCAAAACGCTCCCCAAGAATCACTTGGGAGAATGTCATCCGGATCGACAACTTCGATATCCAGCCAGCCGAATTCCGGCATAGCGCTGCGGCGTACCGAGTGTGGTCCGACCAGGGCGACTGTTATGAGCTGATGCCCCCAACAGCTGCCCAGGACACGTACGCCTTGCTTGATGGCTTTTGATACCCAGTCGGCCTCTTGTTCGGCCCAGGCCGGCCGGATGGTAATGCTGTCCTCCGAACCCGAAATAATCACATGGCTATGCCGGCCGGGTTCCGGCAGCTGGCCGCCCGAAGGCAGATGAACGCTCTCGAGTTTGAAGCCAGCCAGGCGTTGCCAATGCTCAACCGGCCGGTAGAAGTCATGATCTAGGGCATTGTCTAAAACGAGTAAAGAGGCCTTGGACATTGGCTAAGTTTTACCTTCATTCGAATGGGTTTCAACACAAAAAGGCTCTGTAATAGGTCATTTCCTTGACAATATGAGTAATGCAGAGACACTAGAGTTATCACGACAAACGGGAGTTTGTTGCAATGATGAACTGGATCTGGCTGGGAATAATAATTACTTCGATCTTGTGTGCCGGGTTTACCGGCCAGATGCAGCAAGTCACGATTCGTTCATTCGATTCCGCCAAAGAGGCAGTCGAACTGGCGATTAATCTGATTGGAATAATGGCCTTGTGGCTCGGGATTATGCGGGTTGTCCAGGACGCCGGCTTATTACGGATCATCGCCCGCTGGTTGCGGCGTCCGATGCGCTGGTTGTTTCCCGATGTCCCCGAAGATCATCCGGCCATGAGCGCCATGATCTTGAATTTCGGGGCTAATATGCTGGGCCTGGCCAATGCGGCCACGCCCTTCGGCATCAAGGCCATGATCGAACTCAACAAGTTGAACAAACGCAAAGGTGTTGCCACGGATGCCATGTGTCTCTTTCTGGCGATCAACACTTCCAGCCTGGCGCTCTTGCCGACCGGGGTGATGGGCGTCAGAGCCGCGGCCGGATCGACCGATCCGGCTTCGATCTGGCTGCCGACTCTCTTGGCGACTCTGACATCCACTATTGTGGGCATTGTGATCGTCAAGTTGCTGGTCAGGCTGCCACGCTTCCGGCTCGAAAACATACCGATCGAGGAGAGCGAAAAAGAGACCGAGTCAAAAGACGTAGTCGCCGAACTAATCGGCCAAGAACCCGAGACTTCAGACGAAGAAAAGTATCTGGGTGGTAACGAACGGGCCGGTTGGCCGGTCAGGATATTCATTTATTTGTGTTTGGCCACTTTTGTTTTGGCGGCCGTGCTCTACTACATCCAATGGTGGAAAGACTCCGCCGATCCGAGTGGCCTGTTCATCGTCAAGGACTTCTTCTCATTCTGGGCGGTTCCGGCCTTGATGGGCGGCTTGCTGCTATTCGGGGTGTCGCGCAAGGTAGCCGTATATGAGTCATTGATCGAAGGAGCCAAAGAGGGTTTTCGCGTGGCCGTGCGTATCATTCCTTACATGGTGGCTATCCTGGTGGCGGTCGCCATGTTCAAGGCTTCCGGGGCGATGGCTCTTTTGCAAGAGTCGGTCGGGGTAGCGATGAGTTATCTGGGCATGCCGACCGAGGCCTTGCCGATGGCGATAATTCGGCCCTTGTCCGGCAGCGGGGCCTTTGCCTACATGGGGTCCATTTTCAACGAATATGGACCCGATTCTTTCATCGGGCAGATGGTTTCGGTGATGCAAGGCAGCACCGAGACGACTCTGTATGTTTTGGCTGTATACTTCGGTTCGGTCCAGGTCTTCAGAGTCAGACACGCTCTCGCGGCCGGCTTGTCGGCCGATCTGGCCGGAATTATTGCGGCGGTTTGCCTTTCGAATCTGTTTTTCTAGTACAAATCGGAGCTGTCCGGTATATTCAATACAATGAATAATCGACGCCATGGCGGTCATTCGAGTTTTTCACGTTTCGGGTTCAACATTCGCCTGACCAAGGCAGTCAAGTGGCTGCTGATTGTCAACGTGGCTGTCTTCTTGCTCGAGTTGATAATTGGGCGTGTGGATGGCGGCCTTGATTTCATTTACTACGACCTTTCGATCTCTTTCGATCGGTTTTTTTTCAGTGGAGAGATCTGGCAGCCGGTTACTTATATGTTTCTGCATGATCCCATGGGTATCTCTCACATTCTCTGGAACATGTTGATGCTGTGGATGTTTGGCTCACCCCTGGAGTCTTTCTGGCGCGGCAAGAAGTTTCTACAATTCTATTTTATTTGTGGAGTCGGTGCCGCGGCTGCGATTCTGTTAGTCGGCTTTTTGGTTCCTTCGCAGCGGGCAATTCCAACTCTGGGTGCCTCCGGGGCTCTATATGCCCTGTTGGTAGCTTTTGGGTTCATGTTTCCCAATACCTTAATCTATTTATTTGGATTGTTTCCCATCAAGGGCAAGCATCTGGTTATGTTGTTCATCGGGCTCGGAGTGGTTCAGTCACTGACTCTGTCTTCTGCGAATGTGTCCCTGGCCGCTCATTTCGGCGGCATGTTGATGGGATTTCTGTTGGTAACCGGTTTCTGGAAGCCTGCAAAACTTATCGGAAAGCTAAAACTTTGGTGGATGAAACGCCGTTATCGTAAATTGAAGCAGAAATTTCGTGTGATCGACAAAGACGACGGGGACGACTCCGGCTATATGCACTGACATGGTTGCAAGGGCTTGGTTTGCCAGGCGAGTTATTCGGCGAACCAGATGTTTTTAACGGCGTCGTTGAAGACGATTATGCGTTCGATGTTACCGCGATCGAATTTTGGAAATAAAGTGAACGCCTTTTTCTGGGGATCGTAGTCCGCGCAGAATCCTTCCAGCGATCTGCCGTCGATCAGGGTAACCTTGGTCTCGTGGCCCTCTTTCTCAGGGTAGGCTGTCCCGCGCGGCACCAAGAGAAAAATTGCTTTGAGTGACAAGGCCACTAGATCTTCGGCCGGTGTGGAACTGCCCGGAGTGGCTTCCAGACGCAGCAAGTCGGCATCCAGGTCGATATTTCCTATTGTTCCACGACGATTGACGCCGTCTTTGAAGTGTACCGTGGCTCGGCGGGGGCCAGACAGGTCGTTGGCTTTACCTCCCTTGGTTGTTTTACGGTGTGGCAGCGGCACCGAACTGACTACTGAAACAGCTGATGATGCGGCCGGCTGCCGGGTGGCTTGCCCTGGCAATGGTTCAAGGCCGCCGCCGCTTTCACTGGGGTCGTCGAAAAGATCTTGCAGGAAATCGCTCCCGCCGCCCTCGCTACTCTTGGAATCATCCGGAACCAACACCCGGACCCGTTGCTTCGCCTTGGGTGGTGGAGGCGGAGTGGCTTTGGGCGCCTTGGCGGGATCGAAACTCAACGAAGGTAGCGGCCGTGAAGCTTTTTTTCTCGGCTTTGGAGGTGGCGGTGGCGGCGGTGCCGCCGCTTGCGGCTTGGAATTGGGCGTTTGAGCGGAAGTCGGTTCTTCGGCGATAGTCTCGCCGGCAGCTTCGTCGGATAGCCCCCAAAACTGGTCGGCTGCTAGGTCCTGGCGATCTTTGATGTCAAGGCCTGCTTTTGCAGGGGCAGGTGGAGGCGGTGGCATATTGGGTTCGGCTTCTATCTCGATCGCTACTTCCATCCCGCCTTCATCCGAAAGATCGGGTACATCCGATTCGGAAGCCGTGTG
>JAFDKH010000220.1 GCA_019307065.1 Deltaproteobacteria bacterium
AGGCGAGGTCCGGGGGCCAATCGAGACCATGGAGGTGATCGAAGGGTCGGAAGAGTCGCTGATCTGGTACGGCGGGGTCTACGCCAGCTGTTCGTTCAAGCCGACCGACAATATGGTCTTGACCGGCGGACTGCGGGCCGAAGGCTACTACGGAAATCTGACCAGCGACTGGACGATCATGCCGCGTCTGAGCTACAAGTTCGAGCCCTGGTCGGGCACAATCTTCAAGGCCGGGGTGGGCCTGTACCAGCAGGCTCCAACCGAGGACGAGCTATCCAAGACCATGGGCAATCCCAAGCTGGTCATGGAACGGGCCTGGCATTACTCCCTGGGCTTTGAGCAAGAACTACCCTTCAATTCACATCTGGATTTGAATGTATTTTACAAGGAGATGGACCGGCTGGTCTCGACCGATCCGGACGACAACTATCTAAACAACGGCCTTGGTCACGCAGTCGGAATGGAAGTGATGCTGCGTCGCAACCTGGCAGACGTCCTGTTTGGTTGGCTGGCCTACACACTCATGCGCAGTGAGCGCAAGGACCGGGTTAGTGATCCCTGGAGACTGTTCGATCACGACCAAACCCACATCCTGACTCTGGTGGCCGGCTACCGTTTGCCGACCGGACCGGTCATGCCCAACCATGGCTTGCGCGACGGCTGGGAATTCGGCCTGCGTTTTCAACTGGTGTCGGGCAATCCGCACACGCCTATGATCGATAGCGTTTACGACGCCGACTATGACGTCTACGTGCCGACTGCCGGCATCACCAACAGCGAGCGGCTGCCGCTCTTCCATCAACTCGACTTGAGGGTTGACTACACTTGGGCGTTTACAACCTGGGCGCTGAGCTTGTACCTGGATGTCCAGAACGTCTACAACCATCAAAACGTCGAAGGGGTCAAGTACAACTACGACTACACCGAAAAATCCTACTACACCGGGTTGCCGATCATTCCGGCCCTGGGAATCAAGGGGAGCTTCTGAATGCGGCGAATCTTGTTACTTGTTGTTCTATCTGTCGCCGGATGTGCCGGACGCTTCGACTCGACCACCCTGGTGGAACGGCTGCGGGTCCTGGGAGTCCGGGCCGAACCGCCCTCGGTGGGTTTGAACGACGACGTCGAACTGAGTGCCCTGGTGGTCGATCCGGCCGGCGCGGGCCGGACGCTCTCGGCCACCTGGAAGGTCTGCCTGGTTGATCCCAGGGAGCCCGATACCGCTTGCGAGGCATCCAATAGCCTGCCGATCGAAGGTAACCAGCTGTCCGTGACACTGACAATGACCGAGCTTGTGGCCTGGCTGGCAGACATGGGAATAAACCCGGGAGATTTTCCGCTGCAAGAGCTGACCGTGCTGATTGCCTTGAAAGTCAGCGGAGGCTTAGAGAGCGTCAAGGCCAGCAAGCGTCTCATACTGTTGCTCAACGAAGAGGCACCGGGCAACCAGAACCCGTTCCTCGATGGTTTTCTGCTGAACGGAGAAGATCCAGGAACTGAGCCAATCGTCCTGCCGACAGGCAGCGTCTATACTCTCAAGCCGGTTATGGGGCCGGGATCGCGCGAGTGGTTTTTACCCCCAGATGAACAAGAGCAGAAGCAAGAAGAGCATCTGTTCAACTGGTACAGCACCGGCGGGAGCTTCTCGGATGGACGGACGATTCTGGACACCGACAACGCCGGCAACAACTTAGACATCAATGAATGGACGCTGCCCGAAGAACCGGGCATTTACACCTTGTGGTTGGTATTGCGCGACGGCCGCTATGGAATTGACTGGCTAGCGGCCGATTTCGAAGTTGTTGCGCAAGACGGCTCTTGATGGCTGCCAGCCGCCGCTGAATATCTCCGGTCAGACCGCCCGCGTGGCCAGCCCGCGCTGGCTTTCGTTAAGATGCGGCGAGTGGGCACCACAGGATTCCATGCTGGCCAGCTCCTGTTCGGAAGCCGGGTAGAAACCGAACTCTTGCAATACGCGCAGCTTGGGCCGCACGTTGTTCTCGAGATCCATGTGGAAGAACCCGGGGAAGATGTCCGGGTGCTCCTGGATGAACGCGAAAAAGGGCTCGTGCTCAGGCAGAACATCCACCCGCGAGAAACTACTGACCTCGTGCCCGGTAACCATGTACTCGGGCATCAGGTCGGGGGCAAACTGCAGCGCCTTGGGGTCGATCTCCTTTTTGTAGATTTCGGTCTGGGGCAGCAGGCAGAGCATCGACGGTAAAATCCGCGCGCCCAACATACGGAAAGAGATCATCTGGAATATCGATTGGTGAAAATCCTCCATAGTCTCAAAAGGGAACCCCCACACGTAGAAGGCGTCTACCCGGCGGAAGATCTGGACCGCCTGGCTGACAACCTTGACCACCTCGTCGGTGCGGAATCCTTTCTTGACCTTCTTGAGGATGCGGTCAGAGCCGGACTCGATCCCGAAACGGATCTCAACGCAGCCGTTGTCGGCCATGACCTGCATCATCTCGGGGTCGGTCAGGTTGATCCGGCCGAAGGCTTTCCAGAGTATCTTCACCCCGGCCCGCTTCAACTCCTCACAAAACGAAAGAACCTGGGCGCGCCCGGAAACGAAAAACTCGTCCTGGAACAAAATCAGTTCGGCCCCGCCCAGCTCCTGCAACACCTTGATTTCCTCGACGATCGCCCGGGGTGAGCGGTGCACCGGTTGCAGGTCCCAGATCGGGGCCACCGAGCAGAAGGTGCAAGGGTATGGACAACCGCGCGAGGTAATCGTGCCGAAGCCCGAGTAGCGCGACAAGTCGATGTGGTGGTAGGCCGGCGGCGGCAGGCCGTCCAGGTCGGTGATGCGCGGGGGGCGCGGGTTGTGGACCACCTCACCATCAACGCGATAACTGATGCCCGGGACCTTGGCCAGATCGCCGTTGGCTTTCAATGCACTGACCAGGAGCGGAGCCGAGCGTTCGGCCTCCCCGCGGACGATCACGTCGACCCAGGGGAAACGTTCCAGGATGGCTTGCTCGACCTCAGCAGCGCCGACACCGCCCAGCACCAGGGTGCGGTCGGGGTAGATATTTTTGACCTCGCGCATGGCCAGCAAGGTAAAGGGCAGCAGGTTGGCCATACAGGAAAAACCGATCAGCGGGGCGGGATCTTCGAGAGCCTTAAGAATCTCGGCCTGGCTGAACAGTTCGTCGGCCTCGTGCAACTGGTAGTCGCGAAAATCGACAGTCAACCCCTCACGCTCCAGCGCGGCGGCGACGTATAGCGGGCCGAGAGGCAAGTGGCACTCTCGCTCTATCACGTCGAAGTAGCGCACATAGAGCATGTTCAAGTTCAGGATGGTGATATCGGCCATGAGTCTGAATCCTATTTTTTCTCTTTTTTCTTAGGCGGCACGTCCGGTCGGATACCGCGGGTGGGTTTCGGACGATCCGGCCGGATTCCCTTGGTAATCGGAGGTCGCTCGGGACGTTCCGGTTTCGGTTCGGGCGGCGGCTTTGGTGTTCCGCCGTCCCAACCCTTGGGCGGTTTGGCAAAAGTGTCATCGGGATTCTCGACCGGAGGTTTAGGCTTCGGCTCGGGAACATCCGGGCGTGCTCCGCCGGGAGGGGAGGGGCGCTCCTCGGGACGCTCCGGGGGAATATCCGGCCGGGCGCCTTTGACTACGCCGCTGCAGGAATCACAGCCTTCGAGTGCCGCACCGCCCAGCAGCAGCACCGCGGTGGCGGCAGTCTTGCGTAAAAAATCCCGGCGCGGGGCCGGGGCCGGCGGAATGGTCTCGACCATAGCGGTCAGCTGATCGGTCGTGATGACTTTCAAGATCATCTTTTCGCTCTCGGTCAGCTCCACCCCGGCCGCTTCGGCTACCTCGGCCCGGCGTTCGGCCAGCTCGAGTTTGAACGACGGGTCCTCGGCAGCCAGGCGCAGCAGTCTCTGAATGCCGACCGGCACCGGGTGGCTTGAGCCTATGTCTTCGGGCGGACGGCCACCGACGATGGTGGTGCGCGGAGAAGGATTAGGATTATCCGGTTCGTCGTCGCCGAACATTCTTGATTTGCTCATTCGAACTCCCTTTGGAATAACCAAGCCCTGACACTTGTTTTGCACTTATGGTAACTTTGTTTAGATACTAATAAAAGACAAATAAGCTAAGAGATGAAAAGCATAGTGAAAAAGTATTTCTGGTTGATCAATCTGGTCTTTTTGGCTCTGGGAGCTTGTTTGATAGCTAGTACGATCAACGTGATCGTCACCCACGAGATCCGGGAGTTACCAACTACCAACGACATACCCCTTTCGCTACGAAACAGAGGATGCTCTTTTGTAAAGAAAAAGAGCAACCGGATCATCGTAGAGCGAAACTATTTTGAATCTGCGAAAGCTGCGCCAAAAAAAAGCAACCTGTCTCCTGAAGTTGAAGCCTATCTGCGAAAACTAAAGCCGCACCTGACCAGCGAGACGATCGCCCGCCTTTTCGAATCAGGCAAGGCCTTCACATTCAAACACGACGGGTCCGATCATTTGTATGTCCACTGCCATATAGTCGAGGGCAGGTATTGTCACTTCATCGAGAAAGAGAGATTCGCATTTTACAGTTACAACAGCTACTACGATCCTGAGATCGAGAATGAAGCCCACCGTGCTCCGCCTGACCTGGCCGTCAAAGTCATCAATGAAATCGGACCAAAGCACATCGATCATGCCAAAAACAACGGAGTGAAATTAATCTGCCGGCGTTCGAAGAAGAAAAAGAAACCGCCCAGTTGCCAGATTGACTGGGGTTGGGGAGATGAGTGAACAACGAGAGCTAACTGGGAATCCAACCAAAAAAAACAGGCTTGGGAATCTGGGGAAAAACCGATTCACACATTTAGCGATCTTATCCCCATAGGGTCTCCTCTATGTCTCATCCCCTCCATGCCTTTTATGGCCCTCGAAGAGGGTCGCGCTTTTGACTTTAGCGGATCAAGGAACAGGACAATGCGAGCCTTGTTCCAAACCGCAAACTCGGCCTCTAACGCAATAACCGTATTCCTGCCCATCATAAAAAGCGCACTCGAGCGGCTCACATGTATTATCGGATTCACAGAATGTATTGGTGGCGTGGCACAAGCAGCAGTCGTCATCGGTTGTACACGGCTCTGAGGCCATGCTCCCCGGGGTCTGACAGAAACCTAGATCCTGGTCACAGATTCCCACAATTGGTGTGTTTCCAGGGCACGGATTCAGGGTTGGATGGCATGGGCAAATCCCAATATCTCCTCCGGCAATGAGGCAGGGAATTCCGTCGGGACATTCACCTGCCTGGCAGATGTCTGATGGCTTAACCACGGTGACAGCATTGCAGCTAAAACCGTTGGGACAAAGCCGGTCTTGCTCGCAGTCTATCGCGCAATATTGGTCGTTTCCTGCCATTGCGAATGGATCGCTTGAATAGGGGTATAGAAGGCAGTAACTTGTCCGGGATCCGCACCAATTTGCCATGTCAGTGCAGGGACTGCAATAGGGAGTATCCGGAGACTGACCGCTTAGACAAGTTCCATCAATACAGAATTCCATGAATTCGCATTGTTCCTTGGATCGACATCCCAACTGGCACTGGTTCAAGTCGTCACAGAACTGATCCGCAGGGCAGTGCTCGTGGTCGACACAGTCGACACATATTCCATCGACGTTGCAGTGGTATTCAGCAGCGCATATCCCGCATATTTCATCACAACCATCCGAACCGCATTGTCTGCCGTCGCAATCGGGTACACAATCCGGCAGGCATTGCCCGAATTCGTCGCAGCTTTCGCCAATGTCGCAGCCAGGCGGACAAACGTCATCGCAACCATCCGGACCGCACTGCTTGCCGTCGCAAGCGGGCACACAATCCGGCAGGCATTGCCCGAATTCGTCGCAGCTTTCGCCAACGTCGCAGCCCGGCAGGCAAACGTCATCACATCCATCCGAACCGCACTGCTTGCCATCGCAATCGGGCACACAATCCGGCTGGCATTGCCCAAATTCGTCGCAGCTTTCGCCAATGTCACAGCCCGGCGGGCAAGTGTCATTGCAGCCATCCGGACCGCATTGTTTGCCGTCGCAAGCGGGTACACAATCCGGCTGGCACTGCCCGAATTCGTCGCAGCTTTCGCTTATATCGCAACCCGGCGGGCAAGTGTCGTCGCAGCCATCCGGACCGCATTGTTTGCCGTCACACGTAGGCTCGCAACTAGGGTTGGCCTCTCCACTTCCACCAAACGAAAAATGGTCAACATAACCAATCGCAAGATTTTGCTGAACTTGCGGATCGCCTTCGAGCACCGCCCATGATCCTGACATGGAATCACTCCACCAGACCCGGACTCCCGACTCCATTCCCAGGACCAGATCGGGATCGTATTGAAGCTTGACCGTAACCGGAACTGAAAAACTCGTGCCGGCCGGGCCGAATTCAAAGATGTCACCGGTCTGGTGAAACTCGTCAGATGATTCCGAGACTAGTTTAATGGTAATTCTTACCTCTTGCTCAAGCGCTCCAGGCGGAATTTCCAAGGCACTGTTACCGGGACCGATCACCGTTCCGCCGGCCGGTCCGATAATGACGACTTCGAAATTGTCAGCGGTATCGCCGCAAGCGCATAAGAAAATGGCCAAAACTGCCAAAGGAAAAACAAGAAATGATTTCATTTCAGCCCCCTCATCAACCGACGTTCCTGTATTATACAAGAACTTTATGAAAATGAACATGGGACAAATGAATAGGGACTAGTGACTGGGGATATGAATAGTGACTAGTGACCGGGGAATAGGGAATAGTGAATGAAATTCAGAATTATTAATTTTGAACGGTTAACTGGGAATGAATGAATTCAAGAACTGGACAGATCGAGAATCCAACCCCAAAAAAAGGCTTGGGGATCTGGGGAAAAACCGATTCACACAGCGAGCTATCTCATCCCCCTAAGGTCTCCTCTTCTTCTCATTTCCTTCACGTTTTTGAATTGTAAATCGAGAATGAAATCATGATGGCGATTGACAGAAACCCTCTCGCCGCCGGAGAATGAAAAGAGACACTAGTCACTGAGAGTTGAGATGAGGAGTTTTGGAAGAATAGCAATTCTCGGAATTGCCATCATCGTGGCTGCCCAAAGTTGCGGTTCAGAAGTTGACTACGTTGGTTCCACGAGTTTTATGGGAGTAAAGGGTGAGATCATCAGAATCGAGCCATATTGTTACTCTGGATGCATGGGTGTGGGGAAAACTGGACAAGATAGTCATCCTGACTCAAAGGCATGGATAGAAGCGTTTAGAAATGGCGAGATTGCAGGAAAGGCATTTACGGACGACAAGGGCAGGTTTCAAATATCTCTCAGCCCTGGGATTTACGACATACGAATTTATCCACCAGAGTCGAACATTGACGAAGAGCTTGAAGGAATTCTGATCACTGACGATGGTGGGATCAGCTTGAGGCGTAGCTACTATAGTTACAATGATGCATGGACTATTTGGATTTATTTCTATGCAGACGTGGAAACAGAACGAATGCATGAAATTCTGGAAGAGAACAATCTCGTCTTCCTTGATCAAATCAGCGAAGCTGCATTGATACGCTACAAAGTTGAGATTCCTCATAACGTTCATATTCAAGAAGTCCGGGAGCATTTGGAACAAAACTACGGTGAAATCAAATCGACTAACCCAATTGGCTATGTCGAATGTGCAGCTTAACTCAGATGGCGAGCTTTTTGGTTGTTCTCCACTCAATTGACAGAATCCCACTACCACCTGAGTATATTAGGTGAAGAACTGCTTCACCAGGGGAGGACATAGATCGAATGAGAAGAAGGGATTGTAAAATGCACCTAAGGCTCATAGCGTTTGCCCTGCTTCCATATCTTCTACTAATACCGATCGGATGCGGAGAAGCTGAGAAGTGGCTGAGCCTAGACGAGTATTATACTAGCATTGACCGCTCATGCGATCACGATTCAGACTGTGAAATAAAAAATATCGGTATGTGCTGTGGCTACAACCCGTCATGTGTCAATGAAAACGCAGATGCAGATCCGAAATTCGTATCAAGGTATTGTTTCGAGCATGGCATCGCTTCCATTTGCGCATATTGGCTGCCGGACCGCTGCATATGTGAGGAGAATCAATGCGTGGGGGTACAGGATTAGGAATATGGGAATACGGAATATATAATCGAGAATTAGTGGGTTCAGGTAGTGGACCTACTGGGAATCCAACCCAAAAGAAAAGGCTTGGGGAAATCAGGAACAGAACTGCAGAGGTGTATTCCATTTACATCCTGAACGAAGTTAAAAATTGATGCTTCAGGTTTAAAGCCACCCTCAACGCAGACTCCTTCTGGATGGATGCGAAACAGTCCAAGCACACCAACTCCAAGATCGCTTTGGTCAAATGGCCCAAAATCGACAATCTCAATTATCTGGCCGGAGTTAAAAAGGTTATCTGGGTCAATGTAAGGTTTTTCGAGAATTCTTATAGAAACTTTGTCGGTACTTGATTCCACGACTTCGGCATAAACCAGTACACTACATTCCTGGAGTAATAGAAAACAGTAGCAATCCGTAGGGTCGAAACATATCGCCTTGGGCCTTGGCGCAATGCAAACCAGAGTAATAATAGTAATTAGTATTTTACATTTAACCAGCTCAATATCCTTTATCCCAGTGCCAGGAGATACCGAAAGATAGTGAAGCAGCTACAGATGGATGTTCCATGTTTAACGGGATGGTCACTCGAACCCATGGTAATAATCGCGGTTTTTGCATGTAATGCCTCAAGGCAAACTCTAGTGCATAGGAGTTTAGTCCCTCGCCA
>JAFDKH010000221.1 GCA_019307065.1 Deltaproteobacteria bacterium
CTGATTGCTGCTCCGATCGGTGACTTCAGAAGTTATTTCAGCATGTCTGCGCTCGAAACCATAAAACGAATAAAATACCTGTTCGTAGAAGATATCGGCAGCGAGCATGATGGTGAACTAATTGCCCGTTTGAAAAAAAGAAAAATAATTTCTGACGATCAAGTCCTCTTGGGTATTTCCGACCCGCAGAGCACTAAACGCCATTTTCCGTTGATTGACGATTTGTTGGAAAAGCGAACTTCTTTTGCCATTCTTTCAGATAAAGGTTTGCCGTGTTTCTTAGACCCTGGCCTGGAGATAGTCGAGTACCTCTTGGCAAAACACAACGCCGTGGTCGATATAATTCCGCTGGGCGCTTCTTCCGCTCTTGATGGAGCGCTGGCTATTTCCGGAGTCAAGTGTAGTAATTTCATTTTTTTGGGGCATTATCCGGACGAACACCGTCTGGATATCGATTTTTCAGCATTGGGAATGCCGGTAATCTATTACGTCCGAGGTGATTCGCTACTTGATTTTGTTGCAGATATAAAAAACAAGATCGGACAAGAGTGTGAGTCGTTTCTTCTATCGGTTTTTTCGAACATTCGCCAGAGCGTAAACAGAATAAGTCATCGGTTCAGACTTGCAGCGCCCCTATCTGATTTTGAAATGTTCGATTTGCCGGATAATGAGCAGGCTGACGACATCTTTATGAACAATCTCGTGGTTGTACTCCACCAGCAGGTCCAGTCCTGACAATTTCTGCTTGAAGTAGATGGCGACAGGGGCCGCAGTCGAAAAAATCCAACCGGCACAGGATCAATAAAATAGTTGTCAGTGAATTCAGGTCGAGCCGGCAGGTTGTCTGTAGCGATTGGTTCGAGGCGGTAGGCTGTCTCAATTGACTTACAACTTGGCAAGATGTCCAAGTCGCCAGATTGGATGGTAAGAGGTGTGGCTCGGCAGGATGCAGCTTGCCAATAAACCAGACATTCTTTTGAGGCATCTAGATCAATCGAGGGTTCGATCCAGATGTGTTCCAGCTGCAGTAGATCAGTAAGGTAGGCCTGGGTCCGCAGTCCGATATCTCCATTCCATTGGGTGAGCAATATCTTGCAACCTGCCGGGATCATGGTGATATGTTTCCTGAAAAAGTTATATTCCAACTTGAAGGTCGGTTCGTCGGGTGGGTTCAGGATTGGCGTCAAAACAGGCACAAGAGATGCTACTGTTACAAGTGACACCAACCATTTTCCAACTCGCGGCCAGTTTCTCATAAGCGTGATTGCCAGCCAGCTGGCGCCCAGGCCAACCATAACGGCTGCAATGGGCACCGAGTGCATGTGGTATCGGGCTGTGATGATATTTGGTTTGGAAAAACATGCCAGCGGCAACGAAGGCAACAGCGAAACACAGCACCACAGAAGTGCTCGCATCCGGGTTTTGAAAAATGCCAGGGGTAGACCGACTAGCAAGAGAACAGTAAGAATCCAAGGGGTTAGAGGTGGACCCAATAAAGATCTTTCGGTCAGATCAAACAATCCGCGAGCCTCAAGGTTGGTAGCACAATAAAGCGGTGAGAAACCACCCGACATCGCCTCTGTTCCCGCCGTGTATACAGCCAGGCAAGTGACTGCACCGAGAACTGCTGTCACCAGCAGAGTCGAAATGCGGAACTGTAGGCGCCTGACTACCGGCATGCTAAGGACACAGAGACCCAACGGCAACAGGGCCAGCGAGGCTTCAGGCCGGATTGTAGCCCCCAGGCAACCGGCCAACCAGCCGCAGACAAGTAAAGCCGAAGATTTTTTGCGTTCAGCCACAACAATCAGGGCCAGGGCGGAAACCAACAGCAAAGCGATTAGGCTGCCTTCGTCATTTGTAGCGGACAAACGCGCGTGAATTGGCCACAGGGTGATGGCGATTGCAGCGACCAAGCCTGCCCAGCGTTCCTTGAACCCTTTCCAGGCCAGCAGGTAAACAGGTATCACGGTTAAGGCGCCGGCCATTCCACCGGCGAAGAAAGCCACCGAGTCGTCAACCCCAAGTATCAAATACCAACTCAGAATCCAGCCTCCATAGCCGCAACCGAACTGAGGATATGCGTATGGCGGTAGGCTGGGGATCGGAATTCGGGCTACGTTCTGACCTGCTCCGGGCGTCATCAGCCATTGGCGGACAACCAGGGAGAGGGTGGTTAGAATGATGATTTCTATCATCACTCGACGAGTAGTCTTGTCCTGCCAGGGCTTGTTACGTATCACAATGATTAAAAGGAAAATCGCCAGAAACCAGAAAGCAGTCATCCAGGCGATGGTCGCCAGTCCGCCAGGCGTAGAGAGCCAGCGACCCAGTCTAGATTCAATCACAGGGGTCAGTCGTTTGCTTTTCATTGTCCAGAACAAGCCGTTATCTTTCTTGGATATTTGCTTGGCTGATTCTTGAGCAATTGCTGTCGCTCTCTCGATGCTGATGTTTTGATTCTCCACGACAAAGAACTCAAAAGATGGAGACTTAGCGATGGCCCTGGTATTACTCGCAGGGTAGCGCAGATCGAGAATGAACTTTTGTCCTTGTGGTCCCACAAAATGGGCCCGAATTCTGTCTTTGGGAATCGAAATGTCCGGGACACTCCAGCCGGAAGTCTCTCCTTTTCCGATTTCACTGAACAGCTCTTCAATTTCCGCTTCACGTCCGGTTTCGATAACTGGAATCGCAGGCGCGTTAGAAGAGGCGGATGCCAGCCGGCTCAGTAATATGACAAGCAATAGAGTATTTATCGATAGTTTCATCTACAGGTATAATTCTCGACTAAATTGGTGTAAAAGCAAGTTCAATATGGTTCTGCCGGTAATGAATCTTCATCAATTCGTCTCACATCTGCAGTTTCTGCGTGACCGGCCTCTAGTTGCCGCCAGGCTGGTTGCCAATATTTATTATGCTTTTATTAAGAAAACGCCGCGAATGAAGAATCTCGAACTCGTGGTTACTTACAAATGCAACCAGAAGTGTGAAATGTGCTCGGCCACGACACTCCATGACAAGACCCGCCAACCACTGGATGTTGGTCAAATCATCGGAGTCGTTGAGCAATGCAAGAAACTGGGGCTGGTTCACGTTGACTTGACTGGTGGAGAGCCCTTACTCAGGCCCTGGGATGAACTGTTGGCGATTGTCGAGGGAATCTCAAGGGGGAAAGATATCATTGTCGCGATGGCCACCAATGGCCTACTGGTCACCAGCCACAAACTGATGCGGCTCAAGCGAGCCGGGCTATCACAGATTCTTTTCAACCTGCAGAGTTCCGATCCAGCCAAACACGACAGGATTGTGGGTATCGAGGGGAGTTATCAAAAGGCAGTCGAAGGTCTGAAAACTGCCAAGCGGCTCGGTTTGACGGTTTGTGTGAACACTGTCATCGGCCGACATAATTTCGACGATATCGTCAGGTTGGGTGAATATTGTAAACAATGGCGTGTTTTTCTGGCACTGAATCTGGCTGCCAGTGCGGGTGAATGGCAGGCTGATGCCAGCAAGAAGTTAACTGATGAATGGTATGCGCGCTACAGTGCCTTGCTTAAACAAACTCATGTTCGTTCTGATAACATAATTAATTTCAGGACCTTGCGCTGGGGGTGCCCCGGAGGAATCGAAAAAGTATACCTGACCGAATACGGTGAAGTCCTGCAATGTCCATTCGTTCAAATTTCTTACGGCAACGTGTTAGAAGAATCAGTTGCCGATATTTTTTCAAGGATGTCGCAATCTCATTTTATCTCTCAGTATTCTGAGCGCTGTAAGCATGTCTTTTGTGACGAGTTCAAGAATGACTGGCTGAAGCCTCTCGATGATTTTGATCAGTTGCCTATTCGTTACTCTGAGCACCCGTTTGTGGCAAGCAGGCTAGCTTCGGCCAAGAAGGCTAAAGAATGACTTGCCCGCTCAATTGCAGGGCTGGTGTCGAACCGCTGGCATCCAGCGGGCCAAGCAGTCACTATTCCAGGTGTTTAGGCTGTGGTTTGGCTTTCGAACAGCAGCCACAGGCTTTTACTGAGTTGGCTCGCTGTTACCTGGAAGACGTATTTTCACCGACAAAATACTACCTCCAGACAAGACAAGAGGACATTGTCACCTTTCGGCGCCGGCTGAAACTATTGACAAGCTTCAGTCCGGCCCGGGGAAGGCTGCTTGATGTCGGTTGCAGTACGGGGACGTTGATGGAAGTTGCCCAGAAGCTGGGATGGCGAATTGAGGGCCTGGAACCAAATCCACAGGCCGTTGAATCAGCCAGGCAAAGCGGATTTGAAGTGCATCAGGGGTTTTTTACATCAGAAATGGTCAGTCGATTACCTGGTGGTGGTTATCAGGGCATCGTCATGAGCGATGTTATCGAACACCTAACTCACCCCCAAAGATCATTGCGACTGATAAACAGATTGTTGGCACCGGGAGGACTGATTTTAGTCACTACCCCCAATCTTGAGAGCATTTGGTGTAGAAAGTTTCAGGCAAAACCCGGCGAACATTTATTTCTGTTCAATTCGGCCAGTTTGAGAATGCTCTTTGAAAGAGCAGCTTTCGAAATCTGTCACGTGGAAACAACTTCTCGGAGACACTCGCTTTCCAAATTGACAAATTCTACGACTCAGCTGGGACCACATATTGATTGGTTGGTTGATGCTCTGTGTCAACTAAAGCTCGATGGTTTTGCGACCTGGATTATGGAACATTTTTTCAAAGACGAGTTGCTATTGATAGCCCGTAAACCTTACCGCTGAGCCTACACAGATCAGTAAAGACGCCGTAATTTGGCCAGAACCTTGGCTGGTTCGCCTGACAAAAACAAGTGACGGGCAAGGTTCTTCCACCTGTTCGGCGAGAGATAAAATTTGAGATAGGCTTTTTTCTTCAATGACTTGAGTGTTGCCGGCAGCAAGACATTGCCACTTAGATAGACCGGTTTGGCATAGTAGTCGTAATCTATCGGATTTTGCCCAATCATCTGACAAGTCTGATTAAAAAGTATGGTACCCGGCAGGGGAGTAGTGATCGAAAAAGTGGCATCGTCTATCGGAAGTTTACAAGCCAACCGGATAGTCTGATTGATTTCGTCAAGAGTTTCGCCTGGTGCCCCAAGCATGAAATACCCTTGAACAACGAGGTCGATCTGTTTTGCCAGTTTGACGGCTTGTTTGACTTGTTCAACGGTTGTCTTTTTATTGTAGACCTCATCGAGAATCCGCTGGGAGGCGGATTCGATGCCCATGTTTATTTTTCTCAAGCCATAGCCGTGCAGTTCTTCGAGGAGTTCTCCCGTTACGGTGTTGGCGTGAACATTACAGGCCCAGATTACTTGCGGGTTTTTTGTATGAACCGCTTGGGCAACCGCGACCGCCCAGACCGGGTCAATGGTGAAAGTATCATCCTGAAACATGAAGCTTCTCAGACCAAAGTCTCGGACCAGACTCGCTATTTCTTCGGCAATGCTTTCGGGTGATCGTTTTCTGAGAACCGGTCCAAATAGTTTTCTGAGGGTCGGCTGGCAGAATGTACAGTTGTTGGGGCAGCCGCGCGAAGCCATGACAGACGTGCCGGGACCTGCCGCTGCAACCGAGTCCATCTGAAACCAATTGCGCAAATATGTTTGCATCGAAAACAAATGCCAGGCAGGTGGGGAAAAACTGTCAATATCTGAGACTGGTCTGACTGGATTGCCCTTGACGATTTCCTTGCCGCTCTTGAACCAGATTCCGCTAAGCCCCTCAAACCTGGGGTAGTTGTCGATAAGATCCGAAAATGATTTTTCACCTTCTGCTATACAGATTGCATCGACATTTTCATCTGCCAGGGTGTCTTTTGGACATACACTTGGATGAGGTCCACCGATGACTACTTTACAATCGTGCCTGGCGCGTTTGGCAAGCAAGGCAACAATCTTGCCGGCTGACACCATCGAAGACATGAGTGAAATTCCGACTATGTCATATTGTGCCTTACGGAAGGTCTCGGCCAGAAAGCGAATCGGATCAGACTCGAAAGTTGTATCCAGAATGTCAACATGTACTCCGGGCTTGTCTTGAATGGCGCTTGCCAGATAACCCAATCCGAGAGGTGGGTCTCCCGAAGGATACCTGAAACGTGGAAAGACTAGAGCAACCTTCATTCTCAGTCCAGATCCTGATATTGCTCGCTAAAGTGCCGATACCTGATCTGCAAAAGGCCGTAGAACATCTTTAACGAATCGCTAAACGTATTCAGTTTGCTATGCGGGTCGTTTGTCCAGACAACCGGGATCTCGGCAATCCGATAGCCCATCTTATGAGCCAGGAACAAAGCCTCAACGTCGAAAATAAAACCCTCACAAATCAATTTCGAGAACACTCTTTGGGCTACTTCGGCTCTGAAACACTTGAAACCGCATTGAGTATCATTGACACCACTCATAACCAGGAGTTTTCTGAGGGGTCTGAAAATCAATCCGGCCGTGTATCTCAGAGTGGTTTGTCGTCGGACAACAACTGACTTGCTTAACGCCCGTGAGCCGATAACAATATCGTAGTTCTGTTCGAACTTGGGCCAACATTTTTCGAGTTCTTCAATGCCAGTCGAAGAGTCGGCATCTGTGAACATGCAATAGTCACCCCGGGCAGCCAGCATACCGGTTCGAACAGCCCGTCCTTTACCGCAATTGCTTTCGAGGCGGATAACCTGGCCAACCGGATTGTTTTCAAGCCATTGCTCGCTCCATTTGGCGGTGCGATCCGTGCTGCCGTCATCGACTACCAGGATTTCGTAATCGAAGCTTTGAAGATCAAGATATTCTTTGATTTTCTTAAGCGTACTGACGATAAATACTTCTTCGTCGAAGGCGGGTATAACCACCGAGAGCATTCTTGGCGATTTATCGGATCGTTCGGTCATTACGCGCAAGATACTAGTATAGTTGACAGCCGCTACGCAAACTCACTTGTAGAAACAGGCTATCGACTGTGTTAGAAAAAGGAATAGCCAGTTGCGGAATATGCATATGATCGAACATGAGCCTATCAATAGAGAAAGAGCCAGCCACGAAAAGCGGTGCTGGGTTCGCCTGACCAGGCTATGCAACAACCACTGTCTTTTTTTCCTCGACACGAGTGTTGAGGGAGTCAGAATCAGAGATACCGAGACGATCAGGCGTGAAATCAGCGATGGACATAAGGAGGGCTCCAAGCGCCTGATTCTCTCTGGCGGAGAGCCGACCATCCATCCAGAATACCTGGATCTACTGACATATGGTCGTCAAACCGGTTACCGCTGGATCCAGACAATCACCAACGGGCGCATGTTTTCATACACAAAGTTTGCCCAAAATGCAGTCAAGGCCGGGTTGAACGAAACTACTTTTTCAATGCACGGGAACCAGGCAGAGATACACGATCGACTTGTCGGAGTCGATGGGGCCTTCGAGCAAAGTTTGCATGGAATGGACAATCTCATGCGTCTGGGCATAGTTGTAAACGTCGATGTTGTCATGAATGCCCTGAATATCTCTCAATTGCCCGAAATTCTAGAGGTTTTCATACAGAAGGGAATAAGCGAATTCGATCTTCTGTGGATGGTTCCTTTCGGATCGGCCTGGAAGAATCGTGAAGAGCTCTTTCTTCAGCCGACGACAGCCTTGCCTTATTTACAACAAGCCATAGAACTTGCCCGCCAGGCCAATGTTGTCGTCTGGACAAACCGCCTACCTGCCAAGATGCTGGAAGGAAATGAAGATCTGATCCAGGATCCATATAAATTGCACGATGAAGTCAGGGGTCGAATGCCCGAGTTCAGGGCACTTTTAAAAGATCAGACTCCTTTGGAGTGTAACCAGGCCGACCGTTGTGGCTACTGTCCAATGGAAGGATATTGCCGGGCACTCGAAAGACTCATCATAGCTCCCGGCCGTAGCTGTGAACTTGTCCGGGTAACCGCCTCAGACCCACAGGTTCTGGATGAACTCGTGTCCTCATCTTCAAAGGATATCGAAGTAATCTTGAACAGAGAATCTGCCGCCTGGCTGCTCGATAGGAAGTCAATTATTGAAAAGGAACCATCAAGATTCCTGTTTTCATTGCAAGGATTCCTGACTTTAAGCGAAGTGGATAAATTCGGAGTCAATCCGATAAAGGCGCTAAAGCCCTTAGAAGGTCAGCCTGTTCGGCTTATAAATATCGCGCCTTGCACTTTATCGGGAGCCAAGTTGATTTTAGAGGACATCGTTGTTGGGCCCGACGCTTTGCCCAATCATCAGGGAAACCTGTCAGGTTTTACGGACCATTTCATCCGGAATGAACACCGCGTATTTTCTTTGCGTTGCGAAGAATGCCAAGAAAGAAAAAACTGTCCCGGTCAGCCGGTAAATCTTGTGCGAAAATATGGGTTTGCCGCACTGTGTCGACCGGTGAATAATTAGGGTCGCATCCTGTCCAAACTTTCTGACCTATGCTAATATTTGAAAAGATGAGATGTATTCCGGCTTTTGCCACCGCGAATGGAAATTTTACGAAGTCCATTCACAAAGTGGCAAGGAGAGATAATATGCGTGTATCCAAATTCCTATTGTCCTTTGCCTTGATTCTAGGCTTGAGCGCAATGTTGAGTAGTTGCTCGAGTGCGACGACACCACCCGATGACGGTAGTGTTTTGTGTGGCGACGATGACGATTGTCCTTATGGGCAATATTGTGACAATGGAGTCTGTCAGACATCATCGGTTCCGTGTGACGAACAAGACAGCTGTCATGCGGGCATGACCTGTCGCAACGGAGTCTGTGTCGAAGAAGGCGATGGTGCCGAGCCTGACCCCGAACCGGATATCGAAGTCGTCCAGCCCGCCCTGACTGGCGATCCGCCTGTTCACCAGCTCAATTTCGGCAACGTTTTGATCGGTGTAACCGTCAGCCAACAGGTTGTCTTGAGAAACGTGGGTGACGCCGATTTGCAGATTGTTCAGATCAACTTCGAAGCCGGTTCGGGTGCTGACGACTTCAGTATTTCACAGGAGCAGCTCGATTCCTTGCCAGTCACGGTTTTACCGAACGAGCAAACTGTGCTCGATGTGCTTTATACTGCCTCCGACGGCCTTACCGATCACGCCATCCTGGACATCATCTCAAATGATCCTGATGAAGCCCTGATACAGATTCACCTGTTGTCAGAGTTCAAAGGAGACCCGCTTGCGGCAGTCAGCCCGCAGACGCTCAGCTTTGGTGACATCGGTGTCGGCGTGACAAGTAGTCCCCTGTCATTCTTGATCTCCAACCAGGGTACCGGTAATGCCGTCTTGCTGGTTGAAGATGTACGTTTTGGAATACTGGCCAACCCCGATTTCGATCTGACCATCCTGGATGCCGACAGCCAGGAAGTCAGCCCGCCTGTTTTTGTCAATAACGGCGATTTCCTGGAAGTCGACGTCGTCTATCACCCGCAAGCCCGTGAAGACGATTCCGATGAAGTTGTCGTGGTCAGCGATGATCCGATCAACGAAATTTTGAGTGTGGCGATTTCTGGCAGGGGAGTTCTAGGCGATATCGAGATCATCCCGAGCCCGGTTGATCTTGGCAGAGTTAGAGTAAACGAACACGGTGAGACAGAAGTTACCATAACGAATGCCGGCGGTGCGCCGCTTTCGTTGACTGGTGTATATCTGGAAGCCGGTATAAGTGCCGAATGGATGCTCTCGAGCATAGATCTTGATTTAGCGGATCTGGTCAACAATCCCCACGAACTCGCTCCAAGCGAGTTCGCCGTGGTGACCTTGGCCTTTGACCCGCTCGATATCGGCCTGGAAGAGGGTAACCTGATAATCGACAATACAACTGAAGAACCCCAACGGGTAGTTGCGTTGACGGCAAACGGCTTCATTCCGGCGTCGGTTGAGACCGATCCGGACCCTTCCACGCTGTTGTTTGGCAGTGTCCAAATTGATTTTGGCAGCGGATTTTCAGAGAAGAAGACTCTCGATCTGATTATTAAAAATGTAGGCGGAGAGCCGCTGCAAATCAACAACATCGAAAGAGCGTCGCTGACCAGCCCTGAATTCACCTTTGAACCGCAGACTATTTTGCCAATTGACGTCGGCCTGGAGGCAACCATACAGGTTTCTTTCGAGCCAATGGATCTGGGCGGCGAAACCGGAGCGATTATCATCGATACCAACGATCCCGACATCCAGGCCGATTCGGTCCAGGGACGATTCAAAATTGATCTTTTGGCCAACGGGATTGACCCGAACATCTTTGTCGATCCGGCCAGCCAATACGATTTTGGAGATGTTTATGTCGGGATGTCTCAGGTCAAGCAGGTAAAGATTCGCAACGCCGGTACCGGGCCGTTAGTAATCAATACAATTGAGCTATCTGCGGGTAGTTCACCGGACTATGTCCTGCAAAATCTGCCGCCGCCCGACACGGTTATTTCCAATCCTTCCATTGAGGTGACCTTTGATGTTGTCTACACGCCGGATGTGCTCGGTCCGGATGCCGGTGCAATTTCAATCACTTCTTCGGATATCGGTGTTCCGCTGGTAAACATCGAACTGACCGGTACTGGGGGCGAGTGTCCGGTTGGAACGATTGACTGTGACGGTAATACCCAGAATGGATGCGAACGCCCGTGCGTTCCCAGTCCCAGCGGTGAAGAAGAATGCAACTATATCGATGACGACTGCGATTGCGATACCGACGAGGATTTCGATCTTGACACCGATCCGGATCACTGCGGGAATTGCACTACTGTCTGCAGCTATCCTTTTGCCGAGCCCGGTTGTGTCGACGGAGAATGTACTATGTTGACCTGCATCGGTGGCTACGAGGACTGTAACAACAACGATATAGACGGCTGCGAGATTGATACCGACACCGATGAAGAGAATTGCGGCGACTGTGATGATCAATGTAGCTTCGCCAACGCTGATGCGCAATGCCTGGCCGGGATATGCATCATGGGCGATTGCGATACCGGCTTCCTCGACTGTGACGGCAGCGACGTCAACGGTTGTGAAGTCAACCGTTTCTTTGATGTCGATAACTGTGGCAGCTGTAACAATAGATGCCTGTACACCAATGGGATTGGTACTTGTTTAGGGGGTACCTGTGTACTCCTGAACTGCGTGACTGACTGGGATGACTGCGATAACAACGATTCTAATGGTTGTGAGATCAATACCAGTAACGATCCGGACAACTGTGGCTTCTGCTTCAACGATTGTCCGGATGCCACCGGCACGCCGATATGCAACGATGGTACTTGTGAGATTTCTGACTGCGACCCGGGCCTGGGTGACTGTGATGCGAATCCGGCCGACTGCGAAACCAACCTGTACACCGATGTAAACAATTGCGGAGAATGTGATTTCGTGTGCAGTTTGCCGCATGCAACGCCAGATTGCGTCGTTGGCAATTGCACGGTTGATACCTGTGACGCCAATTGGGGTAATTGCGACTTGATCGACGATCCCAACGGGTGTGAAACAGATCTAACCAATACCGTGACCGATTGCCAATTCTGTGGAAACGTGTGCACCTTTGACCACGCTGCGGCCCAGTGCATCGATTCGACTTGTGAGTTAGGTGCCTGTGACCAGTATTACTGGGACATAGACGGAATTCCCGGAAACGGCTGTGAGTGCTTGGAGGATGATATTGTCAATCTGTGTCAAGAGGGGTCGGTGGAGCATCTTGGTGAAATGCCTTCAGGCACGACTGATTTTGAGATCAGTAACAACCTGGTGCCGGTTGGAGACCAGGATTGGTACTCATTTACGGTCCAGGACAATAATCCCAACGATATTTCCAGTGGTAACGACGAATTCTATCTGAACATTCGCTTCCACAGTAATCCCGGCAATCAATATGCCTTTACGGTACATACCGGCAATATTACGGCTGGAACCTGCGGAACCAAACAACTGGTGGCAGAAAGAGGCGGTGTAGCCTGTGCGAGTGAATATCTACAATATGAGAAAACGTATAACTGTACCGAGAGTAGTTTACCTAAATCCTGTCGCTCAACATCTACTGTCTATAACCGTTGCCGGTGTATCGACAATTCAGCTAAGTACTGGTTGGTGATTCAGCGCGTGAGTGGTAGCGTAAATTGCGATCCTTACTCGATCTACATCGATTTCACGCAATAGAGCTATTACAGTTACAATCCCTCCAAAAACAAAAATAAATCGGGATCGACACAAGTTTGCGTCTTGACAGGCGACGTTTTTACAAATAGTTTCAGGCAACTGACCGGACATATTGATGGAGGAATACCCGAACCATGAAATCGAAGATCCAAGTTGCAAAGAATCTCGTTAGTTTCCAGGTGGATGAACGGATTTTTCCAAGGCCGGTAGTGATTGGGGCCGCCTATATGTTCATTGATCGCTGCTATGTGCAGCTTGCCCGGGCACCAAAGAAGTTTGTCGAAGTGAGCTTGAAGGGTAAAAAGAAGGTTTCCAAGCAGCGTCTCGATTTACTAAAAGGTGAGTTCGAGAACGAGCTTCTGCATCAGTTGATTCGAGTTCAGGTTGCCGAAAAGACCGATTCTTTGCGTGAAGTGATTGTTGGTCGAGCTTTGCTTTCTGCCGAACCTGTCATGGAAGAGGCCGGTGCCGAATCTGAGTCGGATCAAGAGTTGGATTACCTCGATGATCCGTTGGGCATTGCAGTTCCCTGGGAAGAGAAATATGGCGACGACAAAGAAGACTAGCCGGCGGAAATCAGCTAAGGCAGGCAAGGCGAGAGCCAAGGCCAAGGTCAAGGTCAAGACCAAGGCCAAGGTCAAGAAAAAGACTGCGCCCAAACCGGCCGGCCGACGAGTTACGATCCGTCTCGACGTGGCTTTTTATCCAAAAAAAGCCCTGGATAAGGCCAGTAAGGCCTTTGCTCATCTGGCGACCATCAAGATAACTCGAAAAGGCAGCCTGCACGAAATCGAATTCAGTGGCCTATCCGCCTCACTCGCAGCCAGGTTGCCCGACGAGTATACAAATTTCGCGCTCAGCTGCTCTGTGGTGAAACCATGAAAAAGCTTCGCATCCCCGAGGTACATAATCAGCATTTGATGCCGTTTAGATGGCGGGAATTGCAGGGACGAATACTACTGACAAACGATGCCGGTGACTATCTTTGGCTGGAACCTGAAGATTTTGGTGACTTCATCGCCGGTTCACTTGCCCAAGAAAGCCCGATTCACGAGGAGTTGAAGAACAAGAATTTCATTCGGAGCACAGAATCCGAGCGGAATGTAATGGATGGTTTAGCCCGTCGGGATTCCCACCTCTTAGTTGGCCCCAATCTTCACATAGTGATTCTCACCTTGCGCTGTAACCAAAACTGCGTCTATTGTCATGCCAGTCGCAAGTCGGT
>JAFDKH010000222.1 GCA_019307065.1 Deltaproteobacteria bacterium
TTGGCTTGTACTTTTTTGGCCGCGGCTTGTTTGCTTGAGAACAATTTGCCAAGTTTGCGCAAGACGTTTTTGGTCTTGATGTCTCCGGACACCAGCAGTGTCATATTGCCAGGTACATAATGCTGGCGAAAAAAGGTTGTCAATTTCTTGCGAGTGATGCTGCTGACCGATTTTTCTGTTCCCAGTATTGGGTATCGATATGGATGGACTTGGTATACTTGTGAAAACAAGAGATCGCTGATCCAGCGCTCGGGCAAGTCACGAGTTTGTTTGATTTCTTCCAGGACTACTTTTTTTTCTCGTTCAATCTCCTGAGCATCAAAAACGGGGTTCGTAACTGTGTCGAGTAACACTTCCAGGCCAAGATCTGTAAAACGGGAAGCCAAGACTACGTGGTAAACGGTGTGATCAAAAGAAGTCCAGGCATTGATATCACCACCGGCTCCTTCAATTGCCTTGGCTATTTCACCGACAGCACGTTGCTTGGTTCCTTTGAACAACATGTGCTCGTGAAAATGCGCTAAGCCTCTTTGGCTGTCTTTTTCATCGGCGGAACCAACGTCGACCCAGATTTGGATGGCTACTACCGGAGCATTGTGGTTTTCGCGGACAAGCACGGTCAGTCCGTTGTTCAAGCGGGTCCTTACGACCGGTCCGATTCTCTCGATACTCAAGGGTTCCTCCTCAATTCGCGAGTCTGTTTTTTTGGGCGGCTTGTCTGGAGCGAGTTTTGCAGGATTAGGCTGCTGTAGTATCGGGGCAGGGCACCCGCTAGAAAGGCAGACTGACCACAAAAACATGAATGCAAGAGGAAATTGGCGCATGGGCACCTATTTGGCTAAACTTGCGTCCAGATCTTGAGGTTCTTTATCGAGCAGTTCGGGTTTTTCGAGTAAAATCTTCAATTCGCCTGCCAGGCGTCCAGCCTGGAACCCATCGATGATGCGATGATCTAAAGTGGCCGTCATAGAACACATCGGTCTGATGACTACCTGCCCATCTCGGACAACCGGACGGTCCTCGATTGCACCGACCAAGAGAATTATGGGTACGCGCGAAAAAGTTACCAGCGGGGCGTAAGCCAGCTTTATGCCGAACATTCCGACGGCTGTCACCATGGCGCTCCCGAAAGAATCCCGTGGGACCGTCGGGACTTTGAAATTCAATGTGTATTGCAGCCAGCCGATCAACTTGAGCACCCATTTGAGTAAAAAAGTAGGTAGACTCAGCATTGTTTTACGCGTTTTGGCCATCTGGCCGTCTTTTTTTGCGCGGACTTTCTCTGCCCGTTCACGCAACTCGCTGGCAATTTCATCGATTTGCTTGGTGTCGGCCTTGCGAATGGTCGCCCCGCCGAGATCGGCCTTGGCTTTTTCGCCTTTGACCGGTATGGCAACTTGATGAAAGATGTCGACGTCGCGGCGCAGCCAGATTTTACGACGACGAACTAAAACGTTGCAGTCGGGATAGCGCCTGAGCAAGATCGCCAGGCTACGGGTTACCGCATGCGTAATCGTGCACTTGACACCGGTTTTTTCCGATTTTTCTTTCAGGTAATCCTGTAAGTCGCCAATGTCTACATCCAGCAATCCGTAGATAGTTGCATTGTCTGGAGTTGTCCAGGTGTTCAGGGAAATTTTCCGCCAGACGGTTACTTTCTTTTGCCATTGACCTGGAACATTCATGAATTGCCCTCCCTGATTCGTAGGTCATGAATATCCCGATGTCCGGTATAGATACAAGAAAATAGATAAAGGGCGTGGTCGCGAAATAATTAGGAGAGGTCTGCTAGATTTAGTCGAGGACTTCGGTCACGATACCAGGTTCGGTAAGTTCACCGGCCTTGAGCGCCCGGCTGAACTCCTGGAAGTGGTCGCTGACTTGAGTGGGCTTCGCACTCGTACAGCTGCACTTGGATTTTTCATCCGCGGTAACCTGTGTACGGCTGGCTACCTGTGGCCCAATGTTTGCCGCCGGGGTGAGAAATAAGACTATTGCCAGGATTATATTTGTCATTGTGGTTCTCCTATATATCCGTCGATATGATTTCTATTTATTGGACTTGGAGTACCTCCAAAGGGTTGCCCAGGGATGAGCCTTTTTTGTATTTTTTGTCTGCAAGGCCTTTTTGACATACAAGTGTTTGATATGTTTGGTTGTTTTCTTGGAGATCGGATCGAAGTACAATTCGGATACAATGATTCTATCCCTGACAATCTTGATAATGCGTCCCCGGTTTCTTCCAATCATCGACCCCTGAACTACGACATATTGAATACCGTTGGGCGCCTCGACCAGACCAAGCGGTTTGGAGGTTGAGGCGATGACTGCTGCCAGCTTGAGCCGATCAAGATCGTATTCCTCCAGCGGTCCCGGCTCTCGAGTTTTTTTCTCAATTTGTCGGTGACTGGCTTTGAAAGGATCTCGTTTGCCGACCGGACTGTAGTTGTCGTTGGCCCGAGTCGGCAGGTCGGTAAAAAGACAAAGCACGACAATGTAACTAATACGCAAATAGGGTTTCATAGGCTCACTCCTGTAATGTCACAAGGCTTCTGGTTTACCGGGCGGGTCGTTACTTGGTGACAACTATCTGGAAAGAAAGATCGGGTTTGTCTCTACGTTTGACCAGCATATTGGTCTCGCCGGCACCCACACCGAACAGGATAAATGAATCCTTGCCGACTAACTTTATGTCGGCAACTTTCGGATCGCCGACGATCAATTTTGAAATACCGGGATACGACATGGCGTTCTGAGCGCCAACTTTCATGACTATTTGCTTGGCCTTTATTTCTGGTTGGTTCTCATGAAATGCAGATGCGATCAGTTTTCCCGGCAGCCTGGCCGATATGGTTATTTGGCGATCTTCGGTCTTGACCGTCAGGCTATTGATGGCCTCTTTGGCCAGCGGCTCGTCGACTGGCGCCAGGTGGGCCAGGGCCAGCAGCCCGGCCAGGATGTCGCCCAACATTTTGGCCGATTGCTTGTCGGCAACCCAAGTAGTTGCGCTGACCGACACGTTTTCGGTAAGCGTCCCCGTCAACAAGACGCCCTCGAGCTCGGGTAGATTCTTGGGTAAGAATGGCAATTCATCCAGTTCTTTAATTTTTGCCATCACTCGTTTTAGCGTTCCGGCTATCCAGAAGGTTGTGTTTTCCGGTATGCGGGATGTTATCTGAACCAATTTTGGGTTGGCTCGCAAGCCTGGATTCTTTCCGGCCCGGGCGGCCAGGGTATACTCGAGCCCTTTCAAGTCACCGGCCAGCACGGTCGTGTCATCCAGTCTGGCCAGCCCAACGGTCATCATCTGCTTGGGGTCCTGATCGAGCGGAATCCTGTAACTCAACACCTTGACGCCGTGGATGGTGTGGGTCTTGAGCACTAGATTGGTCAGCTGTTTTTTCTGGGATTCAACCAGCTTGACTGGGTCGAATTTCTTCAGGTTGCCTTTTACCTGAATCAGCCAGTGTTTGGGCAGCTTATTTTCGTCTTCAGGCAGATTAGCACCAATCGTGACCTGGCGCAGATCCTTGAGTGGATTGAACCCGAGCAGGCCAGTCAGCTGATCGAGATTGTCGATCTTTATTTCGTCCTTGATGCCCAGGTCATTCAAGAGCGGGGCGGCCCATAGCTTGGTAAGGTCGATGTGGACGATTATTTCACTTTCCGGCGGAAAGAATCGAGCAGGTCCTAAGACGGCATCCTTGGCTTCGGTTTTCTTCCGGAAGGCTGCAATAGTAGATTCGAGTTCAGTCGAACGACCCTGCAACTTGAAAACTTCACTGCGCCGCAAAAGGATCGACTCAACCAGGTTGCCGTTCTCGGCATCGGTAGCCGCCTCGAGCGCCCGGTCGTAAGCGGCCATGGCCCGATCGAGATTACCGTCGGTGCGTTGATGGAAAAGCCCCTCCTGATAGGCAAGTTCGGCAGTTGCGGATAGTGAACGGGCCGAAGCTTGTGAGCTGTAGACAACCAATACAATCGCGAGCAGATAAATTTTAGTATACATTTTTTCCTCCCTTTCTGCCGCCCATCATAGATTGTCTGCATAACCGCCCAATCACGGGATTGTCACCGGACTGTCATGATTTTTCTTTTCGACAAAAACGGTAGCCGATTCCCCGGACCGTCTGAAAATAGACTGGTTTATTGGGATCTTGTTCGAGTTTCTGCCTCAGCCGATTGATGAAATTGTCGACTGTGCGATCAGTTCCAAAATAGTCGAAGCCCCAGACGCGGTTCAGGATTTCCTGACGGTCCAGAGCCTGGCCCTCGCGCGATAAAAAGAGATGGATCAGGTCGAACTCCTTGGTGGTTAGAGTGATTGGCTGGCCGGATACCTCGGCGGTTCGAGCACTGAAGTCGATTTTGACATCTCCGAAAGATGCTTGCTCAAAAGACTGTTCCAGGCGTTGCTTGCGCCTGAGGACTGCCTGTACACGCGCCAGAAGTTCATGCAGGCCGAAGGGCTTGGTGACATAGTCGTCGGCGCCCATGTCAAGGCCGCGTACCTTGTCGGTTTCTTCCCCTTTGGCGGTCAGCATAATGACTGGAATGTCGATTTCGCGGCGACGCATTTCACGCAGAACTTCGAAGCCGTTCATCTTGGGCATCATAACGTCCAGCAAAACCAGGTCGGGCTGCTTGTCGATTGCCAGCTCTAGCCCGCGTTCTCCATCCGGGGCACAAAAAACCGAATATCCCTCATAGCGCAGGTTTTGCTCCAGGCCTTTGGCAATTGAAGAATCGTCTTCGACCACTAAAATGGTTGCCTTCATGCTAAGTGCTCCTCGTGCTGAGGGCCTGGGTCAGGCTGGATAGATTTTTTGGGCAACCTGACGGTGAATGTGCTGCCTCTGTCCGGGGTGCTGTCAACGAGGATTTCACCAGCATGAGCCCGAACAATAAATTCCACCAGGCTCAAGCCCAGCCCACTTCCGGGAATTTCGCTGGCCAGCGGCATGTCGACTCGATAGAACTTTTCGAAGATCTTTTTTTGATCGGATCGCAAGATGCCGATGCCCTGATCGCTTACCCCGAACTCAATTGATTCCGGCGTTTGTCGGGCCCAGATTTCAACTCGGCGATTCTCGGGACTGTATTTGATGGCGTTAGATAATAGATTGATCAAGACTTCGACGATTGCGTCCCGATCAACGAGAATGTTCGGCAGATCTTCGGCAATCGAAATGGTTACATCAAAACTCTTGGCCTCGATTAGCGGACGACAAGCCGCCAGCGCCAGCTGGACTAGTTCACAAAGGTCTTCGGCTTTGAAGCGAAAAGCCTTGCGCCCGGCCTCCATGCGGGAAAAATCCAGGATTCTCTCGACCAGGCGAGAAAGACGTTCGGTTTCCTTTCCGATGGTTTCGAGACATTCACGTTCTTCCTCTTTTGTTTTTACTCTTTCGAGCAAGAGGGTCTCGGTAAACATGCGAATTGAAGTCAGCGGAGTTCTGAGCTCATGCGAAACACTCGAAACGAAATCAGTTTTCAGTTTTGAGAGTTTGGTTTCCCGATACATGACTTGCATTGTTCTGAGAATTCCTAAAACCAGGGCAGCCACGACGAATAACAGAACCCAGAAATACATGCGAGTCCGGGATTCTGTCAGTTGATCGATCGAAGCCGAGTCGGTCAAGATCAGATCCAGACGCCATGCCAGGTCGGTTTTTTTCAAAAAGACAGACCCGGCGATAATGCCGGTCAGCTTGTTTTTAGTTTCCGGATTTGCGCTGGCCTGAATCCGAGCCCGGACATTCGAGGCCATTTCGAGTTTTTCCAGTGTACTTTCCAAAAATGGCTGCATACTCGCGGGATCGAGTTGAAACCCGGACAAGCTGTCGCCGCCGCGAAGAACTACAACCTGCCGAGTGCCGGACACTCGGACTGTACTCAAGACAGGCTGCGCGGGGGTTTTCTCGGTCAGGCCGGCCAGGGCGGCCAGCAAGTCTGCCTGGCTAAAGGTTGTCATAAAACGGGCGGCCAATTCATCCAGGCCGGGCGGGTTGAACGATTGAATCAACTCGACGGCCTTTTTAGCAGCAAAGCGGATCTGGGGTTGCGAAGCCACCAGGCCCGGGTTGCCCAGCCTGGCTGCCAGGTTTTCGGCCTCCTTGACGAAGCGAGCCCGATCTGTCGAATGCAGAATATGGAGCCACTGCAAGTGGGCACCGATTGCCAGGTTGTAGCCCGAGCTGTCGACGTAGTTGCCACAGCTGGCAACAAGCTCCGCCAAGGCTTGGGCGGACTTAGCCGGCTGTCCGGACTTTTTCAAGGCCCGCGCGAGTGCATTTTGAACCGGGCAGCGGGCTGGATCAGAAGAACTCAGCGATGCCAAGACCTGTCGATATGAGTCGACGGCCTGGCCCGGCCGGTTACTAGCGAACTCCAGTTGGCGGCCGGCATTAAACCCGTCGGGCAGGTATCCCTGCCAGCTAGGCAAAGGCGGTTTGGGACGCGGCAGTTGCTGGCGGCCGTCTTTGGCGATCACGAAGAAATTTGTGGCGCTGGGGTTCTTTTGAAGAAATGCATTGATCTCTTCAGTCGGAAAGGGAATTTCGTAATTGGCAAAACCGGTCAGCTTGGCAAGCAGGTTCTCGCTTTGACTAGCCAACTCGGCCATTCTGGCGTCGATTGCTGCCGTCAGCTTGCGCAGGGTTGGAGAATAAAGTTCGTTAATTCGTTTTAGCGCGGCATCCCGCTCGTTATTGATGGCAATCAAGCCGAAGCCGGTCAACAGCAAAGAAGGCGCGGCCACGGCGAAAATCACCAATAATACAAAATTACGCAGTCGACGCGATGTCGGATCGGAAGTTCGAGCGCTCATGTTCATTTATATAGCACGAGTTTTGTCACAGGAATATCACAGAATGGGGAGTGCACACTATGAGGAGGTTTCAGGTCAATAGAGAAAGCCGAACAGCCAGAGAGGAATGATGTTCTTGAATCTGCCGCCAAGGGTGCCAGCCACCTAACCCTTGGGCCTATTTGTCGGCTGGTGGACCTGCGGCCAATACTCGGAACATGGGAATAATTACACGCGCAAGGCCATCGCATGCTCGACAAACCACGTCTAGGTCTGCACCGTTGTCTTCGGTCTCTTCGTTTTCAGTTGCTTTATCCTCTGGCACAAGTTTGCGGAGCACCCCAAGTGCGGCAAGTGTAAGCCCCCACTTGAACCAATATTTCACCTGTACAGGGTCGTTCTTCTTGTTGGACAATTCGGTCAGAAGAGTGGCGTTGTCGACGTTTAGGTAGAAATCAAGACCGGCCTCAGGACTTCTCTTGATTCGTAGAGCTTCGAATGGGTTGCTGAAGCCATATTTCTGCCAATCCTGTTTCTTGACCTCAACAGGATTCGGCAGTTCGAGCGCAGGTGTCTGGTTCGTTCGGTTCGAGGTTTGAGGATTTCCAGTGGCGCGTGGTCGTCCCGGTTTTGTTTTACGGCTTGCCGCCGGAGTTGCCAGTAACTCGAATTCTGTAGATAGGGGTCCAGTCGCGCCTTTTGTCACGTCAGTAACCTTGACACGCACCTTTGTTTTATCTCCAGGTTTTGAGTCCCAAGGCACTCTGAAACGAACAGCAAACTTCCCATTCCAAAGCGTTGAGGCTTCAACTAGATCGGGTGTCGGTTCAATAATCAGTTCTCCTGCATCCGCCGGTCGCGTGAAGTATTCGTTTTCCGCGTCAGTCTCAAATACTATCTTGGCGGTGAGGTTGACTGGACACTGCTTCACCAGCCCGCCTTTGGGCTCTTTCTCCAACCTAAAATACGATGGGAACTTCTGTCCTTTGAATGGAGGGGGCAAACCAGGACCAGTCGATGTAATTAAGCGACTGCCAAATCCGAAAAACTCGGCCATGCCTGGATCTTTTTTAATTAGGTCATTCACGAGGTTGGCGATGTCATCACTGGGGTCGCCTGTTCTTTCCGTTCGAGCTTTACGGCGCGCGGCATTGAGATCTTTCAATCCCTGGTGGTTTCCGAGTTCTTGTGCAAGAGCATCACGGATTTCATCGTAGTGTTCGTTTTTTCGGAGTCTGTCTCTCGATGCCATGAAGAGGTCTTCTGCGACACTACGATCTATTTCCGTACAATCAACACTAACCAATATATGGTCGCGGATATAGTCAAAATTTAGTCTTCTGGAAACAAACTCTCTAGAAAACTGGCCATGAACCTGTCCGTTTACAAGAAAGTAAACACCAGTTGGAAAGTTTCTTGTGTCAACGGACTCCTTCCACACACCTATTCGTATAGGCAAGCTTCCAATTCCCCGAAGAGAGATGGTTGCTGGCGCAGGGAATCCAGATTCCATCGTTCGTTTATCGGCCTCTAAAGCAGCGATAGCATTCCACACTCCGACAATCGTCGTGGCAAAATAGTTTGCCTTGTATTTGCGGGACTCAGATACTCGGAATGGAAGCCCCGGACTATGCAACATGCGCTCAAGTGCTCGTCTCGTCTCAAGAGTTGCGATTCCCCTTGCGTTCCACCGATAGTTGTACATTTTCACACACGTGCCATGTTCCAGTTCTTCTGCATATGCTGGAGCTGGAGAATTCTTGCTGGATTTGCCAGGAAGTAGGCGAAGACTATCCGCAGCAAACCTCAAGACATTGCCATCTGGTGCGAGATAAACAAAAACAGATCCTCGTTCTCCCTTTCTTGGGCGTCGCCGCCTGATAACGGTGAAGCCCCAGAGGTCTCGTGATGGATCATCTGTTGCAGGGCAATACGGTTGTCTGCGTGATACTATCAGCTG
>JAFDKH010000411.1 GCA_019307065.1 Deltaproteobacteria bacterium
AGTGTCATAAACAATATTGCCTGTAACCCTGAAGGACTGGTTGTTGGCGTCGATCCATATCCCAAAACCGCCTATCCCATCAGCGCCGTGGTTGTCTTTCTTTTCATTGACTCGGCGTATCAGGTTGTTTTTGATGATCGTGTCCACACTATAGTGAAACTTGATCGCAGCAGTCTCCTGACCGCCAAACTCACTGCGGTAATTGGTATCCTCAATGAGATTCCCTTCGATCAGCGAGCGTGTGGCGCCTTTATATCCTGCGATACCGGATTGTCCGCACCGCCTTATGATGTTGTTTCGAATTATGTGATCTCCGTAAGCGTCGATGTCGGAGAAGTCTATGCCCGGTGCTTTACCCAGGATAATCCCCACACAGCGGCAGTCCGTTATGGTGCAGTTCTGGATGACCCAGCACTTTCCCATCCATGTGCCCACTGCGCCAGGCTGGAATCTATTAGGAGCAGCCCAGTTGGATGCGGCGTGCAGGAAATGAAAACCGTCAATTGTAATATATTTCAGCCCCGTAATTTCCGGCATGAAAAGGCCTCCACGGACATTGATCTCAACAGTTTCCTTGTTCGGATCGCCCTTGCCGAAATTCGCCACGATCGTTGTTGTCTTTTCATCTGTCCGGCAGAACCAGCTTCCCGATGTTTGCCCGACTTCCTCTTCCTTTTGCATTTCAAGAAAAGCCTTGCCGTTTAGATAGACATCACCGCGGTGGTGCCACTTGCCATAGGCCAGCCAATCCCCGGTCAGTATAAGAGCGTAGGGGTTGTAGTCGCCAAAAAACGAATTCGCAAGTTCAACTTTCCACACGCCGCCGCCAACCTGCTTCCAGCCCTTGATAATCTCTGAACCCTTGATGACGACTTTCTCGCCCTTTGCCGCACGGTAAGTAATGCGGGACTCTTCTCCCGTACCGCCGCGTAACGGTTTCACCCATTCCCGGTATGTTCCGCCGTGGACAATAACCGTATCACCGGGTTGAACCGCAGACGCAGCTTTGCTGATCGTCAGGTATGGGTCTTGCTTCCCCCCTGAGTTTGAGTCCTTTCCATTTTTGGAAACGTGTATTTCTGCACTTGCCAGTAATAAACCGGGCAGGATCAGTATTGTAATTGCCAGTAATAACTCTCTTTTTTTCATATCGAATTCCTATATCTTGATTTACGAATGGACGAACACTCTAATTTAACCGAATAGCGGTATCACAGCTAATTAACGCTTATACCGTTATCGTTATTGCAATAAATGTAATAATTTATCTAACTTCGCCGGGAAAACGAAACGGCTTGGGGAGTTTTTGGAGACACTTTTTCAGCCGCGGCTTAGGTCTACGAGGCTTTTGACTGTGAGCTGAGACTTGAACTGCTTAACGGTCAGTGGTTTAGCCGGGGTGACGTTTAATGTTCGCGGCGCGCCGGGGCGCAGGTGGACGAAATTGTCATCGGCGCGAAAGTCAGTTGACCTCAGTTCGATCCATGTCCAGAGCGCCGATGCCTTGCAGGAAAGGGTCACCACAAAGCGATTGCCTTTGCCCGCTGCGACCGAGACGGAAATCTTTGGCCGGGCGGAAAGCTCCAAATGCTTGGGTCGGGCGAAGGTTACCATGTTCTCGCCAACCAAACGCCGCCGGTCATAGACCTCGAGCCAGACGATGCAGTTTCGTTCGGTCTGTTCAGCGATGAGCTTCTTTAGGCGCAGTGTGTAAACCTTGCGGCTGGCATTTTTGGGCGTACGCACTTTTCTGCTTCCCTTTTCGACCAAGCCGCCGCGTGCATCGGTAACGAACCACTTGAGAGTAAGGTCGCAAGCTGTGAGGCCATCGTTGGTGAGATGGACCTCGACCGTGCCCTTGCCGCGATCTTCCAGACCGGAGACCAACAGGGGTGCGTAGAATTTTTTCGCCATGTAGTGAAGCGCCTTCCAGCGGTGGAGGGAGTCGATGGAGGACCAACTCACCACGGGCCAACAGTCGTTGAGCTGCCAGTAGAGGGTTCCCATTCCGCGCGGCATAGAGCGACGCCAATGTTCGCAGGAATACTTGATGGCCATCCCCTGAAGGATCTGGCTGGTCCACAGAGTCTCGTCAAAGCCGGTGGGCATACGGAACCAGTCAAGCATGTAGTTCATGATTTTGCTGTTGCCCGTGCCGTTACGCTGATGCTGTTCCATGACATAGCTGGTCACATTGCGGTCTTCGCCGACGGTAAAGCTGCGGACTGTCTTCGGTTCGGGGAAGCTCTGGAAACCGAATTCGCTGTTGAAGCGGTGCCCGCAGGTTCGGTACCATTCGAAGGGCTTAGAGCCGTGCCAAACATCCCAGAGATGGGCATCGCCGCAATTGGGGTTATTCCAATCATTGCGGTCACCGGTGGGACTGTGAGGGCTCGACGGCCAGTAGACGGTGACCCCGTCATGCTGTTTTACCAGCGCCGGCAGGAGCTCATCGAAAAGTCGACCGTAGTCTGCCCAGCTCATAGCGATATCGGTCCACGTTTCATCAACCAGGCCCTCTTCCAGTTCATTATTGCCGCACCAGAGAGCAAGGCAGGCATGATGACGCAGGCGTTTAATA
>JAFDKH010000054.1 GCA_019307065.1 Deltaproteobacteria bacterium
GCCCGGAAACACTGCCGGACTCCTCGGACTGTACAATCGACCTCGACGGGCTGGCCGACCAAGTCAACTGCCTGGTTTGCAGCTCGGAAGTCGGGATGCTGACCCTTGATGTGACCGACTTCAGCAACTCCGGAGGTATCTGCGACCCGGACGGCTGGCAACTGGTCCCGGCTGCCGGCAACCTGTGCAGCGATAATATCGGTGGCTGCGTCCCGGGTGGTGCGGCTCGAGCCTGCTGTGACAACTTTTCGTCGATCTGCGTAAGTCCCGCGGGCAACGAATATCTGCAGACCAACCGGGCCCAAAATTGCGGTGGCGGCGACAAACAATGGCGTTTGTACAAAACTTTCGACACCAGCGGCCTGTCCGACCTCGAGGTTTGTTTCGACCTGGCCGACTGGGGTGCTAGCGGCGACGAATGGTTGCTGCTGTATGCCGCTGATTCACTCAACAACGACCAGATCTTCTGTCAGCAGGACGAACCGCAGGATGGCATCAATAGCATTTTTTACAATTATTGTGTCAACCTGCCGGCCTGGGCGGCTGATAACAACAGCGTAACCCTGACTTTCATCGCCCATTCGAACAACGACTGGGATTTTCTCATGCTGGACAACATCGTCTTGCGTGGCTGGTACCAGACCTGTGCGCCGAGTTATCTTACCGTATTCACCGAGACTTTCGATGGTTGTCCCGACCCAATCAACGACGGCTGGAACGCCTGGGAAGTGATCGGTACGCCGACTTGCGACGGCGAGTGGTCGTGCGGGTCCGGCAATACAGCCGAGTGCGAACAAGAGAACTGGACTATGACTCAAGTGGTTGATGCCTCGGGCCTCGACGGTAACGTCACGCTCTGTTTCACTTCCGGGGACGACAGAGCCGACGCCGGCGAGTCGATCACGGTTAGTTTCGATACCGGCACCGGTATCTGGCAGACCGCCCGGTACCAGGCCGGCAACATGGGGCCAAATCAGACCTGCCGGGATTACTGTGTCAATCTCTCGGCCATCGACCCGGCGGTCAACCGTAATCCAAATCTGGGGATAAGCTTCTATCTGACGAGCAACAACAACGACGACGAGATCGAACTCGACAACATATCTGTTTCCGGAGCGGTCTATTGCGACGGGTCGGCCGAGGTCTCGCTTAGTGCGATCTCCGACGATGGCGGCGGGGCATACAGCTTTACCGCCACCGACGTACCCGCTACGCGCCTGGATGCCGACATCAATTGTGTCTGGGACTGGCCGCCGGTGCCAATCGAAGACTGGAGTCTGATCGAATTCCTGCCCTGAGGCTGGTCGCATCACCACAACCGATAGATTTTTCCCGGCTTGCCAGATAGCTTCGAGCTGTAATATCGTGCTAGAATAGATATCCTGGAACTATGGATGCGTGATTAATCTTTCGGGGCATTTGACTGGTTTCTTTTAGCTGCGAATATGAGGTGTTCTCATGAAGAACTTGAGAGTTTTTGCCGGTTTGTCGTTTTCGATTTTTCTGGCCTGGCTGATGTCGGGTTGTTCTACTGACGTGGCCGGTCCCAACCGGGCGCCGACGGCAAATGCCGGCATAGATCAGGCCGCTGAAATTGGCGACCCGGCCGAGCTCGACGGCAGCCAAAGTTTCGATCCCGACGGAGACACTTTGACGTTTCAGTGGGATATCATCTCGGCCCCGGCCGGAGCCACGGCCACGATCGACGACGATCGGGCAGAGGTCACCAGCTTGACTCCCAACGTCGCCGGAATCTGGCTAATCCGCCTGGTGGTCAGCGACAGCCGCTTGCCTTCCGAACCGGATGTTGTCCGGATTAGGGCGTTTGATACCCGTTGTCAGAACGATCTGGATTGCGATGATTATGTTGAATGTACCAACGACACATGCAACACACAGACCGGATTATGTGAGTTCACCCCGAATGACGCCAACTGTCCCGACGACGGAGATTTCTGCAACGGTGTCGAAAGTTGCGACGTAGACAACGGCTGTGTCAGTAGCGGCGATCCGTGTACGGCCACGAGCCAGTTGTGCGATGAAAGTAATAATCGCTGCGCAGATTGCCTGGTTGATGGAGATTGCGACGATCTGGTGGCTTGCACCGACGATCGCTGCAATACCGGCAGCGGCACTTGTACGAATACTGCCAACAACGCCAACTGCCCGGATGACGGGGTGTATTGTAACGGCAGCGAAAGCTGTGATGCCGAAAACGATTGTGTCAGCAGCGGCGACCCATGCGTGGTAATCAATCTAGTCTGTGATGAAGACGGCGATGAATGTGTCAACTGCCAACAAGATAGCGATTGCGACGACGGCATTGCCTGTACGGTCAACAGCTGCAACCTGGGCGCGGGCACCTGCGTTTTTACGCCCGACGACAATGCTTGTTCCGATGACGGGTTGTTCTGCAACGGGCCCGAGATTTGCGACGCGGCGGTCGGCTGCCGTGGCGACGGCGATCCGTGTGTCTTCGATGGTGTACCGTGTGATGAAGAGCACGGTGTCTGTGTGTTCTGTGGAGACGGAATTGTAAGCAGTACAGCAAGCGAGGAATGTGATCCGGCCGCACCCCAAAACGACAACTGCTGTAGTCCCGCCGACTGCACCTGGACTGCCAATTCAGAAGTCGACCCTCAGAGCCTGTGTAGCGGAGCCGCGGAATGCCGCCTGGATGTATGTGACGGCGCGGGAGCCTGCACGGAGATTAATGCCCAAAACGGCAGTGCCTGTACTCAAGACGCCGATTTTTGTAATGGAATCGAAGACTGCCAGGATGGCAGCTGTACCAGCCCGGGTAATCCGTGTACGGTCCCGGGTGACTGCGATGAGGACAATAATTTGTGCGCCGGTTGCGGCGACGGTGTGCAAAGCATCGGCGAAGATTGCGACCCCGGCGCACCCCGGAACGATCATTGTTGCGATACGTCTACTTGTCTCTGGACTGCCGATGGAGATCCCGATCCGCAAGGTACCTGCTCGGGGGCGCCCGAGTGCCAGCTGGATGTCTGCGACGGCGGGGGCGACTGCACAATTGTCAACGAAAGCGACGGTACGGACTGTAGCGATGACGGGCAATATTGCAACGGGCCGGAAGAATGCCTGGCGGGGTCCTGTGAGCATGCCGGCAGCCCTTGTCCTGGAGATGATGGCGATGGTAACTGCGCCGAGTCTTGCGATGAAGACAATGAAAATTGTCTGGCCAATGATCCTGAAGGTTCAGACTGCAACGACGGCCAATACTGCAGCGTGACCGACACCTGTTCGGCCGGCCTGTGTGTCGGCAGCGGCAACCCCTGTCCCGGACCGGACGATGACGCCGATTGCAACGAATCTTGCAACGATGGAGACAACGACTGTACTGCTTATGATGGCAATGGTGCCGACTGCGACGACAGTACCTATTGTACCGCTATCGATTCATGTTCGGCGGGAAGCTGTGTGGGGAGCGGTAATCCCTGCCCCGGTCAAGACGGGGACGATGACTGTAACGAATCATGTAACGAAGACGACAGTGATTGCTCGGCCTATGACGGCGAGGGAGTGGCTTGCGACGACGGGCTGTACTGTACCGGGGCCGACAGCTGTTCGGGTGGTGCTTGCGTGGCCGGGGTTGATCCCTGCAATGGCCCGGACGGGGACGACGACTGCAACGAATCTTGTAACGAAGATCCTCCGAATTGTACGGCTTATGACGGTGACCTGGCGGCCTGTGACGACGGACTTTACTGTACCGGAACTGACAGCTGTTCGGGTGGTTCATGTGCGGCCGGGATTGATCCCTGCAATGGTCCGGACGGGGACGACGACTGCAACGAATCTTGTAACGAAGATCCTCCGAATTGTACGGCTTACGACGGTGACCTGGCGGCCTGTGACGACGGACTTTACTGTACCGGGGCCGATAGCTGTTCGGGTGGTTCTTGCGTGGTCGGAGTTGATCCGTGTAGCGGCCCGGATGGAGACACCGACTGCAACGAATCTTGTAGCGAAGATCCTCCGAATTGTACGGCCTATGACGGCGACGGGGCGGCCTGTGACGACGGGCTGTACTGTACCGGAACCGATAACTGTTCAGGTGGCGCTTGCGTGGTCGGGGTCGATCCTTGCCCTGGCCCGGATGGAGACTCCGATTGCAACGAATCTTGTAACGAAGATCCTCCGAATTGTACGGCCTATGACGGTGACGGTCAGGCCTGTAGCGATTCTGCGGATTGTACCGATGACATTTGTGGGGCCGGTGCCTGCCAGTCGACCGCCAATGACGGTAACTGTTCGGGCTCGGAAGTCTGCTGGCCGGCCTGTGCGGTGGCCGCCAGCGGTTGCGTGACCCCGCCGGATTCATTGACTTTGACCTGTGACGACCAGGTCTTCCTGCCGGAAGACGCCGATTGCACGATTTCTCTCACCGGCGGCGACAATACCTTGCAGGCCGATTGCCTGCCCTGTTCGGCCGAAGTCGGCGTAATTGTATTAGACGTAACCGACTTCGAAGACGACGATAACCCGGGCGACTGCGCTCCGCTGGTCGATGGGGTGACTGACGGCTGGACCATTGTAAGCGGCACCGAATGTTACGGCACCGGCACAACCTGCAATATGTCGAATCCGGATGCCCGGGATTGTTGCGATAATTTCATCTGTCCGACCGACGACGGTGCGATTGCCATCCAGGTCGATGCCGATACCTGCACAAACGGCGACCGCCAGTGGCGCCTCGAACGTTCTTTCGATACCCGTGGGTTGACCGACCTGCGGCTATGCTTCGATTACGCCGATCGGCAAGCCGGCGGAAACAACGACACTATTCAGGTAGAAGTTACAGACGGAGTCGACAGTCAGGTGCTTTACTGCGATAAGGACGGTCCCGTCAGGGATATCGAGAACAAGTTCTATCGCTATTGTTTTGACCTGCCGGCCTGGGCCGATGACGATTCGAACTTAGCAATCAAATTCTTCCTGCATTCCGAAAACAACAACAATCGAATCTATCTAGACAATATCTCCTTGAGCGGCTGGGCCGGAGGCTGTGCCAAAGATATCATTACCTGGCTGGACGACGACTTCAACGACGGCAGCGGCGACTGCGACCTGTCGAACTGGACCATTACTGGAACCTACACCAATTGCCCCGGCTTCGATTGCGATGCTCCCAACGGCGGCTGGTCACCCGGAATAGAGGCCGACAAAGACAGTTTCACCATGACGACCATCGTCAACGCCTCGGCTATGGACGGAGAAATCGAGGTTTGCTTCAAGATCGGCAACGATGGGACCAATGCTGGAAACCAGATTATCCTTTCATACGACGCCGGTTCGGGGCCGGTCATTGCCTGGCAGCAGTCGGGTCGCATGGCACACGACAAGGTCTGTCATGAAATCTGCGTAGATCTTTCTGAGATCGATCTGCTCGGCGAAGTCAACAATAACCCGAACTTGAGCATTAGCCTGGAGGTAATTAGCGCTGATAAAAAGGTCGATATATACGGAGTGACCATAACCGGCGCACAATACTGCCTGGTAGACGATTCAGTGGTTTCCTTGAGTAATCCGGTCGGCGACGGTTTTGGCAACTACGATTTCACCGCCAGCGACGTATACGGTCATCCACTGGCGGCCGATATTACCTGTGCCTGGGAACCGGTCAGCTCGCTGAACGATACCGATACGGTTAATTTTCTGTACGATCCGGGCAAATGGTCGCGGGGTCGGGTGCTCACCCTCCAAAACGGAGGCCAGGCCGAAAATCTCATAAATTTCCCGGTTCTGGTAGTGCTGGACAGCGCCTGGTTCGATTACGGCCAGACCCAAAACAACGGTGAGGACATAAGGTTCTTAGACGACGATAACTTGACCGTTCTGGCCTACGAAATCGAGGAGTGGAACGAAGCCGGAAGCTCGTACGTCTGGGTCAACGTTCCACAGATCAATATGAACTCCAACTCCGATTTCATCTACATGTACTACGGCAACCCGACCGTCGCCGACGATCAGCAACCGGAGAGCGTCTGGAATGTGAACTATAAGGGAGTCTGGCACTTCAACGGCGATCTCTTCGACTCGACGAGCTTTGGCAACAACGGGTCGGATATCAATACTACCGATGATATGGGGGCAATCGCCAACGGACGCTATTTTGACGGTGATGACTATATTGATTGCGGCAACGATGCCAGCTTGCAGCCATCCAACGCGATGACGGCCGAAGCCTGGGTGAACGTCGAGCTTCTGAATGATGAGTACCATCCGATTGTCACCAAGGGCGACTTTGCTTTCGGTTTGAAGGTTTACAACGACGACCGGCTCGAGTTCTTCGTCTATGACACTTCTTGGAGGAGTGCTTTTTCGAATAATGATTTACCCGAAGACACTTGGGTATATGTGGTTGGTACTTTTAACGGCAGCGATGTGGTAGCTTATATCGAGGGAGTAAGACAGAGCGCGACCGGTACGGCCGGGTTCGTGTTGTCGACCGGAGCAGACGTCAATATCGGGCGCAACTCCCAGGAAACCAGCCGGTTTTTCCAGGGTTTTATCGACTAGGTGCGCATTTCCGATGTGCATCGTTCGGATTTCTGGATTGCGGCTCAATTCCTGTCGATGACCGATGCATTCATCAACTTTGGGCCAGAACAGAGCTTGTAGGGACCATTTGCTGTAAGGCATTTTATAATAGATTAGGGCTCAAAGCGGATCTAGACTCTGCGCGTAAATTCGGGTTAGTCTTAATAAAAGAACGAGATATCGGCGGGCTGATTAGCTGTGCCCTCATTCGACCTGGGATTGTCCTCGGAGGTCTGATTATGAAGCATAAGCGGATTTGTTTGATTTGTCTGGCTGTTTTTTTTGGTTTCGGATTGATTGCCGGCTGCACCTCCGATGTGGCCGGGCCTAATCGGGCGCCAATTGCCAGGGCCGGGTCTGATAAGGTTGTCGAACTTGGCCTGACAGTCGAGTTGAACGGCGGCGACTCCTACGACCCCGAGGGTGAAGACATCACCTACCAGTGGACCCTGATTAGAACGCCGATTGGCGGACTGGCCGAGCTGTCGGATATCCGCGGACAATCAATTACCCTCATGCCGGATGTCGAGGGGATCTGGATGGTTCGCCTGGTGGTCAGCGACGACCACAACTTGCCGTCCGAGCCGGATATCGTCCGAATCCGGGCGTTGAGTATTTGTACAATTGATGACGACTGTGACGACTTTGACGTCTGTAGCGGGACTGAGCGCTGTATAGACAACTCGTGTGTGCCGGGGACTGAGCTCGACTGCAACGATGATGATCCCTGTACCGACGACGAATGCGATCCGGTCAACGGCTGCTACCCGGTATTCAATACGGCGGCTTGCGACGATAACGATGTTTGCACCATGAACGATACTTGTGCCGACGGCCTGTGCTGGGGTGTGCCCTTAGATGGCGACGCCGACGGCTACATCGCGGCCGACTGTGGCGGTGCTGATTGTGACGACACTCGGGCTGACGTAAATCCGGCCATCTTCGAGGGGCCCTATAGCGATCAGGTTTGTTCGGACACAATCGACAACGATTGCGACGGATTGACCGACAGCGACGATAACACCTGCCTGCAGTGCAGCGTCGATAACGACTGTTCTGATGACAACATCTGCAACGGAATCGAGAGATGCCTGGTCGATGCTTGTCGGCCGGGAACACTTCTGGTTTGCGACGATAGTAATGTTTGCACCGACGATGGCTGCGATGCCCAAACGGGTTGCCACAACGACTTCAATAGCTTGCCCTGTAACGACGACGACCTGTGCACTATCGGCGATACCTGTAACGGGGCCGGGGCCTGTGTCGGTGACGATAAAACTGCAGTGCCGACTTCATCCGGTGGTTGTGATGATGAAAACGAGTGCACCGACGACAGTTGTATTTCCGTCGACGGTTCATGTGAACATATTAACAATAGCGCCAGCTGTGACGATGGTGATTTGTGCACGATCAACGACAGTTGTGACGGGGCTGGTGCATGCCTGGGGGCAGCCAAGACAAGCTTGTTGGTTGAAAACGGCGGTTGCGACGACGGCAATCCCTGCACTGACGACATTTGTAATTCCGGCAACGGTAATTGCGAGTATGTCAATAATTCAAATGTGTGCGATGACGGCGATCTGTGCACCAGCAACGACACTTGCGACGGCAATGGTGTCTGCCTGGGCGAAGACCGGGTTTCGATTCCCGTGGGCCAGGGCGGCTGTGACGATCTGAACCAGTGCACCGATGATAGCTGCCAGGCCGGCGACGGGTCTTGCGAAAATGTCAACACAAGCGACGCCTGCGATGATGGCGACAACTGCACCATCAGTGATACCTGTGACGGGGCCGGCAGCTGTGTGGGGGTCGACAAAGCCACGGCGCCGATTGCGATCGGCGGCTGCGATGATGCGAATATCTGCACGACCGACAGCTGCAACCAGGGCGACGGCGCATGCGGCTACAGCGACAACAACGGCATAGCCTGCACAATCGGGGCCTGTACCGGCAGCTGCTTAGATGGCGAGTGTGCTGGATGTGCCTGTATAGAAGACATTGACTGCGATGACGGCAACGATTGTACCGATGACAATTGTGTCGACGAGGCTTGTGTTTGGTCCGATACCGGGGCCGGGGCAGGCTGCAATGACGGGATTGCCTGTACGATCAACGATCAGTGCAATGGCACGGGTACCTGTATCGGAGAAGACAAGACCGGCATTGAAACCGGACAGGGTGGCTGCGATGATCTGAACGAGTGCACCGATGATTCGTGCAACGCTGCTGACGGGGTTTGTCTCTACGCCGACAACAACGATCCCTGTAGTGACGACAATCCCTGTACGCTTACTGACAACTGCAATGGGGCCGGGGCTTGTATCGGAATCGATAAAGTTACTTTGCCGGAAACCAACGGAGGCTGTGACGATCTGAATGTGTGTACAACCGACGGTTGCAACGTAAACGATGGCGCCTGCACCCATGCTGACAATAGCGGGCCGTGCGACGACAACCAACTATGCACTGTCCAGGACACCTGCAATGGCGCCGGGGCTTGTGTCGGTACGCCCAAGGAAAACGTGGCCGAGCCGATCGGCTGCGACGATCTCAATGTTTGCACCGATGACTCGTGCAACCCGGGCGACGGGACGTGCAACCACATCGACAACAACGACTCTTGCGAAGACGGCGATCTGTGTACCATCCAGGACAACTGCAACGGTAGCGGGCAGTGCATCGGGGTAGACAAGATCGATGTGCCCGTGTCCGGGGGCGGATGTGACGATCTGAACGAGTGTACCAGTGACAGCTGCAACTCCGCAGACGGTGTTTGCGGCTGGACGAATAACGACGTTGTCTGCAACGATGACAACCCGTGTACCATAAATGATTCCTGCAACGGGCTCGGTTCGTGCGTCGGCCAGGATAAGACCACTTTGCTGATCGCCGACGGAGGTTGTGTCGACGACAATGTCTGCACCGACGATGGCTGCAATACCGATAACGGCGATTGCACGACCACCAACAACAGCGGCCCGTGTGACGACGGGGAGTACTGTAACGGCGATGATCATTGCGACGGCAGCGGGGGTTGCACAGTCCCGGGCAGCGACCCGTGTCAGGCTATGCTGGCATGCAACCAGGTTTGTAACGAGCAGGACGAAAACTGCTACGATCCGGACGGTACCCCATGTGGTGACGACACCAACAACACCTGCACTAATCCGGACACTTGCGACGGACTGGGTACTTGTCAGCCCAACCACGCCGGTGAGGGAACATCTTGTGACGATCTTCTTTTCTGTAATGGAGACGATCACTGTAATTCTTCCGGAGCTTGCGAACAGCATGATGGTGACCCTTGCCCGGGTGGGGGCGAGTGCAACGAAATATGCGACGAAATAGACGATAATTGTTTCGATCCTGACGGAACCCTGTGCGGTGACGGTAGCGACACCGATTGTACCGATCCGGATACTTGCGACGGATTGGGCAATTGTCAGGATAATCACGAAGACTCGGGTACTTCGTGTGGTTCGAGTGTATTCTGTTCCGGTATTGGTACCTGCGACGAGTTCGGCAGCTGCGACGCATTCAACCTGGTTGGCGGGACTTACTGTGACGGAGATGATTTGGTGACTTGCAACGGGAGCGGTGGCGAGACCGACCGCGAAACTTGTGCCCTAGGCTGCTTCGATGCGGCCCCGGCCTCGCGCTGTCAGCAGATCGATCCTTCCAATATTGATGCTTACTTCTTATGCGCCGGGACATACGACCTGGTGATATCAACGCCTGCCACAATCAATACCGACGACGGAACGATAAGCGGAGTTGCTGCAAGCGATATCGCCTTCAGTCCCGAGGTGCAGGACAATCCCGGGTTCAATATCGGCGTTTTCAGTTTCAATTCGATCTCGATCCAGGCCGATGTGACCGTAATCGGCGGACGACCGCTGGCCCTTCTAGCCTGCGAAGATATTCTTATCGATGCCGAAATCAACGCCTGTGCCAGCGCGCAAACCGGTCGTGCCGGCGGTCGAGACGGCGGCGATTCCGATGTCGACGGCGTCGGTTATTTCAACGGGCGTGGACGTCGCGGGCCCTCGGAAAGTGGTTGGCCCTATCGTCAGGCCGGCGGAGGCGGCGGGGGTTTCGGGGCAGCCGGTGGTACCGGCGGTGATCCCGGGATGGGGATCTCGGGCGGGGCCGGAGGTGTAGCCTATGCCAGTGGCCAGGGACTGGTGCCGTTGCTGGGTGGATCGGGTGGCGGAGGCGGGGGTTACTGGGACGATTCCAATGGCGGCCCGGGTGGGGGCGGCGGAGGTGCGGTCCAGATTGTCGCCGGTGATACCTTGACTATCACTTCCGGCAACGGGGTCAATGCTTGCGGGGCCGGGGGCCTTGCTCCTACCTGGGACGGCGGTGGCGGAGGCGGCGGTGGTTCCGGGGGTGGAATCCTACTCGAGGCAATCAGCGTTGTTATGGACGGCATTCTGGCCGCCAACGGCGGTGGAGGTGGCGGTGGGGATGAATGGAGCGGTGGCATTCAACCGACGGCTGATGATGGCGACGACGGCTATTTCTCCAGCACTCAGGCCTCCGGAGGTGCCGGCCAGGGTGGAGAAGGTAGCAATGGCGGCCCAGGCGGGGCCGGGAATACGGCCGGTGGCGGCAATGGCGGCGACGGTTCGGATTGGGGAGGCGGCGGTGGTGGCGCTGCCGGGCGGATACATATAAATTCACAAAGCGGTTCGGTCACGATCGGCGGCGAGGTCAGCCCGGATGGTACCAACGGCGCTTTTACCCAGGGAACTATCTCCATTTTCTGACACTGGCGGCGTGTAGCAATGGGTTCGATTCTAAAACAGATTGTCAATCTTATCGGCGGGCTGGCGATTGTCAGCCTGGCCGGCTGTTCGGCGGAAGTCAGCGGGCCTAATCGTGCGCCGCTGGCCGTGGCCGGTCCGGATCGGCTCGGCCTGGTTGACAGCCGGATAGATCTGAACGCTTCTGCCAGTTACGACCCCGACGGAGATGAACTGGTCAGCTACGAGTGGAAAATTGTAGCTGCACCCGGCGGGGCCTCGACTGTGTTGAGCGATGCAGACAAGGCCGAGGCGTTTTTCACACCTCAAGTGGTCGGCACTTTTATTATCAGCCTTAAAGTCGGGGACGCCGGCCGGATGTCGGAACCCGATAGCCTGCAGGTTCGTGTAGTCGGCGGTTGCGAGCAAGATTCGGACTGCGACGATCAGGATATCTGTACCGGGATCGAGACTTGCCAAAACAAGATCTGCCGGCCGGGGACGTCCCTCGATTGCGACGATCAGAACCCCTGTACCGACAATGAATGTGATCCGCTTGCCGGCTGTCTGGCCCCGGTCAACAACGAAGATATCTGTGACGATAGTAATCCTTGTACTATGGACGATATATGCGCCGGCGGCGTTTGCCTGGGGGTTGCTCTTGACGAAGACTACGACGGTTATGTACCCGAAGGGGATTGCGGCGGCGATGATTGTGACGACCAAAACGCACAAATAAATCCCGGTATTCTGGAAATCGGAACTCTATGCGAAGACCAGATCGACAATAACTGCAACGATTTAATCGACGATCAAGAAACCGTTTGCCAGCCATGTGTTGAAGACGAAGATTGTGATGACTTGGACGTTTGTACAGGCACAGAAACCTGCACTGACAACGTTTGCCAGCCGGGTACTCCGATCATATGCCAGGATGACGGCAATGTTTGCACCGACGAACTCTGCGATCCGCTGACTGGATGTTACTTTGTGAATGTTTCAGTGCCCTGCGAAGACGGGAACGAATGCACCGCGGGTGACATTTGTGGCGGCGGTATTTGTCTGCCGGGCACTCCTGTTCAGGATGCTACTTTGTGTAACAATGGGAACAGTGTTTGTTGCCAGGGCAACTGTTATCTGGGCGAGTGTTGTATAAACGAGGATTGCGACGACCAGAATCCGTGTACCTCTTCGGAGTGCTTCGAGCACGATTGTATAGATAGTTTTAACAGCAACCTTTGCGATGACGGAGCTACCTGCAGCAGTGGCGATCAATGTGACGGGGCCGGCCGGTGTGCCGGAACAAACGATGACGGGCTTTGTCCGGACAGCCAGATCTGCAGGCCGCAGTGTTTCAATACCCTGAGTGGTTGCGGGACCCCGCCGACTGGATTGAGTCTGGATTGTTTGCCCGCCTCGGTCAATCTGAACACGAATCCGGCCGCGCAGTGCAATATAGACCTTGGTTTGGCCGGCCAGAGTGACTGTCTGAGTTGCCGAGTCGAGGCTGGCATCAAGACTCTCGATTATTCTGATTTCGGTGACGACAGCGGACATTGTGACCTCGATGGTTGGCGGCTTATTCCGGGGTTGCCGCATGGTCAATATTGCCGGGATGCAATCGGCGGGTGCAACGAGGGCGGCGGCAGTCACGATTGTTGCGACGAATTGGCGGCGATATGTACGACTCTGGGCACCAGTATTGTGCTCAAATCGGACAAAGGCACCAATTGCGGTATCAAGAAAGAGGAATGGCGCCTGGAAAAGGTTTTTGATTTTACCGGGTTTTCAGATGTATCAGTTTGTCTGGACATTGCCGGTAATGGCGCCAATCACGACGAAGGTATCTTGGTTTACGCCTATGATTATTCAACCTACGATCGGATCTTCTGCCTAAACGGAGTCCCCCACGAAGGTATAAACGACTTCTTCTATACATTTTGCACAAATCCCCTGGGCGCCTGGGCTGATGACAACCCTTCGGTCACTTTACGAATCGTTGTGCATTCCGAGCAGATCGGCCAGGCAATGTATCTGGATAATATTTATGTGCGCGGCTGGCATTTGGGTTGTGAGCCTGGCTACTCGACGCTCTTTAACGAAACATTCGACGATTGTGACAAATCCAACTGGAGAGTCATCGGAGAACCGATCTGCACGGTCGGGATGTTGTGTAGCGGCGATTCCTGGGCCATGGGAACACATTGGGATGATGGCGGCAGTTGGGCGATCGAACGAACTGTCGATGCCTCTGCTCTCGATTCAAATATTACATTGTGCTTCGATGTTGGAGATATCAGTGCCGACGACTCCAACGAATATGTCCGGGTCGAAATGGATAGCGGCCAGGGTTGGGAGCAGGTCTGGTACCAGCACTCGCGGATGAGCCTGTACTCGGCCTGCGAACATGTATGTGTCAACCTTTCGGATATCAACCCGGCGGTCAACCGGAATCGAGCCCTGAAGATAAGTTTCACTGTGGCCGGCGATTCGAACAGCCAGGTTGTCATCGACGACATATCACTCTCAGGGGCTCAGCATTGTGATATCGGAGCGGATCAGATTCTGCTCGGGCCTTTTACCGATCACTCGGATGGCAGCTATGATTTTAACGCCCAGAACATAATCGACTTGCCAATGCCGACCGACTTCATTTGTTCCTGGGATTCACCGCCGGCAGGCGAGGAGGTCGAAGACGTCGACTCGGTTTGGTATCGTGACTGGTGGAATGAGTCCTGGACCAGACGCCGGCGTTTGGCATTCAAGAACGAGGACGGTACGGAAGACTTGCTGCATTTCCCGCTCTTGGTCGTCCTGGATGAGCAGCGGATCGACTACCCGGTCTTGTTGCCCGGTGGTCAAGATATCCGATTTATCGATGCCGACGGGACCGAATTGGACTACGAGATCGATCACTGGAACGAAAACGGTCGCTCTTACATTTGGGTCAATGTCCCGCAGATCGATTCCAACTCGTACGTCGACAGTATATTCATGTACTACGGCAATCAGGTAGCCTTAGATGGACAAGATCCGGAGGGAGTCTGGAACCCGGACGTTTATCGAGCCGTCTGGCACCTGGGCGACGATTTCGAAGATTCCAGCGACAAACACAACCATGGCTCGAATTCGGGCTCGAATCCGGCCGGGGGAATTTACGGCGGGGCGCGCTACTTCGATGGCGACGACTATATCGATTGTGGTAATCAGGCCAGCCTGGACGTATCCGGCAGTATTTCGGTCGAGGCCTGGATGAATGTCGGCCAGTTTACTGGAGTTCATATGCCGATCGTGACCAAGGGCAACCATACTTACGGACTGCAGATCCAGGACAACAATCGCCTGTTGTTCTTTATCTTTGATTCGAACGATTCCTGGCAAGGGGCTGTGTCGAACTCCAATCCAGTCGTTGCTCGCTGGATACATGTAGTCGGCGTATTCGACCAGGACCTGGTATCCAACAATATCTTTTTATACGTCAACGGTTCGCTGCAAAGCGACCGCGGTACGGTTGTGAGTATTCCGATCGATAGTTATTCAGTCAACATCGGCCGTGACGCGGAAGAGACCGATCGCACTTTCATCGGTACCATCGATGAAGTTCGCATCGCCGCCGTCGCCAGAAGCGCCCAGTGGGTTGCAGCCCAGTTCAAATCGATGACGGACAAATTCATTAAATACGGGCAGGAAGAATCCTGGTAGCTTACGCGAGTGGACTAATATGTCCGATCCGCGATACACTGGTTATAGTGTTTGCATAGCCATACGTGTAGGCCGAGGTGATCGAACTTAGATTAGACCGAGGACACATCTATGAAGCAAAGAATACCCGCGTTGTGGCCGTTTTTTATGTCAGTCATGTTAGTGGCTTGTTCTAGCGATGTGACCGGTCCAAATCGGGCCCCGGTAGCCATTGCCGGGCCGGATCAGCAGGTTCGGATGTGGCAGACGGCCGGCCTGGACAGTAAAAGCAGTTTCGATCCCGACGGAGACGAACTGGTCGTTTTCGAGTGGACCCTCGTCTCGGCCCCGGCCGGTGCTCAAGCCGCTATATTGAACGGGCAAGAGAAGATCGCCGCCTTGATTCCTGATCAACCAGGTATCTGGATGATTAGCCTGACCGTCGAGGATTCTTCGGGTCTCGAGTCAGAACCCGATGTCGTCCAGATACGTTCAGTCGAATTTGCCTGTCAGCCGGGCACGAAATGCGGCACCTGCCGGACATGTGATCCGAATCGGAACTGTGTAGACGATCTCACCCGGGACGAAGATTGCCCGTTTTGTCAGGAGTGTGCCGCCGGGGGAACTTGTCAGAACCAGGCAGCCGGAAGCGATGTCAAAAGTGAATGCATTGATACAGAATACTGCAACGGAGAAGAGACCTGTAATGGTTCGGGCGGCTGCCAGGGTGGCAGTAACCCCTGTCCCGGGTTGACTTGTGACGAGGTGAACGACACTTGTTCAGGCTGTCAAAATGACGATGAATGCCCACTTTGCCAGGTGTGTGCCGTCGACGAAACTTGTGTCAACCAGCAAGCCGGAGACGACATCAAGGAAGACTGTGACCAAGACAGCTGTAACTTGGGCTACTGTGATGACCAGGGGGCTTGTGACTATCAGCCGGTCGATACGGTCTGTGACGATTCGCTTTATTGCACCGGGGCTGACACATGTGACGGTTTAGGCAACTGCGGTAACCACAGCGGAAATCCCTGCCCGGAAACCGCCTGCAACACTTGCCAGGAGGCTGCCGCTAGTTGTTTCGACCCGGACACTACCTCGTGTGACGGAGATGCTTACGATTGTACTACCTCGAATTTTTGTGACGGGGCCGGCAGTTGCGTCGGTACTCCGGATGACGCCCATTGCGATCTGATTGTCGCAGGCAATCTGTGCCTGCCCGAATGCTCCCCGGACGGATCCGGCTGCGTCAGTCCGCCCGGGCAGATAATTTTGGTTTGTGCCGACCCGGTTACTCTTCCCGATCTGTCTGATTGCGTGATTACCTTAGTTGACGGTGACACCATCGGCCAGGCAGATTGCCTGAGCTGCAGCGCCAGGATTGGCCCGACCATTGTAGGCTTCTCGGATTTCGGCGACGACATTGGAAAGTGTGATCTGGACGGCTGGGCGATGGTGCCCGGGCTAAGCCAGGGCACCTTCTGTCGCGATCATGCCGAAGACTGTGTTGAAGGTGGCTCAAACCAAGACTGTTGCGACGATTTTTCGAAAATGTGCACAACCGACCTGGGCGGCTATGTCCTGATGCATGACAAGGTTACTGACTGTGGCTCTAAAAAAGAGGAGTGGCGAATACACAAGACATTCGACTTCTCCGGGCTTTCTGGCCTCCAGGTTTGTTTCGACCTGGCCGATGACAATGCTACTCCGGATGAAAGTGTTCAAATGATCGCTTCAGATGGAAGCAACTCGCAACAAATATTCTGCCTGAACGGTGAACCGGTTCCTCTGGTCGACGACACCTTCTTTCATATGTGTTCAGATGTATTGCCTGGCTGGGCAAACGATAACCCGGAAGTGACGATCACGATCATTGTTCATTCCGAAGACGACAACGATGCCGTCTATCTGGACAATGTCAGGGTGCAGGGCTGGGGCGGCGGTTGTTCGCCGATAATCCATACAGTTCTGGACGACAATTTTGACGATCCCGAAGATTGCGATACTTCCGGCTGGACCATCACGAACGGTTCGATATCCGATTGTTATTCGGGGGGCTGTAGCGAGCACACCGATTGGTACCCGGCCCTGGAAATCGATGAGACCAACACGACAATGCAGACCAGGGTCAATGCTGCGGCACTCGATGACGAGGTACTGGTCTGCTATCGGCTGGGCAATTACAGGCCGAACGGCAGAATCTCGTTCTTTTACGATGCCGGTTCGGATTACATCCTGGCCCACCAGCAGGATACTACCTATGCCGGAGACTCCGTCTGTTGGCAGACATGTGTGAACCTTTCTGACATCGATCCAGCGGTAAACAACAATCCGGATCTGGGCCTGCGCTTCGAGTTCGAAAGTCCAGAAGACGAAACCTGGTTCTACGGAATTACAGTAACCGGAGTAGAGTACTGTTCGGCCGATCCAGCTGTGGTGTTGTTGAGCCAGCCGCCGGTCGGTGATGTTTTCGGCAACTATGATTTCAGCGTGACCGATGCTTACGGCAATCAGCTCACCACTCAGGTCGAATGTGTCTGGGATCCTGACCCCAATCTTAAAACCGATCAGTCGATAAGCTTCTTGTCTCCCTTTGGAGACTGGGGTTTTCGGCGAAAAATACTATTCAACAATGCTGATCAGACCGATGATTTAACTAACTTTCCCGTCCTGGTCCGTCTGTCGGATAGCTGGTTCGACTACAACCACACACTAGATCTGGGGGAAGATATCCGCTTCGTTGATTCCGACCTGACCGAAATATTGCCCTACGAGATCGAAAAATGGGAAGAGGGCGGCACATCGGTAATCTGGGTCAAGGTCCCTCACATTCCGGGCTCGTCGAACGCTGACTATATCTGGATGTACTACGGTAACGGCGCGGCGGTCGACAACCAGAACCCTCCCGCAGTCTGGGACCCGAATTTTCTTGGGGTCTGGCACCTGGCCGAAACCGGAGCCGAGACGATAGCTTTTGATTCTACTCTGCCCTTCAGACACGGGACTTATCAAAACGGCGTGCTGCTCGATCAGGCCGGCGGGTTCGATGATCGGGCGGTAGAATTCGATGGAGACGACGACCACGTGAGCCTGAGCATGCTCGATGTGGATGGCGCCCAGGGCGATGATGGGATTACGCTCGAGGTGTTTGCCTGGTCCGACAGTGGCAGCGCCCGGTTGATTTCCAAGGCCGACGGCACTATGGATAACGATCACTGGTGGATGTTGTCGACAGTTGATAGCGGAAGCCGCCTGCGCTTCAGGCTTAAGATCGAAGGCACTACCTGGGTGTTACTGGCCGACAATGCGGACGTGCCTTCCGGCGACTGGTTCTATGCCGTGGGCGCATACGCCGGAAATGGCATGCAGATATATATAGATGGTAACCCGAACGGTTCTAATAGCCGCGCTGGGACGGTTTCAAGGGATGGCAGCAAACAAGCCTGGATCGGCTCCAATCCCACAAACGGCTACGAAACCTGGGAAGGATTTATCGGCGAGGTTCGTATTTCGAACATCGGGCGCAGCCCCGACTGGATCGCAGCTCAGTGGCGGTCTTTTAGCGGAACATTTGTGACAATCGAAGACGAAGTTTCACGCTAACTTCAGCTGCCGTATTTCTCTTTCAAACGCTGCAATACGGGCAACAGTTTATTTTTGACCTGCCTGGCTTGTTTGAGGGCCCGGGCCTTGGTTTGTCCGGTTTCGGAGTCTGTCGAAGATACTTTATCGAGAGTCGAATCCTTTTCAACCGATGTAACAAAGCCGTTTGCCATGTTGAGAGTCTTATCGACCAGGGCCAGTAATTCCTCGGTTTCCTTTTTTCGACTGGCTTTTTGCATTTTGAGTTGCTCGGGTGTCAGGATTTTTCCGGCTGAGCCTTGCTTGGCCAGCGATTTCTCCAGTCGGGTGACATCTTTCATGTGTGTCTGGATGCGCTTGTATTGATCGCCCAGCTCGGTTACTCGCCGGGAAACTTGATTGACCAGGTGGCCGTCTTCGTCTTTGGCGTTTAGCTTCTGCTCAATCTGGGCGAGTTTATTTGCTGCATCGGCCGCCAGTTCCTCTGCGGTTGGTTCCGCGGAAAACCAGCCCTGAACCAGGCCGACTACCGTGCTGGTGCTGGCGATCAGGCCAATCGCCCCGAAAATTATGCCGATCGGTTTTCTGAAAAAACTCGTTTTTTTCTCTTTCTGGTGGGGTGACTCGGGCGGCGGCATGCTGCTCAGCTGGTGGATTTTTTGGTCGTCCGTCATAATCGACTCCTAACGGTTGTATTGAAGACTATTCGGTTCGACAGGACATTCCTCGGCAATCCGGATGTTGGCTGCAATCTTACCATCGTCCCTAAGGCTGAAAAGATTAGGTACAATTTCGTCACGGACGTCGTTTGGACGCAAGGGATTAATGAAAATGGAGGTTCCGCCCTCGAAACCGGCCGGATTATTCACCCTCCATTTTATCAAAACATGGAAAGGAATACGTTCGAGGCAGTCACGCGGCTGGTAGTACCATTCCTCGTTGCATGAGGTTTCGGGCCCCTGGGCGGCATGACAGGCATGCACCAGGTCGCTGACTCCGCCGAGTTCCTCGGCCGAGAGATCATAGGGCCGCAGAGCGTGGGCTTTGGAGTAGACAGCCAGGGTGGGGAAGCGGTGGCCAAAATCGGCGAACAAGACAGCCTGGTCGTTTTCGGCGATCACCAGGTTGTTGAAGCCGGCATAGTTGACCACCATTGAATTGTAGAAGTTTGGATCCGATCGACAAGCCTCGGCTTCACGAGTAATTAGAGTTCCCCAGTCATCGAGGCCGACAAGTTGTTTATGCAAATGATCGAAAGATGCTCCCGAGGGCGCCAGCCAGTTTTGAAACGTGACTACGAATCTGACGTAACGGTTGCTCTGGTAGATGTCACGGATTGAGTCGGCCGTGAAGCGGAAGTACTCATAATGCTCGTGGGGAGTGAAGGTTCCCGAGCACTGCAATGTTCTGGCCCGTCCGACGGTGGTGTTTTTTTGATAGTGTCGTTCACCGATTACAAGCTGGTGGCAGCCAAGGAAAAAGCTGTCGGCTTCCTCAAGCAATTGTTCGTCGGTCATTTCAGGAATGTCCTCACCGGCTTCTCTGAGGGCGGTGTACTTCTTGTTCATCAGCTCGAGCAAGTGCTCGAGACCGGCCGGGTTGTTTTTGTAGGCCGCGGCCCACTCGCGCCGGCTGGCCAAGCCTTCGTAATCATAGTTACGTCGCCAGTAGTCGAGAGTCACAATCTCGTATAGGTTGGCGACCCGCCGGAAGGCAAAGCTGGTATCTTTCAGTTGTTCGGGTAGCAAGTGCATTTGCGTCTGATAACCGTTGTCGCTGATGACTCGGCGTTCGATCTCCGGGGGCGATTCGAGCATGTTTTCGGGACAAAAAGCGCAGTAGTCTTCGGGTTCATGCACGTCGTCGTGTTCGACCGAGGCCTGAGTGGCATGCATGTTGGGTCGACCAACCCGTCCCGGGACCCACCAGGCTGTTCGCCCGGTCAAGGGATTGGTCATCTTCAATGTGCCGTCCGGCATCTCGTGCATCAGGTTCTGGTAGATCATGTTATCCATCCGGTTCTCCTGCCCCCCACAACCGAATTACTCACCAGTGTGGCAAGTGAACCAATACAGAATGGTACCAGGCAAATGGCCGGGACACAAGTCAAGTAGTAAGGGGTCAGACACCAGCACTTGACACATACAGGGTTTTGCTCACAGCTGACGCAAATAGCTATCTAGCTTTTCAAAGGTTCCAGCGTTTATGTGTCAAGTGCTGGTGTCTGACCCCGGCGTCGGTGTTCCTTCTGCCAACGTTTTATTTGCCGGCGGGCATAGAAGTTGAACACGAATTTCATGATCTTGCCCCGCAGTGCAATTTTAATGATTCTAGAAATGGAATAATAGCGGGCCATGCTCTTCATGGTTTCGTGGGTCAGCTGGTAGGCTGACATACGGGCCGGCTGGAAAACCGCATGTTGCACGTCGTACAAAGACCAATCCCGGGAAATCAGGCGACCCTGACTGTCTAATTCCTTCATTAACTGCGATCCGGGTAGGGGGGTCAACACCGAAAACTGGATGGTTTCGATGTCTTCTTCTTCGGCGAATCGGCGAGTGGCTTGTATGCTGTCTAGCCCGTCGCTATCGGCTCCAAGTACGAACATCCCGTGCACCCAGATGCCGTGCTCCTTGAAACGGCGAATTGCCAACCGGATGTCATCGAGGGTTTGGCGCTTGTGGTATTGCGACAGGGCCTCGGGATTGATCGACTCGAGACCGACGAAGACGGTGCGACAGCCCGAGCGTTTCATCAACTTGAGCATTTCCAGATCTTTAGCGGCCCGGACGGAGACCTGGGCCAGCCAGGGCGGCAGGAAAATGTTCTTAGTCAACAGGTGATCTAGCAAGGACTTGGCCCGTGCCGGCGAGCCACAGAAGTTGTCATCGTAGAAAAACACCCCATTGCCATGCCCCCGCCGGCGCTCAAGCTCTTCGGCCACATGCTCGTTGCTGGCAAAGCGCAACTTGCGGCCGAACATGGGTGTCACTGAGCAAAAGCTGCATTCGTGTGGACATCCCCTCGAGGTCTGGATCGGAATTACCCCGCGATCGAAGTCGAAGCCTTTTTTGCCTTGCTTGGCCAATAGGGAAAAATCGGGAATCGGAACTCGATCAAGATCCACCGCTTCGGACTTTTTGGGGTTGTGTACGGTCTGTCCATCGCGCCGGTAACTCAGGCCGGGAACTTGTACCGGGTCCGTGTGTTGTTCGAGCATATCCAGAAACTGGCCGAAAACATGTTCGGTTTCTCCGCGCATTACCCAGTCGGCGTGAGCCAGCGCTTCGTCCGGCAAAAACGTCGCATGTGGACCGCCGATAACCACAGGTGTGCCGGCCGCCCGAGCCCGATCGGCGAGTCGATATGCTCCAGGCGCAGTCGAAGTAATGGTAGAGATGCACAATAGATCGGCCGCAACGACTTGATCGAACGAAAGCTCCCCCGCCTCCTCAATGACGACTCGAACATCGATTCCTCGCCTGGAGGCCAGGGTGCCCAGGATAGGCAACCCCAGGCGTGGCAGCCGGACGATAGAGAAGAAATGCTTACAAGGAGCCTTAGGCTCGACCATTAGCAGCTTTCGAATCTTCATGATTCCACGCCGCTCCTGAGTGTTAGTCTCTTCCCGCAAGGGATAGTTTCCCCCAACAAGAGTTTGTCTCCCCCATCCCCACTAGCTCAATGAGGTGACCGACATGATAATCATAAATCGGACGCCTGACCAGCGAAATTTCACTCTCATTGTAATTGATTTATGCTGAGAGCCAGATCCAGACAACCAGAGATTACTCGGTCACCTGAATTCCAAACGAATCGGAAATAGCCCGGATTCGCGGGGCATACATGGCCTGGGCCTTGTGGGGCCTGACCCGGAATGTACCGGGTATCTCGGCCCGCATGCGGTAGGTCAATACTTGGCTGCCCTGGGGCAGACTCTGTAAGAAGTGCACAACTCTTTCGTCTCTTAGTTCGCGGTATTGCCAGGTGCCGTTTTCATAGCGGCAGCCGCTCTTGAGTTCGAGCGGTTCGAAGCCGGCCGGCTTGAAATCTTCGAAAACCAAGAAGCTGTAGTCGTTCATGCTCTTGATTTCCAGGCGCACTTCGACCAGGTCGCCGCTGGCGATTCGCTGGCCTTCTTTGATCGGCACAGAATCATATTCGCGGACCTTGGTTTTTTCGAGGCCGCGCTTGCGGAGTACTGTTTTCGGGGTCAGCTTCTTGTAGCTGCGGCTGACCTCGATTTCATAACCTTCGCCTTTGATCTTCTTTTCCTTGGTGAAGTACTCTAAGAAAACCGAACCGTAAACAACCCCGCGACCGGATAGTTTTATCTTGACCTCGACCTTGTCGGCGGCCAGGGCCTTGTCGTCTAGTACAACGGTTCCGTCCAGGCCCAGGACAGTCCGCCTGGTGACCTTGAAGCTTTTTATCTTGCGGTCGTTGACGAAAATTTCGATGTTCCCGTTGGGGTTGAGCTCGCCGCGGGCCCGCATGTAGTCGGTCAGGGCCAGGATCGCCATCGAAGTGTCTTTGGTGCTGGTCCAGCGATTGCCCGAGCGGTTGCGCACCAACCACTTGGCCAAGCGGTCGACATGGGCATGCTTGGGGTCGATCTTCAAGAATGCTCTCAGAGCCCAGGCGGTGGTTTCCACCCGGTTGAACCACCACAGCCACCAGCGGCTGGGTGGTGGTTTGAAAGTTGCGGTCTGGTTGGCTTTGTCTACCCAGGCCAGGTCGGCCAGGTTCTCGACAACCATACGAGCTTTGGATTTCAGCCTGGCTTGAACAAGCCCCAGGGCCAGTAAGCTTTGGCCGTAAGGCGAGAGTTTGTCGCGCCGCCGATAGGCCCGCTTGAGCAACTTGGGCATCGGCCGGTTTTCCAGGCCAACAGCGTAGGCCACAAAGACTCCCAAGTGGTTGGGGCCGAGATCTTCAGTTCGCCCGTGCAGGCAAGTGACTGCCCGTTCGAGTATGTTGCTGTCGACATTATAGCCGGCCAGCTTGGCTTCGTGCAGGCCGATGATGACGTAGGCGGTCATGTAAATGCTCGAATCGAACCCGCTGAACCAGCCAAAGCCGCCATCCGGATTTTGCATGGAAGCAATCCGCTTGATGTTGAGACGGATGATGCGGTCGAGTTCCTTGGATGAGCGAATCGAGGCATACCAGGGCAGTTTGCCCAGATGTTTTGCGATGGTCGCCTTACCGCGAACAGGCTTCAATTGTTCTAGTGATATACCGGCTTGCTTGAGCGTATGGGCAACCACGGCGGCAGGTACGAAACGGCTGATGGTCTGCTCGATGCAGCCGTAAGGATAGCGAATCAGGTAGGGCAAAGCGCGCAGCAAAACGCCGCCCATGCTGGGCGCGGCTTCAATGGTCAGCCGGGCACTGCCCTTCCGGCGCTGCTTGGGTAGATCCAAGCTGAGTTCAATTGTCCCCGCTTTCTTGAGCGTGTCGGCCGCGGTTACCATCTTGTCCGAACCCCATTCGTAAACCGTCAGGGTCTTTTGCAGGGCATCGCTTTCTTCTTTTGACAGGGCAAATAGCTTGACAACTGCAGTACCGGGCTGCTTGGCGATCACGCTGAAGTCATGCCGCATATCTGAATTGGCCGGGATGGTCAGCCGAAGTTCGGGGCTGGAATCGAACTCGATTCCGGAAAGAGCCAGCCGGACTTGAACGTCAAGCGGGTGATCGAAGCCGTTGTGAATCACTGCGGCCAGTTTTAACTTGTCGCCTTCGGTCAAGAAGCGCGGGGTTTCGATCCGGGCTACCAGTTTCTTGGTGGTGATTACGGTGGTCTTGGCCATGCCCACCTTGCGGCCCTTGTCGACTACGAACAGGCGCCCCTGCCAGGTAGTCGTCGAATCGGGGTAATCGACTTCGATCGTCGCCTGGCCTTTTTCGTCGGTCTCGACGTCGGATAGCCACAAGGCCGTATCGGCGAAGGATTCGCGAATTTTTACCGGAGCAAAGGCGGCTCCGCTGCTCTTGCCCCCGGCCGGGCCGCGCACGATCGTGCTGTTGCGTCCGAGCCGGTCGAAGTCTTCCCCGCCCGATTCCGAACGCGAGAGCAACCCGATTACACCTGTTTGGGCGACTGAGGCGTCGGCCACGACAGACCGGTAGGTGAAGCGGGAGGCTTCCCCATTGATAGCGATGTTGCCGCGGCCCAACCCGCCGCCTCCACCGCGCCCGTAACCGAAATAACCCAAAGAGCCGGTTTGATCGAGGCCCCAACGGTTGTTCGAGTAGGCCGACCAGTTCAGGCCGGCATAGGGCAAGCCGCCCGGCTTGAAGCGCGGTCGCCGCGGCGACCAGTGCTCGAGCATTTGATATATTTGCAGCGAATTGTTGACCCACAAGTTGAGATAGCGACGCTCTCCGTAGAAGTAGGGCCGGATATCGCCGGTGGTGTCTCCCTGGATGTAGAGCACGGCTGAGTCGAAAACCGACAGACACAGCTGGCCCTTGACTGGTTTGCCCAGATGATCTTTGACTTCGATTTTGAGTTTGCCCTTTTTACCCGGGCGCTGCTGGGCGGCCGCGGGTGTCAGAGATACGTTGAGGATTTCCTCGCCGGGCGGAATGAAGACTTCGTGCTGGGCGGTGTACACCTGGCCGTCGGCCAGCATGACCACCCGGACAAAGAAGTTGGGTGCCCGGGTTTCGTCGGCCGGAATCTCGATTATAGTCCCCGAGCCATCCAAGCGAATTACTTTTTCTTTGAAGATTTCATCGCCGCCTTCTTCAGAGTACCAGACGACCGAATTTGTTTTGGGTGCCCCGAGCATCAGCCGGATGGTTTCGCCGCGCAAGTAAGTGCGCTTGTCGGTTTTTAGAGTAACTTTCTGGAACTTGAAGCGGCCGGGATCGAACTTATCCGAGGTGACGAAAAGATCATGTTTGTGCTCGACCAGCCGACCGTTACCTTTCTTCAATTCGAACTTGATCCGGTAATGGCCGATTTCGTCCGTGCTCCAGTGAATGAAAGCCCGGCCGGCGGTGTCTGTTTTGACCGGCCGACTTGTGAGCTTTTCTTCCTTTTCCTTCTCGCCGATTGGATAGGTCATCCGGTATACCGTCCAGTTACCTATGGCCTGGACCGGTTTGTCCTGGGGAGTCATGGCTTCAACTTCGATTTCAATCTTGTCTTTTGGTGAGAAGAACCCCTGGCGGGTATGGCTGAAAATGAAGAAAGGATCGCGAGTGACTTTGACCTGGCCTTTGCCCTGAATCGTGCGTCGGCTCAGATCGGTCACCTGGGCCTGGATGGTGTAGAGATAGTCGATCTTGGTCTCTTTTTCTATGGCCGGCAGTTTGACTTCCAACTTGCCGTGTAGATCGGTTTGGCCTTCGGCATCGCTGATCAGTTCCTGACCGGTACTCTGGGCGAAAGGTCGCTCGTAGACTATTCCGTAGCCGGACCCGTAGAGCCAGTCGTAGCGCGAGGGCGGGTAGTGAACGTGCCAGTAACTGATCTCCGCCTTAACCGGCACTCCCGGGCGAGTGTCCGGGACGGTCGGTGTAACGCTTACCTTGAATTCGGGTTTTTTGTATTCTTCGACCCGGAAAGTGCTGCCCGAAGAAAGGTAGGAGCCATAGCCTTTTTCTACCTGGGCATGCAGTCGATAGACTCCCAGAGTGGCTTCGTCGCCCAGTTTGACTTGGCCGTGAATGCTCCCGTATTCGTCGGTTTTCGAAGTGTGATCGTAGAGCTTCTCGGAGCGCGGGCCGTACATCTGGACCCGGATCCTGACGCCGGGAATATTTTCGTTTTTGCCTTTGTGATAGCCGCGGGCGATGAATTTAAACTTGATCGTATTACCGGGACGGTAAACCGGCCGATCAGAGATTACGAATATCCGGTTTTGATCGTAGGCCCTGTTTTGGCCGCGGGCATAACTGTAATGCGAGGCTGTAAAAGCAAAGCGTTTGGATATATGCGCAAATGCCTGCAACTGGCTCGAACTGGCATACTTGTACCTGACCATCCGGTGAGTTATGCGCCCATCCTTGTCGCTTTTGTAGCGGCCGATCCGGACTCTTTCGGCGCCGTTCATCCAGTAAGTTTCTTTGACAATCACTTTAGCGCCGTGAATCGGTTGACCGCTAATTGCATCGGTAACCCAGTAATGGGCCTGGCCGCGATCTTGCTTGCCGACAATCGCCAAATCGGAGATCACGAAAAGCATCACGCGCTCTTCTGAGCCGCCCTTGGCCAGTACAAGATAGCTGCCTGTATCAGTCAGCGGCAACTTGGTTGTTCCGGACGTTTGACGATGATCGCCCTGATCGTTGGGCTCGTAATGCCAGCTGGCGACTTTCTTGCCGAACCACTTGCGGGCCGCCTTGGTGCCGCCGAAGTTGCTCTTGAAATTTGAAAAATTGTGCCTGGCCGAGTTGAGCTTTCCTTTGCGAGTCATGGCCTTGAGCAGATCTACTTCATAGGCCTGAAAGGAAATCGATTTGACATTGCGAGCCGAAATGGAAAGTTCTTTTTTGGCCTTTGGTAAATAGACCGTATTGTTGCTGGTGTGGAACCAGGCCCGCCGCAAGTCGTACAGGCTTTGTTTGGCGTCGTCTTTGTACTTCGACTTGGGGAATTTACTGAGCAATTGTTCATATGTTTTGACGGCCTCGACGAAGCGCCCGTGGCTTTCGAGGACCCGGGCCCGGGTGCCCAGGTATCGATCCCGCTGGGGGTCCTCCGGGAAATCTGAAAGAATCGAATCGATCAGAGTCAGTGGAAAGAATCGGGGACCAGGATTATGAGGTTCAGGAGCGCAGATCGGGTCGCCGTCCTTGCGATCCTGGTTACATTTTTTTTGGCGTTCTGCGCTTTGTTTTTGCCAGGCCAGAGGGGGCGCTTCCGGAAAGCTCATTAAAAAGATAGTTTTTTCGTAGCGCGATTTGGCGGCCAGCAAAGCACGTTTGTTAGTCAGCGACAGGCCCTCGGCCTCCTCGGTCAAGAAAATAATTTTGGTTCTTTCCGGCCAGTCGAAATCGTATTTAACGCCTGCCTTTGGCGGCTGGATGTCGTTTTTGGGGCCACTATTGTCCCACAAGACTCCATTGCGCTTCAGCGCCTGTACCAGGCTGAGGTTGTTTTCAACGGCTTCGCCCAGCAAATCGTCGGAAGGTAGTGCGCCGGTCTCGGCCTTAGGCGATTTGACCAGAATCAAGTAGGCCAGTCTGGCGGTTTCCAGTTCGAGGGCGCTCATTTTTATGTTGTAGAACCACAGAGAAACATAGCGGCCCTCGCGGTGTTCGCGATTGTAAAAAAGCTTGTTACCCCGTCTGAATCCTTGGTTAGGCAGGATCAAGTAGAGTTCGGCCAGCACCTTACGGCAGCGGGCCTCGTAGAGCAGGCCGGGTTTAGAGGCCAGGAAATCTCTGAGGAGCTTTATCGATTCGTCAAATGAAGAAAGCCGGCGCAGGGCTCGGGCCCTTTGAAAAGTAGCCTCAGGCACGGTGCTATGTTTGGGGGCCGTCTTTATGAATTTGGCATAGGCTTTTGCTGCTCTTTTGAAGTTTTTCTTCTTTAGTTCAGTTTCGGCTTTTTTGAACAAATCATGCGGTTTGGCATCCAGTTGCCAGGGGCTGCGATAGAGGGTCGGAACTTCGGGCGGTGCCTCGGGAATCAGATCTTCAATTCCGTAGGTTCCAGCATAACCCCAGCCGTGGTTCTGGAAGTAGCCGCGCGCGTCCAGATTGTCACCCGGAAGCCACCAAGCCGAACATAGGGCCACTAGAACCAAAAAAGTCTTTGAAATGTATCGATAATTCATTCTGGTCTCCTGTCGTAGATTCCCAGAGTAAGTACGTACTAAAAATGAATAGGTTTCAATTCGTTTTCAACACAAGATCTATAGGAATAGTCACCATATTGTACGGAAAAGTTCCCGAACTATTTTTTTATTGCCCGGTCGGACCGCCATAAAAACACCCGGGAGATCTTGGTTGAGCTTATCACGTTGTTGTGGCAGTCTCGTTGCAGTAACGACTCAAGGAGTACGAATATGGTGCGCATTCAGGAGAGGATTCCCAAGGACCGCTTCGAAAAGATTTTCCGGCCGATGATCAGGGCCTTTGGCAGCCGGGACGTGATTATCCGGCTGAATGAAGAGGCCCGCACGGCCATTCCGCGCCAGACCAAGCTGAAACAACTGATGCCCAAGCTCCTCCTGCTGTGCTACGAGCAAAATCGGCCAAAAGTAGATGAGGAACTCGACCGGCTGTGGAACCTCCATTTCGAAGATCAGCTAGATGAAGAAGAAGAACGTTTTCTTGAGCTGTCTGACGAACTGAACAAGCAGTTGGACGGAGAGAGTCTTCCCGACAGCCAGGACAAACAGCAATCAATTTTGAACACTATCCACGAAATCGCCGATTTTCTGGAGGAACTCGAGTTTTCTCCGGACGAAATCGAGGGAGTATTTCGGATCAAGGCCTATCCTGATGTTCTCAAGCTCTATCTTGATAAACGCGATTCAAAATAATTGAATGCAGGTTTTCTTACGATGAGTAACATTTACGACATACTTGAAGAACGCGGATTCATATCTCAAGTGACTGATCAGGCTGCGCTGAAAAAGCTGCTGGCCTCCGAAACCATCACCTGTTACATAGGGTTTGATCCGACCGCTCCAAGTTTACATGTCGGTTCGCTGTTGCCGCTGATGGCTTTAGCGCACATGAGAAATGCCGGCCATCGGCCGATTGCCATACTGGGTGGTGGGACCGCCATGATAGGCGACCCCTCCGGCAAGACCGAAATGCGCAAGATGCTCAGCGAAGATACGATTCGAGAGAATGGCAAGCAGCTATCCGAACAAATCCGCAAATTCATAGGCAAAGACGGCGAAGTGATTGATAACGCCAATTGGCTTCTTGATCTTTCATATATAGCCTTCCTGCGCGATATCGGCCGCCACTTCTCGGTCAATCGCATGCTGTCCTTTGAGAGCTATAAGATTCGATTGGAAAAAGGACTGAGCTTTCTGGAGTTCAACTATCAGCTACTTCAAGCCTATGATTTTTTGGTCTTGTTTCGCGAGCACGACTGCAAGTTGCAGATGGGCGGTGATGATCAGTGGGGCAATATTGTGGCTGGAATGGATCTAATTCGCCGGGTGGAATCGAAGCCGGCCTACGGGTTGACCCTGCCTTTGCTGCAGACTGCTTCCGGTGAAAAGATGGGCAAGACCGCCGGCGGAGCGGTCTGGCTCAGTGGGGTGCAGACTAAGCCCTACGATTTTTATCAATATTTCAGGAACGTCGATGATCGTGACGTTGAGCGGTTTCTGGGTTTCTTTACGTTTTTACCGATGGAACAAGTGCGCGAACTGGGACAAAAGCAGGACGCCGAATTGAATAGTGCCAAAGAGGTTCTGGCCCATGAGGTGACTGCGATTGTGCATGGGCAGGAGGCGGCTGATCAGGCTCGCGCCGCGGCCCAGAGTGTCTTTGGCGGTCAGAATGCCGGAGCCCAGGGAATACCTACTACGGAAATATCGCAAGATCGGCTTAGCCAGGGAGTCCTCCTGGTTGATCTCTACGCCGAGGTCGGATTATGCAAGTCAAAGAGCGAGGCCCGCCGCCTTATTACCCAAGGTGGCGCCCGGATCGAGGATCGCCGAGTAGGCGATATAAATGACAAACTGACAATTGAAGACCTCACGGACGGGACGGTGCTGATCCGGGCCGGCAAGAAAAAAGTGCACCGGATCAGTAAAAAATGAAGGGGGCCGTAATGAGTAAAAGCTGGGTTCCTAGATTGCTATGGCTGGTGGTATTGTGCATGGGCCTGACGGGCTGCAAGGCGCCAATCGACTTGGCGGTCAAGGGCGGCGGGGTAGGGTTCTTGTTTCAGGTTGAAAAACCAAAGGCCGGCGGCATACAGGCAATGGTATCTGCGGTTCAGCGCCGCCTGGAAGCCTGGGGTGTTTCCGGTCCGCAAGTAACGGCTGAGGGAGAAAATCGCATCAGGGTTCTGGTCGGCGGAGTAGGTGAGCCCGAGGCGGATCGCATGCAGGCTTTACTCACTCGCCCAACGCATGTGTCGTTTTGCAGCGTGGATGACGGCACCGAGTTTTTCGAAAATCTCAAGAGTCAGCTGCCCGGGGACGGCTCGGTACGAGTAGCTGTAGAAACCTATCAACACAAGGATGGCCAGGCCCATGAAATCGGTTACTTGATGGCCAATCACAAGAGGAAACTCGTGGAGTTCTTGTCGACAGTCAAGCCACCGGTCGGGCGAAAGCTTACGATACTGCCGGGTGAGTGGGGTGTGGCCGCCTATTTAATCGAGGACCCGCCGGCTCTGGATAAGCCGCTGGTTGAAGAGGTAAAAGTCGTGAACGAAGATCCATCCGGTGATGCGACTGTTTATATCCGCTTTGCCAAAGGTCATCGGCAGGCCTTTGCCGAACTGACCAAGAAGAACCTGAACCGGCGCCTGGCCATTATAGTTAATGGTGAAATTCGTTCGCTGCCTTTCGTTCAAATGCCGATCGAAAGCGGCCAGGCCAAGATTGGTCCCTCGCCGGTGACGCCAAGTGGAGTGGCCGAACGTGAGGCCAAGGCTTTAGCAGCCGGAATAAAGGCCTGGGGACTGGCCGATGGATTATCTTTGCTAGAGCGTCAGCTAACGCCGCCTGCAAAACAGTAGTTTCCAAGACGCTTCACTCTTCCAGGCCGATTTCAAACAGCCTGACCATATTGCCAACCAACTTGACCGCCGCCTTCTGTCCGTTTCTTGAGATGACGATATTCTCTTCATCTGAATCTGTGGTCAGCGAGGCCACTCCGGCTTCAATAATCAGTTCGGCAAAGTTGCCGGCCAGATCAATAGCAACCGCATCGGCTTCGTTGAGCTTGGGAGATCTGACAGTCCCCTCGGCGAAAGCCTTCTGGCGGGCACGCTCGGCCTGGACAGTCATGCCGTCCTTGAGACCATTGGCCAATCGTCCGATTCCCTCGATGATTTCTTTGTTTCCAGTAAGCGTGACCGTTTCGACAGCGGCAGGTTTTCCGGTGAACACATCGTCCGCTGGTTGCATATCTTTCGGGGCAAACAGTAGCCAAATACTTACCAGGCAGCAAAGCACCAGGCCCATGATCATTGGGATAATCGAGCGCCGGGCCTGTCTAACTGTCTCGGGCGAAAGCTGTTTGTCAACCGGGTCATCGGCTTCCAGGCTTGCTGCGCGACAGATAAGTGACCCAATATCTTCATCGTCGGGGCAATAGGCCAGGGCCTGATCGATGAGTTCAATCGCCAGGAAACTATCGCCGGCCTGCATGGCTTCCAGGGCGGCTTGCTTGAAATGATTACTTTGCCGATTGTTCAGCGAGCGGACATATTCTTTAGGATGGCTGAGCAATTTTCTCAGCTCTAGCTGCAGGTCGATATTTTTTTTCCAGCTGACACATGTTGTCAAGCGGGCCAACATACGGCAGGCATCCGCCGGCCGTTGATCCGGATTGGAATGCAGACATTCTTCGATAAGATTCGAAAACTCTGTGGATACACGCCGATCCATTTTGCCGAGTGGTTTTGTCCGGGCGTTGAGAATTGCTGCGACTTCTTCTCCCTGAAGTTCTCGTTGGAAAGGCCGTTGCCCGGTAACCCATTCATAAGCCATGACAGCCAGCGACCAGAGATCGCTCTGGGCGGTTACCGTTTGGCCTTCGATTTGTTCCGGGGACATATAGGGTACCGAGCCAACGATGGTTCCCTCGGTAGTCAAGCGCGACTGGTCTGCATCGAGAGCCAGGCCAAAGTCGACAATTACCAACTGACCGTCTTTGGTGACCATGACGTTCTCGGGTTTCAGGTCACGGTGCACGAATCCCTGCTGGTGAAGAGCGCATAATCCGCTCAGCAAGGGAGCCAGGAGTATAATCACAGCCTCGGGGCAGAGCTCATTTTCCGAGGTGAATTGTCTGAGGGTCTGTCCCTCGATTAGCTCGGTTACAATGTAGGGTCCCCAGTGCCGATCGATGCCGCTATCGTAAAGCTTTAGCAAATTGGGATGCTGCAGTTTGGTGAATACACTGATTTCTCTCTCAAATCGCCGGTCTTGAGCGTCGTTTTCCCTAGACGCCAGAAGCTTGACCGCAACGGTTCGACCGTCTGGTCCGATAGATCGGAAGACGCTCGAATTCGCCCCGGCCCCGATTGGTTCGATCAGCAGGTAAGCGCCTACCCGAAGGCAAGGCTCTGAGGTTACTGAGAAATCTTCTAAAATCGGTGAAGTATTTGGTGTATTTGCAAGCATGTCCTATCAGACGGAAACGGATCGACTTATTAGTTGTTTTTACCTAAAATATCATCAGAAATTAGGCTGATTGAGGAGAAACAATGACGGACACGCGGACAGAGTTCGAGTTACGCATCGTACCGGCAGATGAAGCCGCCGAGATCCGCGCGCGGCTCGTTCGCTCGCTAACGACGATTGGCTCTGACCAGGCAGCCAATGTTCAGCTGCCCGGAGTATCGGAGCGTTGGGCGGTTGTACAGCGCCAGGATCAGGGTGCCCAAGTTCGTCTACTGGGTTCGGGCCAGAGCCACCTGCTCAAAGAAGACCAAGAGCTCGTTCTCGATGGAGTCAAACTGTCATTGCAACGTCTTGATAAGGCTCTGGCAGATGGGTTGCCTGTGCAGCCTCTGGTAAACCAGCTGAGTGATGTCGAGAGCCCGAAAGAAGCCCTGGAACTGATGCTGGCCAGCGTGATTGAAGCTACCCAAGCAGACAGCGGGGCGATTATCTTGCGCGAAGAGGACGACTACACGGTTGCGGTTGCTCGCCAGAGTTCCGGAGGTTCTCTTGACGAGGCAGCTGAACTGCTATCCGACAACATTGTTCGTGAGGTCTTGAACGGCGGTGCAAAGGTATGGGTCACAGATGCCAATCGCCAGGAACGCTACGCCAACATTCCTTCGATAATCTCCTTGAAGCTGCGTTCGGTCTTGTGCGTGCCGATGCAGCTCCATAGCCATGTACTCGGGGCAATTTTTTTGGGCAAACGCGAGCTGCGCCGGCCGTTTAGCCAGCGCCAGGTTCAAGACCTGGGGCTGCTGGCCTCGATGTGCGTGCCTTTGTTGATTCAGTTGCGCAGAATCCTGCCTGGCACGGGACCTGCAGAGGAAATCATCCTGGGTGAAAGTGAAATGATTCGAGCAGTCCGTCGACTAGTGGAACGAGTGGCTCCATCTGATTTGAGTGTCCTGGTTCAAGGAGCAACCGGAACCGGCAAAGAACTAGTAGCCCGTGCAGTCCACGCCGCCAGTCCCCGATTCGAACACGTGATGGTAGTAATCAATTGCTCTGCGGTTCCCGAGGGCCTGCTCGAGGCCGAGCTGTTTGGCTGTAAACGTGGAGCTTTCACGGGGGCGGTGGCCGACCGCAAGGGCCGCATTGAGCAAGCCCATCAATCGACCTTGTTTCTTGATGAAGTCGGAGACATGCCGATTGCCATGCAAGCCGCTCTCTTGAGAGTTTTAGAAGATCGGGTTGTCACCCGACTGGGTGAAAACCAGCCGCGCGCCGTAGATTTTCGCTTGATCACTGCAACCCACAAGAACCTCGAACAAGAGGTCGAAGGGGGTCGTTTTCGTCAAGACCTGCTTTACCGCCTCAAGGAGTTTACAATTGAGTTGCCGCCTTTGTCTTCGCGCGGCCAGGATGTTCTGTTGCTTGCTCAACTGTTTTTGCGCCAGTCCGAACAACAGCTAGGGCTATCCGGCCGGCGTATCGGCCGGCCGGCAGCCGATCAAATTTTGAATTATTCCTGGCCCGGTAATGTTCGACAACTCAGGGCGGCCATGCGTCGGGCAGCCATCATGTGTGATGAACGAGAGATTGAGCCCGAGCACTTGAGTCTAGATGGTATCGAACAGGTAAAGAGGCCGCCGGTCAGCCGAGACAATGATTCCAGCCTCGGCGACCTGACTCGCCCGCTTGCCCTGGCCAAACAAGATTTTACCGCGCGCTATGTGGCGGCTGTATTGGCACATTATGCTGGTGACCGCGAGAAAGCGTCAGCCGCGCTCGGTATTTCCATTCGCTCCCTCTATCGCTACCTGTCCTGACAATTTTGGCATTCAATGCCAGATCTGACACAAGTTTGCTGACATTTCTGGCAAAGCATATCTAGCCTGGCTCTACCAAATTAAAAAATCAAAAGACAATCAACGACATCGGCTGCCGCCGATCTGTCTGGCACGCCGCTTGCTCAATGGCTGGTCAAAATAACAAACGTGCAACCTCAAAGTTGCAGAAAAAGGAGATGAACATGAGAGACAAAATGAAAAAGTTCAAAATGATTATCGTAACAGTTCTGGCATTGGTTTTAGTTTTTTCAATCGGTGGTTGCAGCAAGAAAAAGGATGCCGACAAAGCAGCGGCCTGTGACAAATCACAGGCGGCCACGGCCGACTTGGACGGTTGTTTAGCTTGCTGTAAAGACGCCGGCTACAACGGCGGTAATTGGACCGGTAAATCCTGCAAGTGCTTGTAGGAAAAAAGGAGACGATCATGAAAAATAAAATCGGAAAACTGAACGGCAATCTGGTATGGGCTTTTGCATTTGGAGCCCTCGGGTTAGGAATCGCCGGGGCCTGGCTGACGGCCAACATGGGCAACAAGGTTTCGATCGGCGTGTATTTCGGAGTGTTCGCCGCCGCCGGGTTCTTGTCCGTCTTTCTGACCCGGGCCAAAGCTGGCATTGGAGTCTTGGCGTTTGTAGTTGCGGCGGTGGCCTCGGCCGCGATCTACTATTTTTTGGTATCCAGCATCATGGGTGAGGCGACCAGCACAATGACAGCGGCCGTCGGGGGAGGCGAGAATGAAGCCCAGATGGTGGGTAGTGCCATGGGCACCACGATGGGATTGTTCGCCGCCGGTATAATCTTCTTAGATACGCTGATCGCCGGTATCGGCGGGTGCATTTTTGGCGCCAAGCAACGCAAGAAACTCACCCGAACTGCTTGAATGGAAGCCTGAAGTAACTCCTACCAGCCGGACATAATCATAAAAGATTTGGTCAATCCCAGGAATTTCTCTGCTTTTATTTCTGCCTCGGGAAACAGACTCTCTAGGTCTGCACGCGAAAGCAAACGGACCGAATTGGCCTGACGCAGAGCTCTTTTTCGATTGGGCATCTTGCCGGACCAGCCGAGATCAAAATGAGTGATTAAAAATATTTTCATTTCGAGCGGTAAAAACTGGAAGAAGGGGAACAAGAAATGCGGTTCAATCGGGAAATATTTATTGGGGGTCTGAACGAAATAACGTTTAGCCACTCGGCGAATTTCAGAAGCCATACATCTTTGATCGGCCAGGGTGCCGACATGCTCGATGACCGAGTTTGAGAAAACAACATCGAAAGTCTGATCATCAATAAGATCGAGTCGCCGGGCATCGCCGCTCAGTGACTGAAAATTGGGGCGGCTTACCCTGACCGGCTTTAGATTGAGCAGATGGATCTCGACTTGATCAAGAAGTTCCAGATGCACCTGTTCCCAAAATGACTGGGTGCCGCCGAGATCGAGGATTTTTATCGGGCGTTTTAGCCGGTTGAGTAATTCAGTAAAGAACGCAAAGCGCTTCTTGCGCAATGAGCTTGCCAGAGAACCCGGACGGCTGGAATCAGCCATTTTTCTTAAGATGTTCACGCGCCTGACATACTGAAGTAACTACTTGGCAGCCCAGTTGCTCAGCTTGGTAAGAATTGCATCTGATGTGAACCCAAATTTTTCACCCATGACTTTACCCGGGGCCGAAGCTCCAAAACGGTCGATTCCGATTACCAGTCCGTCGGGGCCGGCCAGGCGGTGCCAGCCGGGATCGTGACTGGCTTCCACGGTTGCAACCCGCCAGCCTGAGGGTATTACATTTTTCTGGTAGTCATCAGGCTGGGCCAGGAAAGCTTCCCGCGAGGGCATCGAGACAGCCCGAATGCCCAGTTGTTGCGCTGCTGCAGCAACTGGGGCCACTTCCGAACCGGTCGCAACGACTACTTCCTGAGCGCCGGTTTTCTCTTCGACAATGACATAGGCACCCTTGTGAACATCCTCGGGTTTGAAAGCAGGCGGACGGTCCAGGATTGGTAATTTCTGACGCGTCAGCACCAGAGCCGTCGGGGCATGGCGATGTTCGATGGCATATGCCCAGGCGGCCGCCGTCTCGAGTGGATCGGCCGGGCGGAAAACCGCCAAATCCGGTATAATTCGCAGGCTGGCCAGGTGTTCGATTGGCTGGTGAGTTGGCCCGTCTTCGCCGACAAAGATCGAGTCGTGTGTGAAAACATATATAGTACCGAGTTTCATCAAGGCCGCCAGCCGGATGGCCGGGCGCATGTAATCGGCAAAAACCAGGAAGGTGCCTCCGTAAGGTATCACTCCTCCGAATATAGCCATGCCGTTTAGCATGGAGCCCATGGCATGCTCACGTACCCCGAAATGAATATTGCGGCCGGAGTAACTATCGGGGCCAATCGCCGGGCTGTCGGTGATCATGGTCTTGTTAGATGGGGCCAAATCGGCCGATCCGCCGATCAATCCCGGAATGATCTCGGCCGCGCGCTGCAGAACCTTGCCGGAAAGTGCGCGGGTAGCGGCTACATCCGTACCGGCCGCCTCGATTAGAGTATCTAAGAGCCCGTCGGGGATTTCGGGAGTGAACAAGCGATTCCAATAAGAAGCCCTATCGGGATGCTCCTCTCGCCAGCCGGCGAAATTTTTCTCCCAAGCTTGTCTTTCTTCTTTGAGCCCTTCTGCTCGCCGGGCAAACAGCGCCCGAACTTGATCGGGAACCTCGAAGGGATTACTCGCCGGCCAGCCCATGGCCTCTTTAGTGGCCTTGACTTCGTCGGGCCCCAGGGGAGAGCCGTGCGAACTAGCCGAATCTTGCTTGCCTGGGCTGCCGTAAGCGATATGTGTGCGGGCGCAAATAATAGAAGGCCGATTGTTTTCCAGCGTGGCGCGCTTGATGCTTTGAGCAATGGCCTTGCGATTGTGACCATCGACATGCTGGACGTGCCAGCCGTAGGCTTCGAAACGGATTCCCACGTCTTCGCTGAAGGTCAAGTCGGTCGGGCCTTCGATCGAGATATGATTGTCATCGTACAAGTAGATCAAGTTGCCAAGTTTTAAGTGGCCGGCCAAAGAGGCCGCTTCGGAGGAGACCCCTTCCATCAGATCTCCATCGGAGACAATCGCGAAAACCCGGCTATCGATTGGGCGAAACTCACCGACATTCAAGCGCCGGCTCATCAGTCTGGCAGCTAAGGCCATGCCCACTCCGCTGGCAAATCCCTGGCCTAAAGGGCCAGTAGTGGTCTCCACTCCGGGAGTACAGCCCAATTCTGGATGACCCGGAGTCCGGCTCTCCCATTGCCTGAATTGCTTCAGATCGTCGAGACTCAAGTCGTAGCCGTAGAGGTGCAAAAGGCTGTACAGCAGAGTCGATCCATGCCCGGCTGAAAGGACGAACCGATCTCTGCCCGGCCAATCCGGCAAGCTGGGATCATGTCGTAAGAAACGGTGAAACAGTACGAAAGCACAATCGGCCATACCCATCGGCATGCCGGGGTGGCCGCTGTTGGCGTTCTGTACGGCGTCGATGCACAGCGTCCGAATAGTGTTGACCGCCAATTGCTCGAGTTTTTCTTCAGTTGAGTCCGGCATGGGTTCCTCCAGTTAGGTTGCTGAGGAATTGAAGCAAAACCGCGGGCAATGGTCAACCGAAGAATGGTTTTTGAATATGCTCCAGTTGGGGTAGACTTGCGCCAACTCAAACGGGAGGATTTCATGAGACGTTGCGGGTGGATGGCGATTTTTTCTCTTTTTGTCTTTGCACTGGGATTAGGGGTTGTCACGGCGGATGAGCCGTCCGATGAAGATCTGTCCAAATTCATCAAGAAAGGACCGCGTAAGCCTGCGCGCGTCGGCGAACGAGTCAAGATACCCTTTCCACCCCCGCAAGGCAGCCAACCGCGACCGGGAGTCAAGCCTGATGTCCGGGCCAGGCCGTTGAAGGTGGTTCGCTATCAGCCCGAGGGCAAGGAACAATTCGCTCACACGATTAGCGTCACCTTCAATCAGCCGATGGTTTCGGTTTCATCGCTGGCAGAGATAAAAAAGGAGAATATTCCGATAGGCCTGGAGCCGAACATCCCGGGAACCTACCGCTGGGCCGGTACTCGAACGATTACTTTCGAACCCGAGGGCAGAATTCCCTTTGCGACTCGGTTCAAAGTGACGGTTCCGGCAGGGGTTGCGAGCGCCAGGGGAACCAGGCTCAAGGAACCTTTTGTCTTCTTCTTTGATACGCCGGTACCGACGGTCGGGCTGCAGCCCTCGAACGGGAGCAGCGAGTTGGAGCTGAACCCGATGATTCTCCTCAATTTCAACCTGGCAGTCAGTGGCTCGAAAGTTGCCCGCTTCGTGAGTCTCAAGAGCGAAAAAGGCAAAAAAATACCCCTGCGCCTTGTTCCACGGGAGACTTGGAAAGGCGACAGCCGGATAAGTTATTGGGCGCGTCCCGACCAGAACCCAAACCGCCGGGTGATATTCGTCCTCAAGCGACCTCTGGTTCGCAACACAACCTATTTGCTCGAAGTGTCAGCCGGCTTGGTTTCGGACGAAGGCCCGCTGGTGATGCCGAAAAGCGTGGTTTCCAAATTTAGTACATATTCACCTTTGAAAGTGGTTGGACTTACCTGTCAGGCCGACTATTACGATTACGACTATCGCAAGGAGTGTATTCCGGGTGGTGAATTGGTGGTCCGCTTCAACCACGGGCTAAAAATAAAATCACCCAAAAAATACATTTCGGTTTCTCCGCGACCCAAAGGGCTCAAGATTCGGGTGCAGGGTGCCTGGGTGTATCTGGCCGGCAAATTCAAGGCCGGAAAATCCTATCGAGTAAAAGTTCGCGGGGGAGTCAAAGACCAGTACAGCCAGGTCCTTAAAAAGGGCTGGGCCGGCAAAATGCCGTTTGTTCATATGCGGCCGCAATTGAATCTGGGAGTTAGTGGAGTTTCTGTAATCGAACCCGGGGAATCCCTTAGGCTGCCGGTTAGTTTGTTGAACGTCAAGTGGTTCACGGTCATGGTCTACCGGATTCCCGATCAGAAGATCTGGCGGGCCATGAGCCTGACCGGCAGATCGCACTACGAACCAGACTTCAAGCGGGATCTGGTCGAGATAAAAAAATTGCAGGTTTCGTCATTCAAAGAAAAACCGCGTTTTGTCTGGGACCAGTGGAAAATACACGGTGTGTCTTTGAAAAAGGTAGTTCGTCGGCATGGACCGGGTGCCTATCTTGTCGTTTTGCATACGCCCATCTTGAGAAATGACAGCAGCCGCTACCAATCGGTGCTCGTTCAAGTTAGCGACTTGGCGTTGACCGCCAAGTACGACAACCGGCAAATAGTAGTCCTGGCCACCTCGCTTAAAACCGGAAAGAAAGTTTCCAAAGTTCGCCTGAATCTCGTTGATGATGACAATAAAAACGCAGGTTCAGCTACGACCGGAAAAGACGGCCTGGCGGTCATCGAGGCGCCGGTTCCGCCTCGCGAGAAGAACCGCTCCAGGATGCTACTGCAGGCCAGCCTGGGCAAAGATCGCTCTTTTCTGGAAATACGCGGTTCCGGAGATGATAACCGCTACGTTTCGATGAACTGGGGCCGGGATACCCGCTCGCAGCAGGTTCGCACTTTTCTTCACGCCGATCGGGACTTGTACCGGCCGGGCGAGGATGTCTACGTTTTCGGCATCAGCCGGCAATACGACAATAGTCAAGAACAACTGCCCGGTTCGCTCCCGGAAGATTACAACAAGATCTCCTGGAATGTTCGTTCAGCCCGGGGCCTTGATCTGGCCAAGGGCATAACGGCGGTCACCAAATTCGGCCGGTTTCATTTCAAGTTCAAGCTGCCTGACGATGTAGATCTGGGCTGGACCAGAATATCAATCAAGTTTGAGAATATCAGGCGCAACCTGGGCGGCCACACCAGTTTCTCGATCCAGACCCAGGAATATCGTGCGCCGGAATTCAAAGTTGGAGTCGATATTCATAGCCGGCCATTATTTTTCAAAGACGACCTGACGGCGACCATTCATGGCGACTACTTGTTTGGGGCGCCGATGCGGAATGCGAATGTTAGCTGGAGCCTTTACAGTAGCCAGGCCAGGTTCTCGGCCCCTAATCATGCCGGGTTTCACTTCGGCGACATGCGGCCTCGCTGGCACTGGTACCATCGCCGCTATCATGGTCCCTATCGCTCACATATAGCTGGCAGTTCCGGTAAACTGGACGAGCATGGACAGTTGAAAGTCAAGTACAAGTTGCCTGATTGGAGTCAGTCCGATCCGTCTTCTCTGATCCTCGAGTCCCAGGTTACCGATGAAAACCGCCAGGTAGTATCCGGGAGGTCATCCGTTCTGGCGCATCCGGCCGACCAGTATGTAGGAATTCGGCTGTCGAGTTCTTTGGTCGAGGCCGGCGAGCCTTTCAAGATTGGTCTGGTCGTTGTCGACCTGGACGGCAAGCGCATTCCCAAGCTGCCGATCAAGGTCAAGCTGGTCGGCGAAATCAGTAAGCGAGTCGCCGGCAAAGACACCAAGGGTCTGGCAATTACCAGATGGGAAACTAAAATAGAGGAAGCCGCCAGCTGCGAAATGATCTCCAGTGATCACGTTGTAGAATGTGAATTCAACCTGGCCCAGGGCGGTTCCTACACCATTGTGGCCAGTTCGATCGATTCGAAAGAGCGCCCGATCAAGAGTACTACCTGGCTGGATGTCTTCGGCGAAGGCTATGTCTCAAAAAAACAAACCGATGCTCAGAAAGTCGAGCTGATGCCCAGTAAGCAAGAATACCAACCCGGAGACACGGCAAAAATCGTGATCCGGGCTCCATTTGCTTCGGGATTGGTTCTCTTTACCCAGGATCGCAACGGCCTGATTGATTATCAGTTGCTCAAGCTGGAAAAGAACATGGCGATTGTCAAGGTTCCAATTTTAGAAAAGCACATTCCCAACCTGGAAATATCGGCCACGGCTATCGCGGCCCGGCCGCGCGGCAAGAAAGGCAAGCGCCCCAAGGCTGCCTGGGCTAACGGAAGTATCCGGCTGAAGATATCTACGGACAGGAAGAAGCTCAATGTTGTTGCCCGGCCGGCATCGTGCACGGCCCGCCCGGGACAAAAGGTCCCGGTCGATATTCAAGTGACCGATTACCAAGGGCGGCCGATCCAGGCCCAGCTAGGTATTGTGGCTGTCGACGAGGCGGTTTTGAGCATGACCGGATTCAAGACACCCGATCCCTTGCCGACATTTTACTTTTTCCGTGCACCCGGGGTTGCCCTGGCCGAGACTTTGAAGCGCCTGATGCCCGAGATGAAGAAGCTGACTCCCGAAATGCAGAAGGATATGCAAGCTCCCGGCATGATGAAATCAAGGGCTGCCAAGAGAGGCAAGTCCATGGAAGCCGAGGAAGTCGCCATGCCTGCCGTAGCCGACGATGTAGGCGAAGATGATCAGGCAGGCGAAGTTGCGGTTCGCAAATTCTTTCTGACTACCCCCCTGGCTCAACTCGTTACCAGTGATGCCCAGGGAAAAGCCCGACTGAAACTACAACTGCCCGACAACCTGACAACTTTCCGTTTGATGGTCGTGGCGGTTGATCTGCAAGATCGTTTCGGATCGAGTGAGGCACGGGTAACTTCTCAAAAACCGCTCCTGGCACGCCCGGCCCTGCCACGTTTCGCAAATTACGGCGATGCTTTCGATGCGGCAGTCATAATCAACAATGAAACCGGCAAAAGCAAAATGGCTAAAGTCGAACTGAAAACCAAAGGGATTACTCGTTTGGACCCGGTCAGCAAACTGGTGTTTGCTCCTTCCGGCAAAGCCACCGAAGTAGCTTTTCGAGTTCGGGCCGACCGTCCCGGTAGGGCCGTGTTTACTTTCACAGTTCGCCTCGATGACGAAGCTGATGCAGTTCAGACCGTGATTCCTGTGTGGGTACCGGCTACAACCGAAGCGTTTGCGACCTACGGCACGACTACTTCAAGTGTGGCCCAACCCGTCAGGCCGCCCAAAGATGCCTTGCGCAACTTCGGCGGGTTGGAACTTACCCTGTCGGCCACGGCATTAACCGGCCTGCAAGATGCCGTACGCTACCTGGTTGAGTATCCTTATGAGTGCGTTGAGCAGACCAGCAGCCGCTTGCTGCCCATACTGGCCCTGGGAAAGATCCTCGAAGAGTTCAAAATCGGCGGTCTGGAATCGCAGAAGCTCAGAGAAAGTCTCGCGCGTCGGGCAATCAAGAAACTAGTCTCCTCGCAGCGCTCCGACGGCGGTTGGGGTTACTGGTGGGGTTCGTCAGACAGCGTGGCCCACCTGACTTCGTATGTCTTGCTGGTGCTGCGCAAGGCCAAAGAGACCGGATTCGAAGTGCCGGATGACACCCTCAAGCGTGCCAAGCGGCATCTGGTCAACTGGATGCAGCGCAGTCGTTCACTGCCGGACGATAAGAAGAGAACCTGGTGGCGGCGTTACGTTCTGGATACATATGCCATGGCCTTGTATGTGCTGACCAACCAGAAAGACAAGTATCCGACTGATGCAAAATTGGTCTATGACCATCGCGAAGAGCTCGACTTGTTTGCCTGGGCCATGCTGACCGCCGTCTATCATCGTCAGAACCCGAAAAGCACCGAGCGCAAGGCGCTCTTGCGCGAGCTCTCAAACAGAGTAGTCGAGACACCCTCGGGAATTCACTTTGCCGAAGCCCGCAGCGAATCCTTGAGGATGTTGATGCATTCGTCATCTCGAACCGACTCGATTGCATTGCTTGTTTACTTAGAAGTCGATCCTGAGAACGACATGATACCCAAGATTGTACGGGCCCTGGTCGATGCCCGCATCAAGGGGCGCTGGGAGACCACCCAGGCCAATGCCTATGCTTTGTTGGCCTTGTCGCGCTACTACCAGATATTCGAATCGGAGCCGACTGAGTTCAGCGCATTGATGTGGCTGGGGGACGGATTTCTGGGCCAGACCAATTTCGAGAAAAAAACAATGCGCGAAGCGGATCTAAAAGTACCAATGAAATATTTGTTCGAAACCGGTCCGGCCGATCTTATTTTGAAAAAAGACGGAGCCGGGCGCTTGTATTATCGGATCGGTCTTTCTTATGCCCCGCGCAACCTGGATCTGAAATCGCTGGAGCAGGGATTCACTGTTTCGCGAACTTACGAACCGATCGAGAATAAGGCCGATGTCAGCGGAGACAACCAAAAAGGCTGGCTAATAAAGGCCGGTGCCTATGTGCGCGTGCATTTGATGTTGGTAGTGCCGGATCGGCGCTACTACGTGGTTGTCGACGATCCTCTGCCGGCCGGACTTGAAATTGTCAACCTGGCCTACAAAACAAGTGCCAGGAACAGGCTCGACCAGGGCGACGCCGGAGGTTGGTACCGTTACTGGATTTCATGGATGTTCAACCACCGCGAATTGCGTGACGAGCGGGCCCTGCATTTTGCCGACCAGCTGTCAGCCGGCGTTTATCACGTGACTTATATCACCCGGGCGACGGCCAAGGGCGATTTTATCGCGCCCCCGGCCAAGGCCGAAGAAATGTACCGTCCCGAAGTGTTCGGTAGATCGAGTACCGATAGGCTAACGGTTGAGTAGACTGCATTGGTCGCAAATGCTCAGTCATTATCTGACAATAGAGCTTGAATTGCCGCCGAGGTGTCATTGATGGGATCATTCATCGGACCGTCGATACGCGAATGAACCCGACCGGAAGAATCTATCAGAACCAATGTGGGCAACTTGCCGATTCCGAAATTTCGCTCTGATTGCATGAAGAGGTCGACCGGCATGGGACGCTTGGGCCAGATCGTCCGGTGCACTTTCAGCATTTCGGCCTGATAGTCCGTGGTTTTTCCGACGGCAGTGAAGAGCTCCATGGTGTCGATCGCTATGCAAGCCAGGTCGCTGTTTTTGGCGGCAGTACAGGCTTTATCAAGTGCTTGCATGTGAGCGTAGCAAGGTTCCGAGAAGGTCCCCCAGAAAATCAAAGCCACTGGACGGTTCTTCAAAGAGGCCAGATCAAAACCCGGCGAGCTAAAGGCCGGTAGCCTGATCTGAGGAGCCTGGCTGCCGGCCGGCAGTTCGGTGACTTTTTTCTTTCCGGCTTGGATGCGAGTCAGTAAAAACCCCTTGAAAGTATCGCCGGAAAGTACGATCCAGCCCGGATCGTCGGTGGTCAGCGGCAAAGTATAAAGCTGGCGCCCGCGCCGCAACTCGATAATTATTTTCTTGTCCTTGTTCGCCTTGATTATCTCGGCCAGCTGTTCTTCGGTATGAACTTCTTTCCCGGCCGCGGCCAGGATTACGTCGTCGGCCATGAAGCCGTTCAGATCTGCCGGTCCGCCGGGTCGAATGAGAACGATCTTGACCTCGGTGTTGGCTAACTCGATCATAGTGCCCTTTGGGCCCGGGGCCCGGGCGGGGTTTTCGCCGGCCGGAATGACTTTAAAACCGAGATCAGCAGATTGATCTTCGTTTTTATTCGCCGGTCTTTTGTCACAAGCGGCTTGCAGCCCAGTCAGACCAAGCACCAAGACAATTGCGCCAAATAGCTGTATTGGTTTCATCCCTAATTATTATCATGATCAACAACATCGAATCCAGCGGTTCTTATTGGCTGGTCCATCTGGTAGGATATCCAACAGGAGGCCCGAAGCATGAACAAGCCATTACTAGTTGCCGCAATTTTTTTGCTGGTCGGGTTCGGGCCGGCTCGGGGCGAAAGCTGGTCAGTGCCGGGCATGTTGCCCGAGGAAAGGCCGCGGGTCTTGTATGGCCCCGGGGAGGAGGGCTCGATTCGTGATCGACTGGTTCGCGAGCCGTACGCCTCGATCTATCTTAAAGTAGTCCAGCTTGCCGATCGTTCGTATGATCTCGACGATCATGAAACCTCGCCCGAGCAGATTAAGGCCAACATCGCCCAGGCGGCTGCTTTTGTCTATGCCATGAATCGCAGTGCCCAAAAGCCAGACGATCAAGTTGTGATCGAGCCATTTGGGTCGCCGTCAGACCGAAGAGTTTACGGAGACCGGGCCGTCGAGTTACTCACCAATATGGTGACCAGCTGTCGAATCGTCGATTATGAAAGCACCCAGCAAGACATCCATTGTGCTCAAGAGCTTACGCTTTATGCGACGGCCTACGATATTCTGGCCGGCAGCGACTATCCGCTTGAGAATGCTCAGGCAATCGAAGATCGCCTGGCAACTTTTACTGCGGATTTCTTTTACAAATGGACCGATGCCTACTGGATTACAATCAACCGCTCGGCCAACCAGAATCATGGCTCGAAAACTTCGGCTGCGATTGGCCTGGCGGCTATCGTCCTGAATGGCTATCAGCGGACATTCGGAGATGAGCTCGATGATTTCAGAAATCCTCGCGCCTGGATCGATTTCGGGCTGAGACTCTCGGATATTCTTTTTTTGGATGCCCTCGTTTCAGTCGACGGGGCCTATTGCGAAGGCCCGGTTTACTATAATTATGCTGCGATCAACTTGATTCCGTTTTTCTGGGCCTGGCATCGTTACACGCGCGGCGCAGACTGGGAGGTGGACGGGAATATTTTTTACGACCCCTGGACCCATCCCCGGCTGGCACGCACCCATGACTGGCTCTTGTCCATTCTCATGCCGGATGGGACTTTCCCGCCTTTTGACGATTGCACGCCGGGAGGTTCGCATTTCTGGGGAGTTTTTTCGCAACTGCCCGGCGGGGCAACTTATCGCTGGGCTTGGGAACGCGGAGTCAGGCCCTACTATACCAGCGGTTCAGTCGATCAATCGATTCTGACCCTGGTCGCATTCGATGACAGTGTCTTGCCGGTTGCGCCGTCCATTGGCCCCAGTATTTTTTCTCCCCAGGCCGGGCACGCAATTTTTAGATCGGGCTGGGAGGCGGATGATACCTACTTGATAATGATGGCCGAAAACGGTATTGCGGCCGGCTACGCCTTTCGCTTCGACGGCGAGCCGCTCGAAGGGTCCGCCGGTCATGAGCATTCCGACCCGGGAGCGACTCATCTGATGTCGCATGGTGAAGTTCTATTGCTGGATTCGGGTTATCTGGGCTGGGAAAATCACGATAAAGTTCGCTGGCCGAAAAATCACAATATACTCCTGGTTGATGGAAAAGGGCCTCAGATAACGCAGCTTTCGATTCCGCCCTTCACCATTGTTGACGGCGGAATCGTGATCGAGGATCTCTCGCGTGAAGGCGGTTATGTGCCTGGCGAGGATTGTCAATCGACCTTGAGCCAGGGTTTTGCGACAGACTTCTTTGAGCATGCCCGGGTTCAAGCACAATATTTTTCCAAAGTACCCTCGACCAGCTGGACCCGGCGGATGACATTCGTGGACAAGCAGTATTTCATTCAAGCTGATACAGTTACGGTTGAAGACGCCCAGGCCCATCAGCTCGAATTGCTAAACCACTTGAACGGGGGCGGTACCAGCGGAGGTCAATTCGAACAGACCGAGAAAGGGGCCATAGTTACCCGCCCCGCGGCGAGCCTGATTGTGCAAGTCGCCTTAGCCGGCGGAGACGTGTCGTTTTCAGTCAGCCAGGATGTCCACGACGCCTGGCATTGGCGGGAAGAAACCCACGCTGTATTGCATGCCGAGACCGAGGGTAATCAGGTTGCTTTCATCACCGTCTATTATCCTCTGGCAAACGCACAGGCGGCGCCGATAATCGAAACTGTTTCCGAAGGCGGCAATCTGGCGGCTTTGAAGATCACGCGTAGCGGCCGGGTCGAGTTGGCGGCGGTGGCGACTCCCGGAGCCGGCAGCCTGACAGCCGATTCTTTGTCTTTTGAAGGAAGTTTTGCGTTGGCCGGTTCGAACGGCATTGACCCCGCAGATGTCTTGACCGTCGCCGATGGAATATCGGTTTCATCGGGCAGCCGGTCTGTCCAACTCGAGCAGCCCGGCACAATCACGGTCCGCTGGGAACCCGACAAGCTAAGCGGCTACTATGCCGGCCAGGCAAACCGGGTGACTCTGTCGGATGTTGCCGGCTATGGAGCCGGTAGCGGTTTTTGCGCCATCGAAATCACAGACGGCGGGTTGGTTCTGGATATGATTGGTTCGGGGCCTTTCGAAGTGAGCTTCACAGGCCCCCAGGCAAACCATGTTCCAATGGCATCAATTGACATGCCGACAGAAGGAGAAACCTCTCGGGCATATATTGTCGATGCCGGCGCGAGCTGCGATCTCGACGGGGATCAGCTGAGCTATAGTTGGATCATTAAAGACAAACCGGTCAGAAGCCAGGTCGAATTCGAGGAACCCACGGCCGAAAAAACCATTTTCACTCCCGATTGGCCGGGTCACTATCGGATTGGCTTGACTGTCTCAGACGGCCAGGCAACCAGCCTCGAGACAAGCGCCTTGATCTGGGTGGAGTTAGGTGAACCGCTTTTGGATGGTGGTTTGGATGGCGGTCAAGATGCCGGGCAACAAAACCCGACTAGCGGCGGCGGCTGCGCTTGTAAGAATGAACTGCCGGATCGCCGGGCTGGATTGGGTTGGCTTTTTTTGATTGTTTTACTGGCAGTCGGCAGGTTCTGGACTACTCGCCGATAACTTTGACCAATACGCGCTTGCTGCGCCGGCCGTCGAACTCTCCGTAGAAGATTCTTTCCCAGGTACCCAGATCCAGTCGCCCTTTGGTTATGGCAACCACCACTTCACGGCCCATGATTTGGCGCTTGTGGTGAGCATCGCCGTTGTCTTCACCGGTCCGGTTGTGTCGATAGCGTGAAGGATCGTGGGGGGCCAGGTTTTCGAGCCATTCTTTGTAATCCTGGTGCAGGCCGGATTCATTGTCGTTGATGAAGACACTAGCGGTGATGTGCATGGCATTCACCAGGCAGAGTCCTTCTGAAACTCCACTTTGCTCGACGACTTGTTCGACATCGGGAGTGATGTGCACAAAGTCCATTCGCTTGGGAACTTCGAAAGTCAGGTATTTAGTTGCGGATTTCATGACAGGCAGCTACAGACGCAAGCGCTTATTTCATGACCAGCGACATGACTGCTTTTTGGACGTGCAGCCGGTTCTCGGCTTCATCGAAGGCAGCTGACTGGGGTCCGTCGACGACCTCGTCGGTCACTTCGAAACCACGGTCGCAAGGCAGGCAGTGCATGTAGATCGCGTTATTGGCGGCTTTCTTCATGGCCTTGGCATCGCAAATCCACTTTTTATTTCGATCGAAGATGGCCTGAGTCTTGTCCGGGTCGTTTTTACCAACCGGCGGCTGGTAGATTGAGGTGGCGCACCAGGCCTTGGGGTAGACAACATGCGCGCCCTTGAGACCTTCTTCGAATTTGTTGGTAATCTTGAACGACCCGCCGTTTTGCTTGGCTAGTTCACGACAGCTCTTATTTACCTCGGGATCAAGTTCCATGCCCTTGGGATGCGCCAGGGTAACCTTCATGCCCATCATGCTGGCCGCGATGATGGCGCTCTGGGGTACCGCCCGGGGTTTGTGAACACTCGGCGAGTAGGCCCAACTCATTGTGAACTTGACGTTTTTGAAAGTGCCGAACTTTTCTTTGACGGTCAGCAGATCGGCCAGGGCCTGGCAGGGATGATACTTGTCGCATTCCATATTGATAATGGGAATGTCCGACCAGCGCGCGAATTCGCGCATCATCTGGTGGGCTTCGCCGTACTGCCAGTCGACCGGGTCGCCGTAGCAGCGGATGGCGATGGCTTCGCCCATGCGTGCCAGGGTTCGGGCTACGTCGGATACACGTTCGGTCGAATAGGCGACCTCGCGGCCTTCCAGGGCCGGAGTGTAGATGCTTCCGGGACTGAGAAAGTGGGCATGGCCTCCCAGATGAGTCATGCCGGCCTCGAAGCTGTTGCGCGTGCGTAACGACTGGTTGTAGAAGATCAAGAACAAGGTCTTGTCTTCCAGCAGGTGATGCTTCTCACCTAACAAGCGCTTGCGCTTGAGCTCGGTCGCCACGTCTAGAATGGTCTCGACTTCCTCGCGGGTGAAGTCCAGCAATGTCAGAAAATCTCGTTTATGGAAGGTATCCGTCTTCATGTCTCACTCCCTGGTTATAGATAAAAATGTCCGGTATTGATCCGGTAAGAGGCAAGCAAATTACTCTTCTTTCTTCCGGGTGTCAAGAGAGGCAAGCGGCAAGCGCTATTCGCTTTGTTGGCAGGAAAAGCTGGGGGTCGGAGGGTCTCATATGATTCCGCTGCAAAACCCCTCTACTTGCGAGCGGCTCGTTTTGCCCGCGGGGGTGGCACACGAGCACGAATCAAGTGAAGTTCCCCGCGTTTG
>JAFDKH010000412.1 GCA_019307065.1 Deltaproteobacteria bacterium
CCTCAAAAGGTTCGAATCAAAATTTCGTTCAGAAAAAAAATCACTTGTACGAAAAAGATAATTGGCAGGTATTTCGCCGAGCAGGTGTACCGCGCGCGGACTAAGCTGAGAAGAGTTTGAAGGCAAATCATCGTCTACGAATCGCTTACGTGGTCAACAGCCTCAATCCCGGTGGGACGGAGCAGCTGGTAGTGCAAATGTGCCGAAGCTTTTCCGTCGAGTTCGACATGTGGGTCGTCTGTCTGGACGAGCCTGGATCTTGGGCGGGTAGACTGCGCTCGGAGCGGATTCCGGTCTACTGCCTGTGGCGCCAGCCCGGTTTGGATCCGGCTATGGCGCTTAGGCTTGCGAAATTCTGCCGGGAACATCGAATAGATATCATCCATGCTCATCAATACACGCCTTGGTTTTACGCTGCACTATCCCGGTTGATTCACCGGACTCCGAAATTGCTCCTGGAAGAACACGGACGATTTTTTCCGGAAATCAAGAAAAATCGCCGGATCTATGTCAACCGGACGGTTATCAAGCCCTTGACACACCATTTCGTAGCGGTTTCCAACGATGTACGCAGACGACTGGTGGAATACGAAGGGTTGAACCACAGCCGCATTGATGTGATCTACAATGGTGTCCATGATGCACCATCGCTGCCCCCCGACAAGCGAGCCGAATTGCGCAAAGAGTTGGGCTTTTCGGCCGAGGATTTTATCGTCGGCACTGTGGGTCGCTTCGATCCGATCAAGAATTTAACATTGCTTGTGAAGAGTCTGGCGCTGGCCGGCAGGAAGATCAAGTCAATAAAAGGTTTACTGGTTGGAGACGGTCCCCTATTTAATTAAAATGCATGGATCTATTCGTATTATCAAGTTATAGCGAGGGAACATCGATGGCGCTGCTGGAAACAATGGCGGCCGGCGTACCGGCGGTCGTCACTGATGTTGGCGGAAACCCCGAACTCATTAAACATGGAGAGACCGGTTGGGTTGTACCGTCGGATGCCGTTGAATATCTGACCGCGACGATTCTGGAGGCTGCGGCCAATTCTGCTGTTTTGCGTGACCGCGCCGAAGCGGCACGGCACCGCTTTCAAGAATCATTCACCTTTAAGAAAATGATCAGCAATTACAGTTATTTATACCGCACCATGACCGCGAGCAGGTAAATCCTTTTTGACTTATCTCAAATCCTTTCTTAATAGATTGTGCCAGCTTGTGATGCTTCCGTTCGCATTGAGCTGCTGGATGGAAAAATCCATATCTATGCACTCGGAAAGAGTGTTCTCACTCTGGACCCAATTTTTTGCCCTTATTCCGGGAATACTGGGGATTTTCTTGAGACGGGGCTTTTATAGCCTCACATTGGAAAGATGCTCTCTCAATACTCACATCGGGTTCGGCTCAGTATTTACCCATCGTTCTGTAATTGTTGAAGATAGCGTTTTTATCGGTTTGTATTGTATAATCGGCTCGTGTCATTTGGGCCGAGGATCGTTGATAGCAAGTCGGGTGAGTATTACCAGTGGAAAGACGTCTCATGTCAGATCTGATGACGGAAGTTGGTTACCCTTTGATCACAATCGAGCTGTTCAGGTTCGGATTGGTCCCAAGGCCTGGATCGGCGAGGCAGCAGTTGTTATGGCAAATGTCGGCCAGGGCAGTTTGGTTGCAGCTGGTGCAATCGTCACACATGCCACGGATTCAAATGTTGTTGTCGCCGGGAGTCCAGCGAGATTAGTCCGCAATATGCAAAATTGACAAAACCCCGATTTCTGAGGATATCAGACACGCTAAGATCCTAGTAGAGGCTTTAAACCCTGATCGACTAATAACAGAAAACAGTACGGACGAATCCATTCATTAGAAAGAGAACCCATGTGCGGTATCACAGGTTTCATTAACTTTAACGGCCATAACAAGGGTGAGGCTCGTGCTCGCATCAAGCGAATGGCCGACGTGCTTATTCATCGTGGACCCGACGAAGATGGCTACTACGTCGATAATTTTGCTGCCTTGGGTCATCGCCGCCTTTCGATCATTGACCTCGACAGTGGTCAACAGCCAATGGGTGTACTGGATGGTCAGGTCCAAATTGTGTTTAACGGTGAGATTTATAATTTCCCCGAAATACGGTCGGACCTTGAGGCTCGGGGACATCGGTTCATGACCGGTAGCGATACCGAAGTCATCCTATTAGGGTACCTTGAATGGGGCGAAAGCTGTGTAGAAAAACTAAATGGCATGTTTGCCTTTGCAATTTGGGATACCAGAAAGAAGCAACTTTTTGCTGCACGTGATCGGGTTGGGAAAAAGCCTTTCTATTACTTTAATGACGGTTGCACGTTTGCCTTCGCATCGGAGCTCAAAGCCCTACGGGCAGGAGGGTATTGTCCGGACAACATAGATCCTGAAGCCTTGGATTGTTATTTCAGTTTTGGATATATTCCTGCTCCACGGACGATTTACAAACGCGTGAAGAAATTGGAGCCCGCAAAATTTGTAACGGTAGACTCGAACAACTTGCGAGCCAGTCGCTATTGGCAGTTGAGTTTCGCCGAGCAGAGTTCCCGAAGTCTGGAAGATGCGTCGGATGAATTCCTGTCTCTGCTGGACAAAGCCGTAAGTTGCCGGCTGATGAGCGAGGTGCCCTTGGGAGTTTTCTTGTCAGGCGGGCTGGATTCGCCACTTGTGGTGGCTTCCATGGCCCAAATGATGAGAGAACCGGTGCAGACCAATAGCATTGGATTCGATGATTCGCAGTTCAACGAGCTACCTCTTGCAAAAGTTGTGGCTGATCATCTGAAGACTCATCATAAAGAGTTCATAGTCCGTCCAAATGCCTTGGATGTGTTGGAAAAAATCGGCTGGCATTTCGATGAACCGTTTGCGGACTCGAGCGCTGTGCCCACCTGGTATGTTTGCAACATGGCTCGTGAGAACCTTACAGTTGTACTTTCCGGCGACGGTGGTGACGAGAGTTTCGGCGGTTACACGTTTAGATACATTCCTCATCTTCTGGAGTCAAACATTCGGACTGGTTTACCAGTTGCACTTCGGCGATTGCTGTTCGGAGGTTTGGGGGCAATTTATCCGGCAGCATCGTGGATGCCGAAAGTACTGCGTCTCAAAACGATCTTTGAAAACCTCGGTACTAGTGACGCTGAAGCATTTTATCGGGATCTTATCTGGCTGAGGAGTGATATCCGCG
>JAFDKH010000055.1 GCA_019307065.1 Deltaproteobacteria bacterium
GACTAGCAGCTACGCCCCCTATGCCCAGGGAGTGATTGACGAGTTACACTTGTTGGTCGGGGCTTTGCGGACGGCCAGGGTGGACTTCCGCATGGCCGGCATGGTGCTCGATGTCACCCCGGACTATTTTGATCGCTTTCCTTTCTACGACGGCAACACCGAAACCGATCGATTGCTCGAAAAGATCGACTATTGGTTCATCAGGACCGGGGGCGAATGGTGGGTGCCTAACGTGGCTTACGACGCTATTCTGACTACGCCCTACTTGGGCTTCAGGCCGGATGCCCGCAAGATCGTCCTGGTGGTGACCGACATTGTGCCCCAGACCATCTACGGCGCATTCTGGTATACGATTAGTTGCACGAATGCCACCGCCACGGCCGTCGAGAAGTTCGCCGAATCTGATGGCATCGAGATTTACTACGCCAAGAACCCGGCTGATCATCCCAACTTCACCGGCTACTGCGATTCAGAAATCAACCCGCGCGCCTGCGGCGGCAACCCCGATTGGGGCATCGGGGGCAGCCGCTTGACAGATCTGCGTTGGGGCTTGGGACAACAAGCCGTCCAACTCAACTGGCCATTAGATGCTTCCGACTTTTACATCAAGCTGGGAGTCAACCCGCAGCTGCCTGTGCTCGATTCGAAGTACTATCTGCTTTGGGAAACCAATTTCACCTTTTACGATCCAATCACCATGGCCGGTTATGAAGATGACTACGAGCTGCGCATAGAAATCGCCGCCCAGGACCCGGTTAATGCCGGTTTGTCTTTAACCAACAGCTTTAGCGTCGACCTGCTGGAAACCGAACACGATCTGAGTTTGAACATCACCGACGAGATCGGCGGTTTCGCCAACGACGAGCTGTGCGCCGACATTTACCACGACATGGCCGGTCGCCAGACCGGTATCAGATACGGCTACTGTCCGGTTGACGGCGTGCTTAACGAATACGATCTGGCAGCCGGCAGCTATGTGATGCACGTGTTTGACGGCGGTAAACAGTTTTATACTATTGACACCTTGCGCGCTCAGGATTACGTCAGCTTTGAAATGCCTGACGAGCCGTACTCCCTGGCTACCCGGGTCCCGGCCGGCGATTACCTGTCCGATAAGTACAAAATGCTGGGCGTCTTGCAAGACCTGGACGATTGGCGTCTGTCGGGCGATCCTTTCAAGAAGTTTGCTGAGCAAGCCCGTGAATGGTTGCTCAAGGTCGAGACCAGCGACGGGGGTGTCTCCTGGGAGGAGATGGTGGCCCTCAGGCGCATGAACATCGCCCTGTCGGGCTACGCCAATCTGACTGAGTACGCCCAGTTCGAGGCCCAGCGAGCGGTCAAAGACTTCCAGATGATCATCAAGCGCATTGGTGAAGTCATCGCCGAAATCAAAGCAATGAACAAGGGTCTCGAGCGCAATTGGAAAAAAGAGCTGGCGGCCGGGGCGATCAAGGTTCTGCTCAACGCGCTCTCTCAGGGCCGAGTCGGCTCATTGATTACCGTCATCGAGGAGGGTGTGGCCGAGCTGGCCAAGTGGGCCGCGGGCGAGGGTATTGAAGAGATCCTCAACCGGATCATCTATGAGTTCGATCAACTCGGCGGTCCGGCAGGGACCATGGCCAAGTACGTACGCATTCTATCGGACATGTACTTTAGCTTCAAAGACGATGATCACGCCGGTAACCGGGACAAGCTGTGGGAGGCGGCCCAGGAAATCGGGCTCGATCTGGCGCTGCGCCTGACTCGTCACACGATCAAGACCTATATGATCGAACGCGCCTTCGACGAGCTTGACCTGGATAATCCCTTAGCGATTGCAATAAAAGAACTGGTCAAAGAAATTGTAGATGCTGCCCTGACCCCGGATGGTTTCGATAATTTCTCGGATCGAATGGAGAACTGGGCCAACCGGGTTGGTGTGGAGCTTTATGACCACAACCGCGAAGAACTCCTGGCCGCCACCAACGAGATCTTCGATCGTCTCGATGCGGCCCTGGAAGGCAAGATCGCCAAGGTTGGCCGCGACTTCTTACTGGGCTTCTTGCGCGACATGGCTATAGCCAACATCCCCGTTGTCAAGAACGGCAAGATCGTACACAAATTCGATAGCAACTTGATCGTCGAGAGCCTGGTGCACCACGGGGTCTACAACATCGTCCTGAGGTCTTTCTTCGTCGACGAGATTCAGCGCGGGCTCAACGGGGCCCTGGATCAGGCCAAGCTGTATTCCACCAACGGCCCACCGATCGGCGCCGTACGCTGGGAGTGGGAAACCGAGATGCGCAGCGATTTCTCCGAATACCGCGCGGTGGTCGAGGCTATGCAGTCCGAGGCTTGGACTGCGCTGACCGCCCAGGAGATAATCGACAACTGGGCCATGGGTTTGGCAAAGCTGGTCGGTCTGCTCGGACCGATATCCGATGCGCTCGATTTCATCGTTTACATTTATCCGCCCCTGCAAGACACGGCCGAAGCGGTCCACGGTTTGATGGCTGTCCTGGATGGAATGCAGGTCCTGGCGCATTCAATAGATTTCGGGCTCAAGATCAAGTGCCTCGAGACACTCGGCGATCAAGCCGAGGTACTTTACCAAACGGCTTTTTAGACGACACCCGGGAGAACGCAATGAAAAACTGTAAAGTCAATTTCGTTTGGTTGGTTTCAATATTATTGGCCGGTCTGCTGGCCGGCTGTAGCCAGGGCGCCGGCGATCCGGACCCGATCTGCGGCGACGATTTGATTCAAGGTGACGAGTTGTGCGACAAGACCCGCCTCGACGGCAAAGTTTGCGCAGACTTCGGGTTCGACACCGGTGAGTTGGGCTGCTTAGACGATTGCACCTTCGATACATCCGAGTGTGAGTATCTGCCCGATGACTGCAACAACGGCCAGATCGATGACGGCGAGGACTGTGACGGCGATAATCTCAACGAGACTACCTGCGAAGATCTCGGGCATCTGGGCGGCGAGCTGGCTTGTAACGCTGACTGCACTTTCGACGAGGCCGATTGCGAGCCCAATCCCTGCGGCGACGGCGATCTCGATCAGGGTGAAGAGTGCGACGGCCTATTACTCGACGGCTGGGTCTGCGAGGATTTCGGTTTCACTGGTGGTCAGCTGAGCTGTACCGATTTATGCCTCCTGGATGGGGCCGCTTGTACCGGCTGTAGCGACGATGCCCTCGAAGAAAACGACAGCCTGGCCGCCGCCAGCCCAATCGATGCCGGCAGCCACGACCTTACGATGTGCAACTTGGATGTCGAAGAAGATTGGTTCGCGCTCGACCTAGTGACCGACGACCTGGTCCTGGTCAGGCTTAGCCAGGCCGGGCCCTATGTCGATCTCGATCTCGAATTGACCGGCGCCGATGGTTTGGCGCTGGCCTCCTCTGAAAGGTTGGGGCTTGAAGAAGAGTTGGTTTATACGGCCCTAGCTGACGGTCCGGCATATCTGCGGGTATACACCTACGCAGGCATGTTCGGAGCGGTCGACTATGGGCTGACAATCGTTATGAACCCCGAGTGCGTCGAGCACGCCGACTGCCAGGAGGGCGAAATATGTCAAGACCTCGATTGTGTCGACTTCGTTTGTTCGGCCGAGGCTGAATGCCCCGATGACCTGGTCTGCGATGGCGGAACATGTGTCGAGTGCATAAGCGAAGTTGATTGTCCCGAAGAAGACGCCTATCTATGCCAGGACAATGCCTGCGTCTATAGTTGCACCGATGATGCCAACGAGCCCAACTCGCAATTCAGCGACGCACTGGACATCACGGTCGGGTTCTTTGAGTCGGGCCTGACCTTGTGCGGCGACGCCAACGAGGACTGGTATAAAGTCGATCTCGAGGCGTTGCATCGCTACGAACTCAGCCTGACTTTCAGCCACGCCCAGGGTGACATCGAGGTCGAGGTATACGAGTCTTTAGATCGTGACGTGCCCGTAGCGATTGGCCACTCGGATACCGACAATGAAACCGTCACAATCGCGATCGGTACCGACGAAGATGCCAGCTATGCGATTCGGGTTCGCCAGCCGGCCGGCGATTTAGCCCAGACCTATGACATCAGTCTGACAGACGGCGGTGTTGTCAGCTGCGCCTGGGACGCCGATTGTCCGACTGAAGGCGACATCTGTGAAGATTTCGAGTGTGTTACCCCGGCCTGTACTGAAGACGCCGATTGCACCGCCCCCGAACGCTGTGTCTTACAAGAGTGTGTTGCCCAACCGGCCGGGGACAGCTGCAGCGCTCCAAACGTGGTCGACAGCTTTCCGTTTACAGACACGGATGTCGAACTGGCGGCTTTCAGGGACGACCTGGCCTTCGCCGAAGGAATCTGCACCGAGTGGGGTACCCCGGGCAAGGACGCCATCTATCAAGTCTCTTTGACCGCCGGCCAGCAGCTTTGGGCCAACGTGACCGCCGACTTCGACGTTGCTGTGGTGATTAGCAGCCAGTGCCTGGCAGTCCCGGCGCTCGAAGATTGCTTAGACGGCGCCGATGACGGTGAAACCGGTGAGAGCGAACAAGCCTACTTCTCGGCCGAAGCCGACGGAACCGTTTTCGTGGTAGTAGATTCTTTCGCAGCCATGAATCCCGTGCAGGGTACCTATACGCTGACGATCGAGGTGGAGTAGAATAAGGGGAGGGGGACCAATGGAAATCGGAATCTTTGTAATCATAGGGGTAGTCGTAATTGTCATTATCGTACTGGCCTTGTTTTTCAACAAAGACGCCCGGGTCAAGCGTGCCTTGCGCAAGGCGCCCCGGCTGAGTATTGGAGATTTTACCGACGGGGCGGTGGCCCGCCTGGTAGGTGAGGTTCGGTTGCTGGAAGAATTTGTCTCGCCGCTTTCGAAACGGCCGTGTGCCCACTATCACATCAAGGTCGAGCAGAAAAAAAGTTCGGGTAAAAATAGTTATTGGTCCACAATCATCGAGGACGTCAGGACGGTTGACTTCGTCCTTGACGACGGGACCGGTCGGGCGATTATCGAAACCGGGCAATGCAAGGTTGCAGTGGTCAAAGATTCGCACGCCCGCTCGGGCACTTTCAACGACGCCTCCGACGAACTAGAGCAACTATTGCAACATTACGGAAAATCAAGCACCGGCTTTTTGGGATTCAACAGGACCATCCGCTACCATGAAGGTGTCATTGAAACCGGCGAGATGGTTGCAGTTTTCGGAAAAGGCCAATGGATCAAAGATTCCAGCGGCAAGCGCCAGCTGGTGATTAGTAAGCCGAGCGAGACCGAGCTATTGATTAGCGACGATCCTTCGACAGTTAATTGAGTTATTACAGCAACATAGCTTTTTTTATTGACAAGCTGCCTGAATCCTGGCATTCTACACGCTCGTTTTTTAATTTTTGAGAGGAGTAGTAAGAATGGCAACAGGAAAAGTAAAATGGTTCAACAATTCTAAGGGTTATGGTTTCATCGAGCAGGAGAATGGGGACGACGTGTTCGTGCACTTCTCGGCTATTACTGCGGAAGGCTTCAAGACCCTAAACGAAGGCGACGCTGTTGAGTTGGAGATTGAACAGGGTCCTAAAGGCCTCCAGGCCAAGAACGTAACGATTGTAAGATAGGTTAATACCAATTTGATCAATCGCCAAGCCGGGCCCGATAGGGTCCGGCTTTTTTCATTATAGAGTGCAGCCATGGAACCCAGTCAAATCATCCCGATAGTTTTTGGGCTAGTGGCCCTGGTCAACATCGGCGCCAGCGCCAACGAGAAGAAAAATAAGAATATCATTTACCTGACCAAGCCGCTCTTGATGCCGCTCTTGATCAGCTATCATGTCCTGGGCAGCCCGGAGGTCAACTTCTGGCTGGTTGGGGCCCTGGTCGGCGGATTTTTCGGCGATGTTTTTCTAATGTTGCCCGGCGAAAAAGAACACAATTTCCTGCTCGGCCTGGTGGCCTTCTTGATTAATCATGTGCTGTATATTGTGATTTTTATTGCCGCCATTCTCGACTTCGAACTGATACCGGTCTGGCTGTATTTTTGCGGCCTGCCGTATTTTGTCTTTTGCTTTTTCTACTACCGGCTCTTGGCGCCCGGTCTGGGGGAGATGAAGATCCCGGTCATCGTCTACATAACCGTTATCTTGTGCATGGGTGTCAGCGCCCTGTTGCGCTTGCCGTTCGTGACACCGCTTTCGTTCTGGCTGGTGGCCGGCGGGGCGTTTGTCTTTATCACCTCCGACTCGGTCTTGGCTTTCTGCAAGTTCAAACGCGAGCTGCGCCTGGGTCACATGACCGTCATGGCCACTTACCTGGCGGCCCAGTTCATGATTACTCAGGGACTGATGTTCTGATAATTCGGCTCAATCTATCCAGGAAATATCGCTGCTGAGAAAATGTAGCACGTAGGCGGTCGCGCCGCTGTCGTCGAAAACAACCGGGCCAGGCCAGGTGTCTACTTCGATAGTGGCCACGACTGCCTCGCACTGGCCGACCGGATGACAATCTGTATCGATTACGCTTACCTGGCCCGAGAAGAAGTGGCTTACATAGAGACGCCGCCCGTCAGGGCTGAGACTCAGAAAAGACGGATCTCCGCCGGTTTCGATGAGGTGTTTCGAAACCGAACCGTCGGTATGGAAGGTTGCGACCAAGATCAGACCCAGTTCACCCATGCCCAAGTAGACCTGGCCGACCGGGTCGTTGACCGTTGAGCGTTGAGTTACCAGGACATCGACCAGGCGTTGGGCCAATTCAGCGTCCATGGAAGTTAGAGAATCGTTACCGGACTCCAAGTTGATCAGGCGCATGCCCAGCGAGGAGTCGACTCCACCCGACGGATCTTCTACGAGAACGGCGACAAGCGGAAAATTTTTGGCGCTACGGACAGCGCGTACCTCAGGGCCCAAATTGCGCAGATACTGATTATTGCACAGCGCCAGGTTTTCCTTGACGATTCCGGTCGCCGCTGTACCGCTTGGGTCGATTTCGATGCAGTATGTGTCACCCGGAATCGGCTGGGGAGTGCCATCAGGATCGTTGACCAGATCGAAGTAACGCGTCAGGACCAGGACCGGCACATCCTGGTGTTCGCCGAGGTCCCAGGAAACCAGCTGCAACTGTTCGAATTTTTCGGTCAGCCCATCATCGACTTCCAGGCCGCCCGTGGTCAGGCCGCATTCCGGCGCCTGATCGGAGATTTGTCCGAATGCCAGCTGGCGGTATTGAACGCCTTGTTGCGAGGTCGTAAAATTTCCCTCAGTCAGGGGTACGATCACCAAGTCGCTTCCGGGCATCCTGAGTGTACTCAGCCCGTACGAGCCGAAACCCATGGTGCTGTGCTTAGCCATCGGGGCTATCGCAAACTGGTCGGTTCGCAGCCCGGTGTTGCGGTCGACTAGATGAATCGTGTTGGACAACGCGTTTGAAAGATAAAGCCGGTCACTTTGATAAGAAGTGGCTAGCTGAGGGACGGTCGCCCCGACGGAAGTGTCGCTTAGAAAAATGTCTTCTTGCCCGACTAAGAAACTGACCACCCGCTCGTTGGCGGCATCGACGAAAAGAACTTCATCGGGGGTGTCTTTGGTCAGTGGCCCGTATTTTCTGTTTACAGTGATGGCCTGGGTCCCGCCGCGGTTCCCCGGAAAGGGGACCTTGCCGACTCTTCTGAATAGAATGCCGGCAAGCACTGGAGTCGTGTTGCTGACGTCGACTATAGTCAGACCGGTTTGTGAAGCGATGTACAAACGTTCTCCGGCGATTGGCTGCCCTAATTCAGATTCGGTCTCGTATTTAGCGGTATGCATAGCATAGGGTATGCTGTTGACAACCAATGAATGCAGTGGGGCTGGATCGAGATATTCGTCGGGACCTTCAGCGGTTAACTTCATTTCTTGAACTGTCAGTGAGGCCTGGTCCGAGACATACACACGCAGCTCGTCATGTTCGGTGTGGGTGTTTCTGATAGCCAGGGCTGCGTTTCTAAATTTACAATTGACTCCGTCGTAGCCGACTTGATCGGACGGCGGCCACATGCGTTTAGTCGCATGCGGGGCTTCGGCCGCGATGCGCCAGATCTCGTTGCTGCCGGCCAGGGCCACGTAGAAATGTTTGGTGGCCGAATCGTAGTCCAAATCGGCTATCGGGCCGAGCTTCTGGTCGTTGTTCTTATTGCAAAATGGAGCTTGATCGGGCAGTTCGACGACAATTGCAGCGTCAAGTGCCTCAGCCGGCAGGAAAGCGATGGCCGGGCGAGCAAGGTGGCTGACCACGAAGTCATGCTCAACTAATATTGGCCCAGTATCCGGGCGAGGATAACTCCAGACCAGGTTGGGCACGAAGGGCTTGTCGTCGGCGGTTGGCGGCAACTGAACCATCTGCGGCTCAGCGAAGATCAACTCGATAACATCCAGCAGGTTTACCTTCCAACTCCAAAGATCAGTGTTCACACTCAGATCGGTCTGGTTGAGCTCCATGCGAGTGCTGATAATTACGAATTCGGTCAATGATATGACCCCGGCCGCGCCGGAGAGCGGCAGGCCGCAGACGCCGAAGTCGAGGTGCAAGCCGCGCTGATTCTCGAAGATACCCAGGACACTCGATTCGACCCCGATCGTCCCGAAAGCCGGTGAACTCGAGCCGGGCGGTTGAAACACGGCCCAGAGTCCTGTTCGAAAATCGAGGACTTTCTTGAGCAGTTCGTTTACCGGGTGACCGGGGCCTTCGTAGATGAAGTCGGTTTCGGAATCGACCTGGCCGGTCGAGGTGGCCACTTTTATCGACTGCGGGCCGATCTCTGAAAGCTCGGGGACCCGTACCCAGATTTCGATGTCTTTGCACTCGTAGTTAATGTCGGGCTGGGCGTCGTCCGGCCGGCCGTCTTCTATAATTTCGGCTACGATGGTGCCGAAATAGACGATGTTGTTGCTGACCTGGCTGTCGAAGTGCTCTCCGCAGATCCCGACCGCGTCACCCATGAACCCGTGATCGGGCGAGAAATCGGTTATCGCCGCCCGCGGCGGTGGCGCCGTAAAATCGCGGCTGCAGTTGCTACAGACTGTCGTGCTCAACAAGAGCCCAACTAATAAAAGTTTTTTCATATGTTGTTTTCCCCAGCCTGACCGGGTCAGCATGCCCGACCCGGCCTGGAGTGTGAAAATCACAGGCAATCTGAATCCCACCAATCCGGCACGCATTCTTTGAATACAGGACAGCAATGGTAACAGTCACAACATTCGTCGTAGTCTTCGCAGTCTTCACCGTCTTCGATACAACACTCACCGTCCTCGCAGTCCATGTCCTTACCGCAGTCAGTCACGGCTGACCATTCAGAGCACTCGTCAGCGTCGTGGTTGCCACAGCTGCGATAACCGCTTCCCTCGCAAACAGGGTCATCATCGAGTTGACATTCGTCGGTGCATACGCCCGGGCAGGCGCCGTCGACGCAATCGCCCTGCTGACAGGTAGTCAGGCCGCCCCAGTCGAGGCACTTGTCGGCGTCGAATTGGCCGCAGACTTCGACGCCATTGGCCGGGGCTGCGGCACAACGTCGGTCTGAGATTGAGCAATCGTCGCTGCAGGCCGGCGAAGACCCTTCGCAAATACCCAGGACGCAGGTCTGAAATGATTCACAGCTGTTAAGCGGGCCCCATTCCAAACAGGTGTCCACATCCCAGTCAGCGGCGCAGACTTGAAACCCGTTTTGGCCGCTGTCGTCACAAGCCCGGGCACCCCGCCGCGAGCACTCGTCGGTGCAGTTGCTGCCCGATTGACCTCCGCAGGCACTTGCGCTAAATGCCAAGGCCAGCCCGATCACAAGAAATTCAACTCTCATATCAAGACCTCCCCATAAGCTATTCCATTATTGTGCATCATCCTCGAGTTGGAGGGAAGAGCTTGTCGAAACTATTCCAGGTTGCTCCCGAAATATGTTGGGAGAATCTGGATTGACTGGCACGCCGGATGAGGGTGTGATAGTCACTCATTCAGGAGGGCAGGATGCGCATCAAGGTCCCATTCGAAGTGGCGATTATCATCGTAGTCGGCCTGGTGATCGTTTATTTCGTTTTCGGCATGGGCTACCTGGCCACCTGGCTGGACAAGAAATTCGAAAAAGGCACCTTCAAGAAAGTCGTCCGCATGCTGGGGGCGGCCATAGCCATGCCGGGTTTCTTGATCGCCAATACTTTTTATTTTGAGCAATATCAGCGTGATGAAATCTATCAGGGCTTGTATAAATTCGATCTGGGCGAGGTGATCGTGGTGACCGTTTTGTGGGCCGGGACTGCTTTGTTCTGGTTCTGGTCTCGCTGGCGGATATGGGGGAGCCTGGTGGCAATGGTTGGAGGTATCGCCATATTTTTGAAACCGATTCTATGGCCGCTGATTTCCACCTGGGGCGAAGAAGATCACACTTATGGCTTGACCTCAGAAACGCATCTTTATTTCTTATTGAGTGGTTTGGGGTTATTTGCACTGGGAGTTATTCTGATTTTCAGCTGGCGTGCAAAAGCCGCCGCAGAAAAAAAATCTCTGAATGCAATTGCCAGTTGGGAATCAGGGAAAGACAGGTAATGATACGGAGGTCTGGATGAGAAGTTTGAAAATAGTTTTTTCCATAGACCGATCACCGAGCTGTCGAAAGTAGTCATGGGGAAATAGAAGACTCAACCAGGAGGCATAACAGTGATACCGGATGAAATAGACGCTGCGGTTAAGCAGTTCATGGAAGATCAGATACCTTTCAATAAATACCTCGGTATGAAGGTCACCTACCTGGGCGAAGGCGAGGCTCGTTTCGAGGTGGCTTTCCGGGAGGAGTTCATCGGCGATCCGTTCAGACCGGCTTTGCACGGCGGAGTGATTTCGTCAGTGCTCGATACCTGCGGCGGCGCGGCGGTTTTTACAACCTTGAGTGATTTTGAAGATCGGGCCTCGACGGTCGACCTGCGAATCGATTACTTGCGGCCCGGCCGCAAAGAGACCTTGATCGCCGAAGCCCATGTCGCGCGGGCCGGCAACCGGGTGGCCGTTGTCCGCCTGTCGGCCTACCATCCCGGTGAAAAAGATCAACCGATTGCGACCGGCACCGGGGTCTATAATATCCGGCGGGCAAAAGACGCCTGAAGGTGTCGCCCAAGGTAACCTGGAGAAAAGAGGTTTATGAAAAATGGCCAGCAAAAAAATTCTCAAGGATAAAAAAAAGAAAAAAGTTATTGCCAAGCCAAAGAAAGCTAAGAAAACCACTAAGATTACCAGTGCACCCTCTCGCCGGGCATCAAAGAAAAGAAAGTGATGCCGGGCAGGCTGCCTGAATAAGGCTGGGCTGGTACCTCTGCTGCAATTCTTGTATACTCCGATAATCAAAATTTCTGGGAGAATCTTCGATGAAACACATCAAGTGGGTATTTGCAACGAGTCTGGTTATCTTGGCAGGTTTTTTGTTCTATCACTGCGGTTCAACGACCACTGGCCCGTGCCAGGTTGATGCGGATTGCGAAAACGGTGTTTGTCTCGACGGCGGTTGCGTTGAGTGCCGCGAGACAGTTGATTGTGGTTCGGGATTCGTGTGTGTCGACAACGGTTGCGTAGAAACAACCATCGAGTGCCAGACCGACAGCTGCAACCAGCACGGCAGCTGCGACGATACCAGCGGGGCGGTCGTCTGCACCTGTGACACTGGTTATGCCGGTGACAGTTGTGATCATTGCGCCACCGGCTTTGGTGACTACGGCGACGGTGAGTGCCGGCCGCTCGATCCATGTGCCGACGACAGCGACTGTGTCGCCCAACAGCGCGTCTGCGAAAATAATCAGGGTGTCGCGGGTTGCGGAGCTTGCCTGGCCGGCTATCACGAAGACAACTCTGTGTGTGTCGAAGATCAAGAATGTGGAGACAATACTTGCAACGGCCACGGCACCTGCACTGCCAGTGGTGGAGTGGTCAGCTGCGAGTGCGACGAACATTATATTGGCGACAACTGCTCAGACTGTGAAGAGGGCTGGGTGTTCTGGCCCGAAGACTCGACCATCTGCGTAGACGATCCTTGCGACCCTGATCCGTGCGATCTGGCCCACACCGAGCCTGAGGGTTGTTCACAGACAGACGTCGACCAATATATCTGCGATTGCGAGCAGGGCTACAGCTGGGACGGAGAGGCTTGCATCGACCAGTCGGCTTGTGAGGATGTCGACGAAGACGGCTATGGTGTTGGCGGTGGTTGCCTGGGCGCCGACTGTGACGATAACGATCCCGATATTTTTAACGGCAACCCAGAAGTCTGCGACGGCAAGGACAACGACTGCGACGACGGCACCGACACCGGTTTAACTGCCCCCGATTGCGCCGAAGGTGACACGGGTGTTTGCCTTGGGGCGACGGCTGCCCGAACTTGTCTGGGCGAGGCCGGTTGGAGTAATTGTGATTACGGCAATGACTACGAAGCTGACGAGGTCAGCTGTGACGGTTTGGATAACGACTGCGACGACGCCACCGACACCGGTTTAACGGCTCCCGATTGCGCCGGAGGTGACACGGGTGTCTGCTTAGGAGCGACGGCCTCCCGAACTTGTCAGGGGGTGGCCGGTTGGAGTGATTGTGATTATGGCAATGACTACGAGTCCGATGAAGTCAGCTGTGACGGCATGGACAACGACTGTGACGGTGACACCGATGACGACATGACCACTCGGGTGTGCGAATGGGAGGTGCCTGGAGTCGGTACTTGTATGGGCAATGAAAGTTGCGATGGACAAAACGGCTGGGTGAATTGCGATGCCCAAGAGCCAACAGCAGAAATCTGTGACGGGCAAGACAACAATTGTAACGGCGAAGACGACGAAGATTTTACTGCCGACGGCAGCGTGACCTACGACGGCGGGCCATACCCCGCAGGCGATGCCGATAAGGTCCTCGGTGATGATTGCGGTACCGGCTCGTGCGCCGGCGGCCAGGTTATTTGCGACGGGCCTGGCACCGGGCTGACCTGCAGTACGCTCGATAATGTTGCCAGCGAACTATGTGACGAGCAAGACAACGACTGCGACGGGCTGATCGACGTGGATGACACCTTCGCAGAACACCCAGATGAGCCCAATGACAATTGCGTTAGCGCGACCAACCTGGCAAATCTCCAGACGCCGGTCAGCGGCTGGCTGGTGCCCCAGACCCCGACCATCTACCCGGGCTTGGACGCCGACTACTATAGTCTTTACGTCCTTGAATCCACCGACGATCCATTTGATTGTATTCCTATAGTGTGCGAGGAACGTTTTCGTCTGACCATCACCCTGACCCGTCCCCCGGATGGTCAGGATTTCGAACTGTGCGCTTCGGGCTCTGCCTGTGGTTCTCAAACCTGCACAGCGGGTGTTCGTGAGCTGACCTGGAGCGGTACCTGTGGTGGCGACGATGACCGTATGGTGTATTTTAGCGTGCGCAGCCCCAGCTCAGAATCGTTCGACTGCCACGACTACGAGTTGCAGATCGATTCCGAGGCATGGCTTGTGGGAGAGATGTGCCCTGGAGCCCGCTAGCCGGACCTCAAGGAAAAGAAAGTGACACTCGGTAATGATCGTTAGCTATCGGCAAATAGGGCTGGTAGTTCTGGCCTGGGGGATGTTCGTCTTGAGTGGTTGTTCCGGATCGATTTCGGGCCAGCCTGTGGATGCCGGGCAAGATGCCGGACAAGACGCCGGACAAGATGCCGGACAAGACGCCGGGCAAGACGCCGGACAAGACGCTGGCGACCAGGGGCCCCAAGAAGAGACGGTCTTGACTATCACCGACACAGTCAAGGTCTCAGGTGTGCGTCGTTTCGGAATTAATTTGGGCAGCGACACCTGGTATAACGGCGCGATCTATACCAAAGAGCGTATTCCGCACGGCGGCTTCGAGGGCGTCCTGTATCGCAGCATTGGTTACGGTCCCGGTGGTGACGATCAATCGTATTGGGATTGGTGGGATGCCGGCGTTTGGGCAGATGTTTTCATCGGGGCCGAGGCCTGGTTTGTCTCTGGTCCGCGCGCCTGGGAAAGCCTGAGTATTACAGGATTGGAAACGAGCGTGTACCCGCCCAGGCCCGGCGAGGGTGACTTGCAGCGCTTCTTCTTCTCGCCGAGTGGGGCCGAAACAAACGAAAATGACGGGTTCTTAGTCGAGAGGGTTGACGACACGGTCGGTTTTATCGGCCAGCACGGCGGCGCCTATTGGGTGTTTACCACAGGCGCAGGGAGTGTCACCACCGAAACGGGTGATCTGCCTCCCGGCAGCCAGGGTCAAGTGGTCGCAGTCCTCACTGCCGAAGGCTCCGACGTTGCCGAACTGATGGCGCCCCTGGCCGAAGATCAATGGCTGGACGTCGCCGGCTCCTGGCACTTCAAGTTGTGGGCCAAGGGCAGCGGCAACCTGACGGTCGCCTTCGCCGACTGGGGAAATCGCGGGCCCAACGGGGTCGATCCTCAACTGGTCCCGCTGACGGCCGACTGGCAGCAGCATGATATGACTTTCAACCTGAGCGATTATCCGGCGGCCCTGGGTGACTCGTTTTCTTTCAGTGTTTACCTGACCGGCGGGACAGCCAAGATCGACGAGCTGTCGCTGACCCGGGCCGAAGAAACCAACCCGACGCCTTTCAGGGACGACCTGATTAATCTACTCAACTTGCTCAAGCCCGGCTCGCTACGCCATCTGCAGATCGGCGGTTCTTCTATCGCCAACCACCTGCGTGAGAGAAACAGCCGACGGGCTTTTTCAAAGCACCGCTGGGACACACCCTCGACCGGTGACTGGCCGTCGCATCCCGATCAGGCCGGTCAGGCCAACTATCATTCCTACGGTTTACATGAGTTTCTGCAACTGTCGGCCCAGGTCGAGACCGATCCTTGGTATTGCACGCCGGGTACCCTGAAACAAAATGAGCTGGTCGAACTTGTCGAATACCTGGCCGGGCCGACCGGCACGCCGATGGGAGATCTACGGGCCGCCCGCGGGCGGGCAGCTCCCTGGACGGATGCCTTTGACCATATTCACATTGAAATCGGCAACGAAGCCTGGAACTCGGCTTCGTCATATGTCGTCGCCGGCTACAATGGTCAAGAGTACTGGAATGATCTCTTCGAGGGCGCCAAAGCTTCGCAATACTATCTCGACAAGGTCGTTTTTCATGTGGGTGGGCAGTCAGTCAACACCTGGCTCAATAATATTCTAACCGATCGCCACCCGCATGGCGACAGTCTGGCGGTGGCCCCCTACGTCATTCACGACATGGATGCCGCTCAGGCAAATTGGAGCGACGAAGAGCTCTATTCCTGGATCTTCGGCTACCCCTGGTATCACGCCCACCAGGGTTATATGGCGGCCAACTTCGAGCAGCTGACCCAGCCCAAAGGTTTCGATTTGTCGATCTACGAAGTCAACCATCATATTACCGGCGGCGACGCCCCGGCCGAAGTGCGCAATCGTCTGGTTACCAGCATCGGGGGCGGGCTGAACATAATCAACTGGATGTTATTGATGCTCGAGCGCCAGGAAGTCAGAGTTCAGAATTTCTTCTCGCTCTTCCAATTGGGCTACAATACCGGGGTCGGTCAGGTACGACTATGGGGGTCGGTCTTAAGCATGAAACCGGGGGCCGAACGCTATCGGCCGACATTTCTGGCTTTGATGCTGGCCAACAAGGTTCTGTCAGGTGATCTGACAGAAATTGTTCGATCAGGTGACGATCCCGTCTGGACTTGTACTCACCGCTACGACGACGATCAAGACCAGGACCAGCAGATCCCTTACCTGCACGCTTATGCAACCCGAGACGGTATGCTACGCGGATTGATTCTGATAAACCTGCATCGCACCGATAGCCTGCCGGTCAGGCTCGAGCTGCCGCAAATCCCGACCGGCAACCAGGCCACCCGCTACGATCTGGTCGGTGACTCAATCAACGGAAACAACGAACTCGAGCACGCCGCCGAAGTCGAGGTCGTCTCAGAAACCCTGTCCAACTTCGGCCAGCAGGTTCAACTGTCGATCAGGCCCTTCTCCATGACAGTTCTTAGCTGGCAAGACGCAGGCTAAGTTTTACAGTAAACAAATGGGGACAGGGTAGCTATAAGGCACTGATATCCAGAAAGATTATGAAATAGACGGCAGATCAGGGGGCAGCAATCTGCCCAATTGATGTCAGCAGCTGTCAATCTGTGAAATTGATCTTGAACGCATTGGTCAGCTGAGCGGGACGGATTCCGAGATTTATGCAATTGCACCGGATTGTTAGGCTTGCCTAGCTTGCCTCATTTATTTTGATTTATTTTCTCGGTCGGTTTCAACCTAATGTGTCAAAATGTCAATAACACAAGAGAGCCAAACAGAAACAAGAGCTTATATCTACCCTGTCCCCGTTGGTTTTGACTTTGCAGAAAGACTGCCCAGCTTGACATGGCCAAAAAGCCCCGTTCTACTTTCGGGAATAATTGAGGTCGCTGATTACCGGCCGAATTTGGGCTGCGTGATCAAGCTGACTGATAAAAGGAAGAGAGGTGCATCAATGGAACGCGCCGATGCCACACCTGCACTAGTACAAGCCATTGCCCCATCCGAGATGGCGGCTATTTCCGATCAAAAGTCGACTGAATCTCTGGCTGAGGGAAAAAAACGCAGCTATTGGAAGAGTCTTTCTTTGGTGGTTCACCTTGGCCTGGTGGCAGCTCTGATCTGGGCTGCCCAGGTTGTCGGGACAGGAATGAACAACATTGACAAACGTTTACAAGCCGAAGCGGACCGAACCAAGCAGCTTACTGTTCAGACTGCGGCCCTAAAGGCTGAAATCGACGATTTGCATCAGTATCTTTCCAGCCAGGCCAACCAGGATGTCCTCTTTTTGAAGATAATGGTGACAAAACCCGAGTTAGATCGGGAGCTTGCACGCAAGATCGCCAGGCTGACAAGCAAATATGCCACTATCTACAGACAAGACCCAGATCTGGTGTTGGCCATTATTGCAATTGAATCCAATTTCAATCCCAAAGCTGTTTCCAGTAAGGGTGCTCTGGGTCTGATGCAGGTGATGCCGCAGTGGAAGACGGTCCTGGGCATCACCGATGATCTTACCGACCCGGAAACCTCGATCAGGTACGGTCTTCAGATTCTGGGCTTCTACAAGCAGATGTACAAAAAAATGGATATGGCCCTGACTGCCTACAACCGGGGCCCCGGTCCGGTAGACATGGCACTGATGCGCGGGGAGAACCCCCAAAACAGCTATGCCCCGCGGGTCTTGAAGAAGTACAACTTGTTGAAATCCATGAAAGTTGGTAAGCAATGAGAGCAATCATCTAGGGCCTGACGGGTCATCCCGCTCGGGCTGCGGGGAGAACGTGGATGACTCGAGTGGCCAGACCAGAAAGAACCGACGAGGTCTGGGCCAAGCTTAGCGGCCTGGCCCCGCCGATCGAAAAACTGACCGGTAAGAGCAAAGAACGCTTCGTTCGCGATACAGTTGATGCCTGGATCAATGATCGGGTTTTATCGGTCAAGAATCTCGGTTCGTTGATTGATATCCAACTGATGATCAAACGCCAGGTTCCGGTTGTGCGTTACAAGCTACTGGATATTAAGCGGACTTCACGGATTGTAGTCGAACCATATTTCAACGAAGAATGGACACAAGAAGATCCGCCCAACAGTCTTTTCGATTTACCCTTCAGACCCCCGCCGGATTTTTCGAAAGAGTCGGAAGATGACTTCGAAGCCCTCGGTTTTCGCAAGGTAGAGACTTGCAAGAAGTGTCGCGGACGGGGTGAGATCACTTGTCCCGAATGCAAAGGACGCGGTGAATATCAGTGTCCCAGCTGCGACGGGACCGGTAAGAAAATGCGCAGCCGTAAAGTCGATGGCAAGAAAATCAAATACTACGCTGACTGTCCACGCTGTCGGGCATATAAAAAAATAGACTGTAAAGAATGCAAGACGACCGGCAAGTTACCCTGCAAAAAATGCGACGAGTGCGGCAAGCTGGTAAATCGCACGTTGGTCAGTACCAAGTATATTCCGCGCGAAGTTGTCGACGTGCTCTACCGCGGTGACTTGCCCGCAGAGATTCTGGCCGACGATGAGGTCGAGGGCCAGCGCAAGCTGACCGCCCTGGTATACGATCTGCACTACCTCTCGCGAGGCAAACAAGCGCCCGGAGTGGCCTATTGGGAGAAGACAGCCGGATCATTCAGGTCATATTTTGATCATATCAGCGAGGCGCTTGCCGTCAAAGACGAAGACAAGCGTGTATTTAGGGCTGAATTGGATTTGCATCTGATTCCAGTCATTGAGGTCGCCTATAAATATCATAAGAAGAAATACAAGCTGTTCATCTATGGCAAGGACAATCGGGTGCACGCCGACCCGCGCCCCAGCGCGACGGCGGCATTCTTTGGCTCGATGTTTAGAAAACTGGCCGGTATATTCCAGCGCCGCAAGAAGGCGACCGATTCACCGCAGACAGCCATGATCGAAGCCTGTATCTGGATGTGCTGGGCGGATGGACATCTGCACGAACGCGAGCGCGAGCTGATTTTCGAGTTCATTCGTCTACTCGAACTTCCAAAAAGTGAACGCACACGCCTGGGTAAACTAATGAAGAAAAAACCCGAGGCGTTCGACTTCAGAGATCGTATAAAACTCACCAAAGATAAGGCCCGCTGCCTGAAGCTTTGCTGGCAGGTTACGCTTTCGGACGGAGTTGTCGATGCCGGCGAAGAAAAAGCTATCTCTAAGTTGGCTGAGCAATTGGATATGGGCGGCAAGAAGCTGTCGGCTTTGAAAAAACAAGCCGAAGCCGAAATGCTGGCGGCCGTAAAATAAATGAGATTCCGTCAGACAGGCGCTTTTTTAGCTTTTATTTGGATATATGCCGGCTGCGGCATGTATCACGCCATGAAAGACGTGCCCATGCCGCCGGGCGCGTCCAAGAAGGCCGATATTGCTTATTATCAGGGTGAAGGCGCCGATCAGAAGAAACATCGTCTCGACATTTACATTCCTCCGGGCGAGCCGGTTCATCCGGTAGTCATCTTCGTCCATGGCGGGGCCTGGAAGTGGGGCGATCGTGACTCGACTTTTGATACCTACGGCAAGCTGGGCAAGAAATTTGTGGCGGCCGGGATATTAACGGTCGTGATTTCATACCGCCTGGCTCCCGAGTTCAAACATCCGGCCCAGGTGCGTGACGTTGCCCGGGCAATTGCCTGGGTAAAGAAAAATATCGGCAGCTTCGGCGGGTCGACAGAGGTTGTTTTCTTGATGGGGCATTCGGCCGGCGCCCACCTGGTGGCCCTGGTGGCAGCCGACCCTGTCTATCTCAGGCAAGCAGGAGTCGACCCGGCTTACATTAAAGGAGTCATCGCAATTTCGGGGCCCTACGACATCAATATGATGGCCGAAAAGGTGCCCAAATTGACGCGTGAAGCATTTGGTGATGATCAAAAAGCCTGGACAAACGCCTCGGCGGCGACCCACCTCAAAAGCGCAAGCTTACCTAGGTTTTTGGTAGCCATCGGTGACGGTGATCCCGAAGGATTGCACCAGCAGGCGCGCGCATTCATCAAGGCAGTTAAGCGGGCCGGTGGCAGGGTCAAGCGCGTCCTGGCCAGAGGCCGTAATCATTTCAGGATTATTTACCGGCTCGGTGAAAAGGGCGATGCTCTCGGAGATGCCGTCAAGGCTTTCATCTTGCGCCGAGACTAGGCCGGTGGGATGATTCATCAGGAGACCAATACTTGAAGGGTGACAGTCGTAAAGCAATTATCGCAGCCTTCTTTGCCAACCTCGGGATCGCGATAGCTAAAGTGGTTGGGTTTATCTTTACCGGCGCGGCGTCTATGCTGGCCGAAGCAATTCACTCGTTTGCCGATGCCTCAAACCAGGGCCTGTTGATCATGGGCGGCAACCTGGCCAAGAAAAAGGCAACCGGCGAACATCCTTTCGGCTATGGGCGCGAGCGTTATTTCTGGTCGTTCGTGGTGGCCATGGTGATTTTCTCGCTGGGTGCGGTTTTTGCCTCATACGAGGGGATCAGCAAGCTGATTGCCCCGCACGAGATCGACTCGCCCTGGTGGGCGGTCGGTATCCTTATTGTGGCTATCGTGCTGGAAAGCTTTTCGATGCGCACGGCTGTGCAAGAGTCAAGACATTTCAAAGGTGATGAATCCTGGTGGAGTTTTATTCGCCACTCGAAAATTCCCGAGTTGCCGGTCGTCTTGCTCGAAGACCTGGGCGCTTTAGTAGGCCTGATATTGGCCCTGCTGGGTATTGGTTTGGCCATGCTGACCGGAGATCCGCGCTTCGACGCCATGGGCAGCCTGGCGATTGGAATCTTGTTGGGTGTGATTGCAGCTATCTTGGCGATCGAGATGCGCTCGTTATTGCTGGGTGAATCGGCTACGCCCGAGATGATTGCAACCCTCAAGCAGACTATCGAAGAACAACCCCAAGTTCGCCGTTTGATACACATGCGCACAGAGCACATCGGCCCGGAGGAGTTATTAGTGGCCGCCAAGATCGAGTTCGATAGCGAATTGACTTTTCAAGGAGTGACTCAAGCGATCAACACGACCGAAAGCAGTCTGCGCGAAAAAGTTCCTATCGCCCGAGTGATCTACCTTGAGCCGGATATCTACAGAAGCGAACGCAAGCATGAAGATAAGTAAGCCGCCACTTTTTTCTAGTCGCTGACTGAGATGTTGCTAATCGCTTTCACCCAAATGTCAGATGGGGCCCAGGCAGTCATATCGGGCCCGACTCCTTCGAAAAAGCAATAGTCCGAAACTCTGAATTCGAGAGTGTGCACGAAGCCGTCCGGTTGATATTCGGCCGGTAATGGTCCGCTGCCGTCGCCGTTGTCGATATCCCAGCCTTCGTCATCCCAAGCTGCGTAGACGTCATCGTTCCAGGCGGCGGCGTCGATGAACTGTTGCCACCAAGTGGCCGTATTGTCGGTGGCCGGAGTGCCGGCCGGCAGCAAGTTGGCGAAAATCCGGCGACGCTGAGCTTGTACAAAGTCTTCGTCGAGTACGGCGCCGTTCAACTCGCCTTCGTAAAGGATGCCGCGGTTGTTCTTGTTGCACGAACCGATACTCATGAACTTGTCATCGACAATCAGCATCTTCGAGTGGGTGTCGATGTTTGCATAGCGCGATTCGGTTTCGTCCCAGCCCCAGGTGACCACCGAGTCGAAGGTTGTCAGCTGATAAGTGCGGTAACGATTGGCGCCGAATTCGTCGAGCAACTGGTAATGGGTGATTGCGGTCCACTCGCAACCGGGATCGAACCATTCATCGACCGGCTTAGTAATTATCAGTAGTTTCAGGTTGGGTGCCTGGCGCATGCGTTCGACAATCGCGTCTACTAGCCAGGGGATGCGCCAGTACTGATCTTCGATGAAGATAAAGTCCTCGGCCTGGGCAACCGCGTTGAACCAGGTTTCGGCGATGGCATGCTCCCAAAACGGTTCGGGCATGGTGGCCGTCACTTGAACCTGGCTGCCGTTGGGCAGCGGGTCGATCGCGCGCTGGACTACGAAGTCGGTGCTGTTCTCGGCAAATGTGACTCCCTCGGCGATGGCCAGGCTCCAGCGGTTTTGGAAAACATCCGCGGCGTCCTGGGCGGCCGGGCCCTTGATACGCAGGATGTAATCGCGCCGGGGCCCTAGATCGGTTTCGCGTTCTTTATTGATGACTTCTTCACGCTCCTCGACCGTAGCGTCAAAATTCATGCGGCGGTGATCGAAGACCAAGTGATCCTGTGAATCCCAGTCGGTGGATTTGACATTCATGCCGCCGATGTAAGCCAGATCATGATCGATCACCAAGAATTTTTGATGCCAGGATGCAATCTGCATTTCGATGTCTATGAAGGGCCAATCAGTCAGATCCGCCCAGTAGGGCAAAATAGTCGACGGGATTTCGTCTTCGGCATCGAAGGTGCGGGCGGCCGTCTCTGAATGCATATCTCTGACCCGCTGGCCGAATAAAAATGGAGTCAACTCGACCTGAAACTCGCCGTAAGTCGGATTGCCTTGCCCCATGAATTCGAAGTCATCACCGCTGGTTTCGGCGTAGCCTTTCAGGGCATCGTCGGTAGTCAGCCAGTCCATGATGTCGTGATCTCCCCAGAATTCGCCGATCAAGACACGTACGTGGACCCAGTTGATTTCGAAGGCGCCCATGATGGTGTTGTCCCAGCGCTCGGCGGGCGTCAGGTAGGCGTGTGTGGCCCAGGGGCGCACCAGTTCGAAGTCGGACATCCACCACCAGGAAGAAATCAGCACGGATTCGGTGGCCGACAATAGTTCGTAGTAAATCTGGGCCCAGGCTTCTTCGCCGTTGATCATCAGGGCGATATCATTGCCGCGCCGGGCCGGTCGGCCCTGAGCCGAGAACCATTTGTGTCTGAGACCCAAGTAAACGCTATGCACTGGAATGTCAGTTCCGTTGATGTTGCGTATTTCGTGGCTGAGCGCCAGGCCTTGCCGGTAGGCTCCCGAATCGGTAGTTAATGTTACGCCTGAAAGGGAATCACTACCGTCGTACTCGACAGTCAAAGATAGATCGATGTGTTCCGGGGCAGTCAGCCCAACCTCGTAAGAACCAGCTTGCGAAAGCGGGACATTGACAATCGGATGACCCGACCGATCGACTTCGATGTTGTTCAGGGTCACGCTCAGACTGGTTTCACTTTCCGGCAGCGGCTGGGCCCAGATATCCAGTACGTAGATTTCCAGCAGGGCATCGATCGACGGGCAGCAGCCGCCCTCGTAGCAGTTGATATCGTTATCGTCGCAGTCGGGTCCGGCTTCACAGTAGAGCCCGTGCAGGTCATTATCGTTGTCGATGCAGTCGGGACAGACGCCGTCCTCATCGGTCAAATCGTCACAATCGTCGTCAATCGAGTTGCAAATTTCGGTGGCACCCGGATTAACTTCCGGCAGGCTGTCATCGCAATCGTCATCCAGGCAATCGGTTCCGTTACCGTAGCCGTCAGAATCGTTGTCGATACAATCTGTCGGACAACAGGCCCCATCCCAGCAAAGTTTGTCGTCATCGTTGCAGTCGGGTCCCTGGCAGTCGAGACCCTCACCGCGCCCATCGCCGTCGTTATCGATACAGTCGCTGGGACAACACATGCCGGCATGGCAGCTGGTGTCGTTGTCGTTGCAGTCGGGCCCGGCGCATTCTGATCCGGTCCCGTAGCCATCGTCGTCTAGATCGGTACAGTCGACCGGCTCGTCACAGCAGGCGCCCGCGTGACAAGTCGGTTCACGGTCGCGACAGTCAGGGCCGATACAACCGGCTCCGATACCATAGCCATCGCCGTCTTCGTCGGCGCAGGGCGGGCAAACGTCATCCTCGTCGGTCAAACCATCGCAATCATCGTCTTCATTATTACAGGTCTCGGTGGCAGTTGGATAAATGTCGGCCCGTCCATCGTTACAGTCGGGACCCAGGCAGTCGACCCCGTCTCCGTAGCCGTCGTTGTCACGGTCGATACAGTCGATGTCCGTTGTGCCGCCGCCGCAACTTGAGTTGATGAAAATCGCACCGAGTATTGTGAGAGATAAATACAAGCCCGAGAAGAATGTGCGCATTTGTTTGACCTCGCTTGAAAATAAAAAGAAATTATAACATAAACAAATGCATTCGACTCGTAGTTTGTACGAAACCATTGATTCTGACTGCCAAGTCCCGCAGCATAGGCTTTTGAGGGAGTCAAATGGGTTTCAATCGGCGATGTTTGCTATTGGTAATTACGATTAGCCTGGCAGGTGTCTTGGGCTGTAGTGACGGTCCGCCTGTTCCTGTACTCGACCTCGAGGAGTTTGCCGAACCCGGAGCCGGCTACCGGCCTTGGGTTCGCTGGTGGTGGCCCGGAAACGATGTCGAGTCAACCGAACTCCAGCGCGAAGTCGATCTTTTAGCGGATGCTTTTTTCGGCGGAGCGGAAATTCAGGCCTTCGACGCTGCATTGAATCCCGAGGCCGAGGCGGACGAGCTCGAGCGGCGCTTTTCGTTCGATAGCCAGACCTATTACGAAAACCTGGCGGTGGTTTTGGAGCAAGCTCGCACGCGCGGGCTGACGATCGATTTGACTTTTGGGTCCGGTTGGCCGGCCGCCGGAGCAAATGTCGACCCGCAAGAATCGTTGAAAACACTCCTTTATAACGAATGGTTCTTCGAAGGGCCGAGCCAGGCATATATCGAACTACTCGAACCGCACAAAGGAACATTTTACGAAGTTGCCGAAATGGCCGGAAGTGCTTTCGGCGAAGACCTGGCCCGCTATATGGGTGATCGGGCCGACCTGGTCGAGCTACTGGCGGCTAAAGTTATCATCAACCAGCGCTCGAGTTCGCTGTTTGATCTCAAAGACAGCGTCAAAATCGATTCAGACTCGCTGCAGGTCATAACGTCGCAGGTTGCAGCCGACGGGACACTCAGTTGGAGTGTCCCGGATGGTGATTGGGTGATCATCGGCATCTTCTCACTACCCGATGGCGAATATCCGACTTTACTGGCAAGTCAGGCTGAGGCTTTCGTTATTGATCATTTCGATTCAGCGATTGTGACCAATCACCTGGATTACCTTTTCGGCCAGCGGACCGGCCTGGATGCCTTCTATGGCGATCCGTTCAGGGCCGTTTTCACCGACAGTTTCGAGTTCAAAACAGAGCGTCACTTTTCTAAAAGTTTTTTGGCTGAGTTTGAACGCCTGCGCGGTTATGATCTGGTTCCCTGGTTGCCGGCTGCATTGCTACCCGGGGCGGATAACTACATCTATGAAGTCGGCCGGCTTGATCGGGCTACCCCTTTTGCTTTTTCAAAAGAAGACCACAGAATCCTTTACGACTACTCGCTGACAGTCTCGGACCTGTTCATTAGCGAATATCTCGAAGCTAGCTCGAGTTGGACCGAACAAAGGGGCCTGCAATCTCGGACCCAGGCCTACGGCATCGATCTCGATAATATCCGGGCGGCCGGGAGCGTGAGCTTGCCGGAGGCCGAACAGTTGTATGCCGGCGGGGCTGATATGTTTTTGCACATCGTTAGCGCAGGCGCCCATTTGTACAATCGGAAATTGGTTTCGGCCGAGGCAATGGTCTGGCCTCTGCGCGATTACATGACGACAATAATGAAAATGAAAGCCGGAGCGGATAAGGCCTTTAGTGCCGGCATCAATCATCTGATTTACCACGGGTTCCCGTATGCCCATCCGGGAGATTTCGGGCTGACCGGCTGGACGGCTTTCTCTTCTCGTTATGGCGGCAGCAATACTTTTGCATCGAATGTCGGCGAGCATTTTGCTTTCTGGGACTACTTGCCCCGACTGAATCGCTATGTAGCTCGCTGCCAGTACTTGCTGCGTCAGGGGCAACCGCAAGCGGACTTGTTGGTCTATTATCCCTGGATGGGTTTCCCTTCGTCACTGGCTCTGGATCAGAATCATTTCGAACCTCTCCTGGGTGGCTATCTCGACGGAGAGCCCGAACTACGCGAAGTGCCTTTCGCCGAGTTGGCTGTCTTGTTCGGCGAACCGATTACCGATTCGCGGGTTGCCTGGTTGAGATCGATTTGGCCGCAGCTAGTCGAGCTTCAGCAAGCTGGTTACACTTGGGAGTGGGTCAACGACCACAGCCTGGCCGAGGCCAGGGCCAAAAGCAGTAAAATTG
>JAFDKH010000413.1 GCA_019307065.1 Deltaproteobacteria bacterium
TTAATAGAGTTCTCTGGTAAACTCACTGATAAGTCTCTTGAGGTTGTACAACATGTCCGCTCTGATAAGAAACGAATAACAGAAAAGTAAAAATATGAAGCCCGCATGAGAGAGGCGTTTCTTTCAGCGCATAAAGCACTCAAATCAGATGGCCGATTTGCAATAGTGTTTGCACATAAGCAACCTGATGCTTGGGAAACATTAGTCACTGCCATGATACATTCAGGATTCGTAGTCACCTCATCCTGGCCCATACAAACAGAAATGGGAAATCGCGGCCGTGCTTTGAGTTCTGCTGCCCTGGCCTCTTCCGTGTGGCTCGTCTGTAAAAAACGCCCAATAACAACCCGTCCTGGCTGGGACAACAAGGTCCTCGAAGAAATGCGGGCAAACGTCACCGACCGCCTGCGTGACTATTGGGATGCGGGGATTCGGGGTCCGGACTTTGTATGGGCGGCGACCGGTCCGGCCCTGGAGGCCTACAGCAAGCATCCCATTGTTAAGAAGGCCAACACCCCGGGCGAGGTGATGTCAGTCGGTGAGTTTCTATCGCTTGTTCGCCGTATGGTCGTGGATTTCGTGGTTGGCCAGGTACTGACCGGAGAGAAAGAGGGCGCGGACATGGCTGCGGCTGACCGCATGGATGCGCCCACGGCCTATTACCTGCTCCATCGCCATGATTTTGGCATAGGTGAGGCCCCGGCCGGTGCCTGCATTCTATACGCCACCGCATGCGGCCTGTCGGACCGTGATCTGGAATCCGCTTGGGACCTGGTGTCGCATAAGGGGAGCGCTGCGAAGAAGCATAACGAAAACGAAGAGCCCGATCCGGACGCCGAAACGGTACCAGAAGAGAATGGTGACTCGGGGAGCAAGATCAAACTTAAAACCTGGGCGCAGCGAAAGCGTCGCACGATGGGCTATGAAGCCCCCAGCGGTCGCCCAATCCCGTTGATTGACCGGATCCACCGCTTAATGCATTTATGGCGAGCAGGTGATGTCCACAAAGTGGATGAGTACCTGGATGATAACGGCCTGCGACGCCAGGAGTTATTTAAACGTCTTATGCAATCAATGATTGAACTTTCCAATGGCGGCAGCGAGGAAAGGTCTCTTTTGGAAAGCCTGAGCAACCATATTCAGGCCAAAGGAGCGACTGTTTCCGATGCGCAACTATCAATATTCGCCACAGAGGGCACAGAGAACTCAGAGAAGTAGAAAACAGATAAACAGCATTTACCAGAACCGGTAGCAAGCTTTACGTCTGTGATCTCCGTGTGCTCTGTGGCAAGAAAACAGATCACTGCACCCTCTATGGCAAAACCCAAGGAGAAAGAGAATGCCGAAGAATCCATGGAAAAGTTGGCATGAAGTCGTGACTTTGCGCGACGACTTGAAATCAGGCGAGCTGCCGTTGCATATGTTCGCCGCGGATCTCTACGAAGTCCTCATGCAGAGCGGGAAACGCCCGGTTTATGAAGATCCGGACAATTTCTTCGCCCTGACCTTTCCGACTTACAACCTGAGGCAATTGGTGCGGGAGGTGGCTTTGCGTGTCGCCGGCAAGAACGACAAGGCGGTTCGCCAGTTGGAGCTAACCTATGGCGGGGGCAAAACACACACGCTGATAACGCTACGGCATTTAATGACCGATCCGGCCGGCTTGCCCAAGTTACCGGCGGTGGCGGAATTCCGTGAAGCGATTGGCCAGGCACCGCCAAAAGCGCGTGTGGCCGGACTTTGCTTTGACAAACTCGATGTCGAGAAGGGTATGGCGGTTTGTGATCCCAAGGGTGCAAAACGGACCCTTAAGCAACCCTGGAGCGTTCTTGCCTATCAGATTGCCGGAGACGCGGGGCTCAAGATTCTAAATGCCGAAAACAATGCCGAAGAGCGCGAATCTGCGCCGGCCGAGAATCTGTTGACCGAGTTGCTGGAAATTCCGGTCAATGATGGATTGGGCGTTTTGATCCTCATCGACGAAGTGTTGATGTACGTTCGCGAGAAGGTGGCCTTAGACGCCAAGTGGAATGACCGGATCGTCAACTTTTTTCAGTACCTGACCCAGGCGGCGACCAAGGTGGATCGATGCTGCATCGTGGCATCTTTGCTGGCAAGCGATCCGTTAAAGACCGATGCCTTCGGGCGGAGACTTCAGGGAGAGCTTTACGACATCTTCCAGCGCCAGCGCGAGGAAGCTGTTGAACCGGTTGTCAAGGAGGATGTGGCCGAGGTCCTGCGTCGCCGTTTTTTTACGCCGAAGTCCATCAAGGATCGCGACGCGTTCCGTCCCCATGTTCAAGCCGCGCTCAAGGGGCTTTTTGACCTGGATGAGCAGACCCGAGGACAGGGGGCGGATGCCGAAACGCGGTTCCTTCGGAGCTTTCCCTTCCACCCTGACCTAACCGAGGTGTTTTACGCCAAGTGGACACAATTGAATCGCTTTCAGCGAACAAGAGGAGTGCTGCGAACTTTTGCCCTGGCGCTGCGCGAGGCCGAAAAATGGGACACCAGTCCTT
>JAFDKH010000056.1:0-25511 GCA_019307065.1 Deltaproteobacteria bacterium
AACTCTCCATTCTTCCGGTACGCAACACTGTGCTGTACCCATCAATGGTTCTGCCGTTGATGGTAGCCCGTGGCAGATCGGTCAAGCTGGTCGATAGCGTCTTGACCGGCAATCGCTTGCTCGGTGTAGTTGCCCAGCGCGATCCGGCCAAGGAAGATCCCACTCAGGAAGACCTTTACGAGGTTGGGGCGGTCGGTACTATTCTGAAAATGTTGAAATTCCCCGACGAAAGCATTCGGGTACTGGTCAGAGGTATAAAGCGTATCAAGATTAATGAGTACACTGCTCAAGAACCGTTCTTCAAAGCTAAAATTGAGCAACTCGAAAGCGTTAAATCACCTCAAGTCAAGGTCGACGCCCTGGTTCATAATATTCGTAAGCAGTTCGGCAAATTAATCGAGGGCTCACCGATTCTTCCCAGAGAGACCCAGGTAGCGGCCCAGAACATCGACGATCCCGGGATGCTGGCTGATTTTGTGGCTACCAATCTCAATCTGAAACTCGAGGACATGCAGGTCGTGCTCGAAATCCTGGATATTGACAAACGGCTCGAAAAAGTTGCTCGTTTACTGAATCGAGAGATACAGGTTCTCGAGTTGGGCTCGAAAATTCAGGATGAGATCAAGAGCCAGATCGATCAGAGCCAACGCGAGTATTATCTCAGGCAGCAAATGAAAGCCATCAAGAAAGAACTCGGCGAAGACGATGCATCGTCTAGAGAAATAGAAGAACTCGAGGCCCGTATAATCGAAGCCAAAATGCCCGAAGAAGTCCTGAAAGAGGCTAATAAAGAAATGGCTCGCCTGGGGCGCATGCATCCCGAGAGCGCCGAATACACAGTCGCCCGAACTTATCTTGACTGGCTCTGCGAATTACCCTGGTCGAAAAGCACTGATGACAATCTGGACATCAACGAGGCCCGGCGGGTTCTCGATGAAGACCATTACGCCATGGACAAACCCAAGGAGCGTATTCTCGAGTACCTGGCGGTCAGAAAACTTAAAGATGACATGAAAGGTCCGATCCTCTGTTTCGTAGGTCCCCCGGGAGTGGGTAAGACATCTCTGGGTCGATCGATCGCTCGGGCCATGGGTCGCAACTTCGAACGCCTCAGTCTGGGCGGTGTTCGCGACGAAGCCGAGATTCGGGGCCACCGCAGAACTTACGTAGGCGCGCTGCCCGGCCGGATAATCCGTTCGATGCGCAAAACCGGTTCGAACAATCCGCTGATCATGCTCGACGAAGTCGATAAACTCGGCGCTGATTTTCGCGGTGATCCCACGTCGGCCTTGCTCGAGGTTCTCGATCCCGAACAAAACAACACTTTTACCGATCATTACCTGGATCTGCCGTTCGATCTCTCTAAAGTATTGTTCATTACAACCGCCAACCTGCTCGACCCGATTCCCAGTCCGCTTCGAGACCGCATGGAAGTTCTTGAATTACCAGGTTACATAATCGAAGAGAAGGTTGAGATCGCCAAGCGGCATATAGTTCCCAAACAGCTAGAGGCTCACGGTATCAGCGACGAATATATAGAATTCACCGACAAAACTTTGGAGAAGATCGTCTCGTCATACACACGTGAGGCCGGTGTCCGCAACATGGAGCGTGAAATTGCAAACGTCTGTCGCAAGATAGCCATGCAAGTCGCCATGGACAATAAGGACAAAGTGACTGTGGTTCCGGAAGATCTGCAGACTTATCTGGGCCCGCGTAAATATATATCCGAGTTGGCCGAACGGACCGATATACCCGGGGTTGCTATTGGTTTGGCCTGGACGGCGGTCGGCGGTGAGATTTTATTCATCGAAGCTTCCAAGATGTCGGGCGGCAAGAAACTTTTGATTACCGGCAAACTCGGCGAAGTGATGAACGAATCGGCCCAGGCCGCCTTCAGCTATATTCGCTCACACGCCAAAGAATTTGAAATCGAAGAAGATTTCTTCAACAAATACGACATTCACATTCACATTCCGGCGGGTGCCATACCTAAAGACGGGCCTTCGGCCGGGATTACCTTAGCGGTGGCCGTGCTCTCGCTGCTGACCGATCGACCGGTCTTGTCGGACCTGGCGATGACCGGCGAAATTACCTTACGCGGCAAGATTTTGCCGGTCGGTGGAATCAAAGAAAAAATTCTGGCGGCGGCCCGAACGGGAATAGGCCGCATAATCTTGCCGGCTCGTAACGAAAAAGACTTAGAAGATGTGCCCAAGAAAGTCTTGGACAAGTTGAAGATCATTTTCGTCGAGAACGTCAAGGATGTTTTCGACATGGCGCTGAAACCCAAAGACAAAGCCGATAAGAAAAAGAAAGAAACACCCAAGCCTCCCCCGCCCTCTGCCAAACGCCAGAAACAGCCGACGACCTGATACTACATTAGTGTTGCAAAAAGATTCGTCATCCCGGCGTGTTTCAAGCCGGGATCTAGTCTTCGCAATATGGATTCCGGCTTAAGGAATAACCGGAATGACACAGTTTTTAGGAAGTCAATTTCGGTAAACTGATGACCTACAGTTCAATCAATTCGTATTGCCGGCTGCCGAGGCCGATTTTTTCGGCGTAGTCGAGGATGATCCGGTAGTCGATGTCATAAATCGCACGCCAGGGATCTCCCTGGCAACCGGCGGCCCGGCCGTTGGGCGACGGCGGCGTTTTGGCTACCAGGTCGACCGAGGCGGTGTCGATCGCGACTGCATCGGTTGAGGCAGTGAAGCCGACATCGGGGACGAAGGCCACGTCATTCCAATCGCAACAGTCGCAATCGGGCGTAACCTGGATAATGAAATTGAGGTAGCCGACTTTTGCGAGCTTGTTCTTGACGGCTGCCAGAGCATAATCGGCCGTCTTGTGCTGAATGGCCGCCGGGGTTGTCGTCCAGTTGATTGGAATGGCCTGGTGCGGACAAGTTGCCGTGCATTCACCACAGCCGATGCACTCGGCCGAGTCTATTTTGGCAACTCTGGTTTGGCCGGGACCGGCCACCAACGAGATGCACTTGACCGGACAACGCGGAATACAGAGTGCATCACCCTGGCAAAGATCGGGTTTGACTTCGGGCTGGATATCCGAGTGGAGGATTTGCTTGCCGGCTGGAGTGGCGCAGCCCATTCCCAGGTTTTTCAAGGCGCCCCCGAAGCCGAAGAGCATATGACCCTTGATATGGCTGAGGACCAACATGGCATCGGCATCGACAATCGCCGAAGCGATCTTGGCCTCTTTGACTGTTGAGTTTTCGAGGCTGACATTAGAAGTGTCCCGGCCGACGAGTCCGTCGGCGACTATTATCGGGGCGCCGAGTGTCTGGGCGGTAAAGCCGTTGCTGGCCGCGGCCGCGATGTTATCGATTGCGTTTCGGCGCATGCCCGTATAGAGGGTGTTGGTGTCGGTTACGAAAGGTATACCCCCGTTTTCTTTGACCATTTCAACAACAGTGCGCACATAGGGCGGTGGTAGAAAACCCACGTTACCCGGTTCACCCCAATGAATCTTTATGGCCACCTTGTCACCTTTATCGAATATCTGCCCAAGCCTGGCTCTGTTGAAGAGAGATTTGACTTTATCCAGGCGGTTCTTTTTGGAAGATGCGCTGGCATCGTGAAAATAGACTTTGCTCGTCATATTGCCTCCCTGGCGGCTAATTTTTAACCTGAAAGCCTTATCTTGCGATTATCTATACAATCTTGTGTATTGCAAACACGAAATATGCCCTTGACATGTCTGCTGTGGTGCTTATCTTGCGTACATGACTCTTGCCTACACAGAAAAGCTTATATTTACGGAGGGTTGGAGATGAGTAAGTGTATTGGTATCGATCTGGGAACGACAAACTCGGTTGTGGCGGTCATGGAAGGCGACACGCCCAAGCTAATTACCAACGAAGAAGGCAGCCGAACTACACCCTCGGTAGTGGCCTATCAGAAAGAAGGCGAGATCTTGGTCGGCCAGGTTGCTCGGCGCCAGGCAATAACCAACCCGGAAAACACGGTCTACAGCATCAAGCGTTTCATGGGCCGTAAGTATAGCGAAGTATCTGAAGAAATCGGGTTGGTACCCTACGAGGTCTTCGAGACATCAAACGGCTATGCGCATGTCAAGGTTCTCGATCAAACCCTGACACCGCCCGAAATCTCGGCCAAGATTCTTCAGAAACTCAAACGAGCTGCGGAAGCCTACCTGGGTTCTGAAGTCAAAGAAGCTGTTATCACTGTTCCGGCCTATTTCAACGACAGCCAGCGGCAAGCAACTAAAGACGCCGGAACGATCGCCGGTCTTGAGGTCAAGCGAATCGTCAACGAGCCGACTGCCGCAGCTTTGGCCTACGGCCTCGATAAAAAACTGGACCAAATCATAGCCGTCTTCGATTTTGGCGGCGGAACTTTCGATATCTCGATTCTCGAGGTCGGCGAAAACGTGGTCGAGGTCATCTCGACCAACGGCGATACTCATCTCGGCGGAGACAACATTGACCAGCGCATTATCGACTACCTGGTGGCCGAATTCAAACGTGATCAAGGTATCGATGTCTCGTCGGACAAGATGGTGATCCAGCGCCTGAAAGAAGCTTCTGAAAAGGCCAAGATTGAGTTGAGTTCGGCCCTTGAAACCGATATCAACCTGCCATTTCTGACTGCCGACCAGACCGGACCCAAGCACATGAACCTCAAGTTGACCCGCGCCAAACTCGAGTCATTGTGTGAAGACCTGATCCTCAGAACTTTTGGGCCAGCCGAAAAAGCCTTGTCGGATGCCAACAAGAAACCTTCGGACATAGACGAAATCGTGATGGTTGGTGGCTCGACCAGAATCCCTAGAGTTCAAGAAGAAGTGAAGAAGTTCTTCGGCAAGGAGCCAAATCGAACGGTCAACCCGGATGAGGTGGTTGCTGTCGGGGCGGCTCTGCAGGCCGGCGTTCTGTCGGGCGACGTCAAAGACTTATTGCTGCTCGACGTTACACCGCTTTCACTGGGAATCGAGACTTTAGGCGGCGTGATGACCCGCCTAATCGATCGTAACACCACAATTCCTACTCGTAAGAGCGAAATATTCTCGACCGCTGCGGATGGCCAGACTTCAGTCGATGTCCACGTTTTACAGGGCGAACGCGATATGGCCGCCGACAACCGGACCTTGGGCAAGTTCATGCTGGACGGAATACCGCCGTCTCCGCGAGGAACGCCTCAAATTGAAGTTATCTTTGACATTGATGCCAACGGGATTGTCAATGTGACTGCCAAGGACAAAGCCACCGAGCGCGAGCAACACATTGTTATTACTGCATCCTCGGGAATGAGCAAAGACGATATCGAAAAGAAGGTCACCGAAGCCAAGGTTCATGTCGAAGAAGACAAGAAACGCCGTGAGGATGTTGAAATCAGAAACCAGGGCGATCAACTCGCCTATCAAACTGAAAAGACCCTGGCTGAATTCAAAGAGAAACTGTCGCCTGAAGTTGTAACAGAGATTGAAGGCAAGCTAAAAGATCTCAAAGATGCGCTCGGCCAAGGTGCAAAAGAGGCCATAAAAAAAGCCTCCGACGATTTAATGCAGGCTTCTCAGAAAATGGGCGAAGCTTTGTATCGTGAGTCGGCTGAAGCTCAGAGCTCGGCTACACCTCCTCCGGATGGCGGCCAATCGACTGACAGCACAGCTTCACCGGCAGATGACTCAGACGTGATCGACGCCGAATATAAAGAGACCAAAGACTAGTCTCGTCTTTTCCCGACCGGCAAATGCAATTTGCCTAGTGAATAGAATGAGTGTAGTATCCATTCCCCTACTCGCTGGTGGGGCAAAGGAGAAACTGCAGGTGGCATCAGCGCAAGAGCAGGTTCGCAAATATATCGGCCCGGCAGGTACCAGCCGCGTTCTCATCGTCGACGACGAAGATGTTGTTTGTCTGGTACTCAAAGAAACCCTGGCTGAAGATTTCGCTTTAGCAGTGGTTAATTCAGCCGAAGAGGCTGTTCCCTATCTGGTCAACAATCCACCCGATGTTATGGTAGTCGACAAGAATCTACCGGGCATGAGCGGAATCCAACTATTGAAGCAGGTCAAACAACTAAATCCGGAAACGGAAGTTATCGTGATTACCGGCTACGCTTCCTTGGAGAGTTCGATAGAAGCCCTGCGAGAAGGCGCCTATGACTACCTGGTCAAGCCCTTCGACGATCTGATCATCGTCAATGAGAAGGTTATTAAAGCCGCCGAAAAACACGAGCTGACCAGCGAACGCCGGCAGTTGATGGAGCAGATCCTGGCCTCCAACTCAGAACTTCGCCAGGCGCATGAACAGCTCAGCAATGCCTACCTGCAAACATTGACCAGCATGATCACCGCCCTGGAGGCTCGCGACGCCTATACTCGCGGCCACTCAGACCGGGTGGCCGAGTACTCCGAATTGATTGCCCGGCAACTGGGTATCGGCGGCGACCATCTTCGCAACCTGGTCGATGGTGCCCGGCTGCACGATGTGGGCAAGATCGGTATTCGTGAGCAAGTCCTGAACAAGACCGGCAAGCTCACTGATGAAGAGTATGAACACATCAAGACCCATCCGAGTATTGGTGCCGAGATAATCGGGCAAATGGAGGCTTACGCCCACCTGGTACCGATGATTAAGCATCACCACGAACGTTTTGACGGCCGAGGCTATCCCGACGGGTCTGCTGGTGATGAAATACCTTTCGATGCCCGCATAATCGCCGTGGCCGATACCTTCGATGCAATGACCTCTGAGCGATCCTACCGCAAGCCACGCCCGTACGGTGATGCCATTCGCATTATTCGCGAAGTCTCAGGCTCTCAACTTGACCCAACCGCGGTTGGGGCCTTTTTAATTGCTCAATCTAAAGTGCAATTGGACAAGGGTGTTTAATCAGCGCCAATCGAGCTGGATTTTTGATTCGCGACCCGGCTTGATTTTGACCCTGCGCTCAACCTTCTTGCCCAGACTGGAATTAATCAAACTCACCTGATGGACGCCTTCAAGCAGTTTGATAGCCCGCATAGGTGTCTGGCCCCTCTTTTTTCCGTCTATCCAGACATCTGCCCAGGGCTGTACGACAATTCGCAATGATCCCTGGCCGAAGGTCACCTGGCGAGTAATGTGTTTCCCACGCTTGATAATAATATCGACTGTCTTGAAAACCCCGTGCGGGCCGACAATTTTCAATTTGATTTTGCCGGCCGGCAGCTTGACTCTGGATAATGTCCCTTTGCCCAGTTTTCTTTTACCCCAGAAAACTGTCGAAGGTGGTTTGGTTGTCAAGGATAAGAAACCCTTTTTAGGTCTGTATGTAGCGACCGATTTCTTGTCGGCCGGTTTGGTCTCGGGGATTGGGTCTGTTGCGGCATTGCTGGTATTCAGATCGCCGCTCGATTGTTTGCCGCCGGTACCCGTTCCGGCATCGAGTGTCTCGATTGGTCTGTCTTTTGAGTCGGAACCGGAGGCCGGGCCGCCATCGGGTTGGCTGACAACGCCTGGGTAACCGGCATCGTCTGGATTGTTTTCGCCGTTGGCCTCGAGCCAGACGCGTACTAGATACCAACTCGAGCCTGCCAACAGAAATGCAAAGAAACAAACCATAACCCAACCAAGAATCGACTTACGCTGCTTGATTTCTGACCTTTGAGACAGCAACAAGTTTCTGGTCGGTTCGGATCTCTTGCGCGGGGCCGAGGCCGAGACGGAGGCCACCAGCGGGCCTTGTATATAGGGATTGGTGCGTTCGATCAGCGGGGCTGCGTCTTTGACACTTGGCAGGCTGTCCATCTGACTGTCAAGCTTGTTGGAATTAGTGTGTTCGTCGCGGGTGTTCTCGTCGAACACCTCGTGCATATAGGCTGACAGATGGGCAGAAGAGGCTGTCAGCTTCTCTGACAACATGGTTTCTTCGATCACTAGCTGCATTTCTCGGGCGGTTTGAAAACGCATGGATGGATCAGGTTTTAAAGCCTTCATTATAATGGCTTCGACCGAACGAGGCACACTCTGGTCGATCCTGGTCGGAGACGGAACATCGGCTTTTAAGACGGCATCGAGAGTCGACATTTCACTCTCGCGTTTGAACAGGCGCCGGCCGGTCACGGTTTCGTACATGACAACGCCCAGGGCGAAAATGTCCGCCCTTCCGTCGACATCTTTGCCGCGGACCTGCTCGGGAGACATATATGAATATTTGCCCTTGAGTACACCCGAACGGGTTCGTGAGGCGTGGTGCGAGACTTTGGCAATCCCGAAGTCGACGATCTTTACGCCGCCGTCGAAAGTGACCAGAATGTTGTGCGGGCTTATATCGCGATGAACGATTCCAGCCGGAGTGCCTTCGTCGTCTTTCCAACTGTGGGCGTAGTTCAGGCCTTCGCAGCTTTCGGCCATAATGCGTAAGACCAGGTTCAGCGGAATGTGTAGACCGAGGTCGATATTGCTGATTAGCAGGTCGCGCAAGTCGTGGCCGTGCACATGTTCCATGGCTATATAATAGGTATACTCGACCTGGCCCAGGTCGTAAGTCTGAGCGATATTGGGGTGCGTAAATCCGGCTGCGATGCGGCCTTCCTGCAGAAACATTTCGACCAGATCAGGATCGTCGGAGAAGGCTTCCAGGATTGTCTTGATCACGACTCTCTTGGAAAAACCGGAGATGCCTTTACGCTCGGCCAGCCAGATCTCGCCCATACCGCCCATGGCCAGGCGTTTTTGCAAAATGTACGGTCCAAAAGCCGTACCGGTTTTGTCGAGACCAGGCAAGTTCCCGAAAAAATAGCATTAAATGAGGAGTATTACAAGAATTGTCAGGTTAAACCCCCCCCGGAAACCAACTAGAAGCCGAAACTCCAACCGATGGTGAACATCAGAGCCATAATATCATCGATGTCGCCAGCACTTGGCCAGAACAGGTTGACACCCGCGTTTAATCCAAAGATCTCGTAGCCTACTCCGAGCAGTAGACCCAACTTCCACTCGTCGCCGCTAAAGCCCCCAGCAACCACTTCGTATCGACAGATTCCCGTTGCCAGTTCCCCGTAGAGACCGAAGTCGGTAAGATATTTGAACCCGATCAATATTGGCATCTCGGTGCTGTGTGCATCGACGCCCAATACTGTTTTATTTAAATGATATATATAGCCAAATCGGGCGCTAAGCCCCATATTCGGATTGAAATAAAATTCGAATTTGCCGAATGCACCGAATCCCACTCCAGTTGCATCACCCCAATCAAGTAAGGGAATCGGTACGGCGGCTTCGATACCGACTCTGAAAGTGTCAGCCGCTTTGGCCTGACCGGGAACAACCACAAATAATGCACAAATGCATAACGCGCTTACGATTAGAGCCTTCTTCATGTCTTTCCTCCGTTGAATGAGTGGATACAATACACGTCTAGCCTTCCCTGTAAAATATTTGGATCCCACACTTATGGTTTGTTTGAAGCATTTTGACGAAAGTCGGTACAATACATTCAAAACCTCAGATCAAAAGTTTTAAAATAGTCCCAATAATTTGGGGCACTATCTCTTTGAGTGAATAGTCCATAGCAATTTACATGCCCAACCCAGTCGGAGAAATGAAGGTCTTGTTTAGATGATGCTTTTTTGTATCGGAGTTTGGGATTGTGCATATACGAGCGTTCGAAAACGCACACCCGTTCACAATCGAACGCTAACCAGCTGGTTAACCTATTGAATTTGGAATTATTTTTTCAAATATTTGCCTGAAACGTACAAACTCTCATGGACCAAGTTCTTGCCGATAACGTAATAATTCCGTTCCAGCATGCGCGGCTTTCCATTGAGAAAAACTTGCCCGGGGTATTGCCAGGTTGCTTTGAAGGCCCGTTTGCCCTTGATCTTGAGAAATTTACATTTTCCGTCGGTCATCCGGCCGGTTTCGTTGACGACTTTGCATTTACCCTTGTTGTAGACAATATAGTCACCTGAATCCCGAACAATGAATGACTTGGGATTCAGCATCGGGAAGAAGTCGTAAACCAGATTTCCACTGGCGAAGAACATTTTTCTGCCGGCCCTGAGGAAAATATATGACTGAGTGGAAGTTTCGGTCCAGTGCATCTTCATCCGATTGGTCTCGACGAAAGAGATTTTGAAGTTCCTCTGCTCGATCTTGCCACCGTGACCTTTTCTTCTTTCAGCTACTTCGCCAGTTTTTTTGATCTTCCAGGTGGTGTGGAGCTTGGCTGCCTTCCAGTCATTCACCCAGCGGCCCCTCAGACCGGCGAGTATCTTCTTGGCCCGCTTCTTATCGAGCGGTTTTATTTCGAATAGTTTGATATGTCGCCTGAGATCAGGCGCATATAATTTCTCGTTGGATTTCTTACCCTCGTTGACTTTACAGGTGTCGATACCACTAACCGGGTTATCGGCTGCTTCGAGACAATCGCGCAATTCTTTGGGCAGTAACTGGCAGCGCTCGAGATAAGTTTTGGCCGATTTCTTGTAACCATCTTCTAAAGAGGCCGGATCGGCAATCTTGAGCATCTTTAGAGCCGGCTGAATGGTTGTCCAGCTCTTGGAGAGTATTTTTTCGCACTGGGCTACTTCGGGCCCGGGTGTTTTGGGGGCCTCAGCTTTGGGGGCCTCAGCTTTGGGGGCCTCAGCTTTGGGCTTTACAGCTATGGGCTTGTCAATCTTAGGCTTTTCCACTTTGGGCTTGTCTATGGGTTTTTCGGCTTTTTTCTTGTCACCACAGCCGAAAATCATCAGGCCGGCAATTAGCGCAATAGTGATGCCAGTTTTTCGCATTTCTCTTCCTCCTGGATGGGTTTCATGTGTCGTAACGCAGGCGACCTGGAGTGTCAAGTCAGCTTTAATGCGGTATTCCAAGCCGGGCAGGGACTACCATTTCCACTCGAAAATCAAACCGCCACCTTCTCTAAGGGCCAGCGGCCGTGTGATTGGCTTGAAGCTGCTCGATTGTGGGTCTGTTTTTTGATCGGGAGCAAGTAACATGGTGATAACCCCGCCGATTGCGACCGCTGCACCGGCTCCGGCCAGACTCCAGCCGATCAGTTGAGAATCCTTGGCTGACTGATCTTGGGTATTTATTTCGCGGGCATATCTTTCAATATCTGAAATATCGCTGGCGATCAGCCAATTCTGATATGCGGCTTCGCGCTGGTCGAGGGCATTTTGTAAGGGACCTGCCAGAAAATAGATCCCAGTTGCCAGTAAGGCAGCTCCGCTGCCAACCAAACTCCCGCCGATCCAATAGTAGGTTGAAGCCGGCGAGCCGGGTTTTTCGGGTCTATTATAGATTACAACCGGAACAGGTTCGTTTTTGACCAGCTCGCTGCGCTTGGCCAGTTCTGCGGCCTTACGGGCCTGGGCAGCTTGCCTTGCCTGGCGGGATTTTTCGGCCAGGGCCTTGCCCTGAGCGGCCCGGCGGGCAGCCAGTGCTTTTTGCTTGGCTATGGTTTTTCGCAGCCTAAGGTCTTTGAGTGCTTTGGCGAAAACGCTTCTGAGGGAAGCTGAAGCGGGAAATTTTCGGGCCGCCGCTTTGGCTTTGACCTGCCGGATGACTTTCTTTTCGGAAGTAGCGTATATCTTGATTGTCATCTGAATCATCGGGCCGAATCTCAAGGCATGCACAGTTACAATGCCGTCTATTGAGCGCTTCTTGAGATCGTCTGAGAGGCATTTGGGCGTGTAGCAGCATTTGTCTTCGGCTGTGGTATTTTTTGTCTGTTCGACTACTGAGACACCCAGAGCTTTGAGTTGATCTACAATTTTGATGCGGGTAGCCTCGACTTTGGCCTGACTCATGCCCTTGGCCGAAACACAGGCTTTTATCTTGAGGTCAATAGGCTCTTGAGACCAGGCCATCGACATGTAAGCCACCAGGCCGGCGATAATAAAAAGAACCCTAGTCAAAACCAGCCACCTAGCGTTTCTTACGTAGCAATTTGAATGACCGATTGAGCAAATCATTTGCCAGGGAATATTTCTTGGCCTCGAAAGCCGCCATGATTTTCATTGACAGATTTCCAAGCTTACTAGCTGCGGGTGTGTCACCGATCTTGTCGAAACGATCATTGAAACGAAGAAGCTTGGCCTGAACGAATGGTTTGTTTATCTTGATTTTTTTAAGGACTGAATGAGCACGTACTCCGGCCGCATAAGCGTCTGTGTGCCGGGCCTTCTTGGTTAATCTCCTCATCTTGCGATACTCGGCGTCGAATGTCCTATTGTCTCCGAAAATGATACCGGATTTGGACATCTTGAATCGGATTATTTTTCTCAACTTCTTCACTTTGTTGGGACCAGTCGGTCCGGCGACCTTTGGTTCTGGCCCTTTTTCGTCTTCATCTGGTAAGGGTGGTTTGACTTCATCGGGTTCGGTATTACCTGGAGTTGTTTCGGGATCGCTGGGGGTTTCGTCGGGGGTTTTTGGCGGGTCGCTTGGTTTGGCGACGGGATCTTTGACCGGATCAGAAACCTTGCCGGGTTCTTTGATGTCGCCCGGTTTTACCTCGTCGGAATTTTGAAAATGCAAGTATAGTGCAACGAGTGCAGCCACAACTACCATCCCCAGGGCAACGCCGAGTATAACCAGAGTCGAAGAACTCATGCGCCTGCGGCTACCGAGCGGTCGGCCTTCGAATTCGGTGCGGATTTCCGACGAAACCACCACTACCGGACTACCCGATGTGGTTAACAAAGGAGACGGGTCACTCGGCTTGGTCGATACTTTACTTTCGTCAACCGGGGGGGGCGGCAAGTCGGATTGCTGACTGGCAATGGAATGAGGCTGCTGTACCGGCGCGGACAGATCAGGCGGGGATAGCTCGCTATCCGGAGCATCGGCTGTTTGAGTGACTGCGCTGATTTCGGTGATTTCGCCAGTCTGACTATCTTCTTTTGATATATTGGATAAAGACATCTCTTGGGTTTGTGCCTGTCCCTTGTTCTTAGACAAGAGCGGATCGTTCGCCCGTAAAAGAACTGTTGGCGGCTCGGGTACTCTCAGATGATCATCAGCTGTGGTCGACCCTGCGGCCGGTTTGTTATGTGGTTTTTGCAGGGCCGGAATCTCGACGGTAACTCGAGGTGACTCGCCTGTCATGCTTTCGGTCAGCGATGTTGACTGCGGATGGGGTTGATCCTTTGTAGCTGTTGAGACGGGTAATTCCTGGGTAATACCTTCTGTAAATTTTTCAACGACCATCTGGGCGACTTTGCCGACCTCGGTCGGCATGTTTTCGATTTCTTTTACATCGGGGGTGAAGATCTTGTCAGAGACGTCCCAAACGATTTCGAACAGATTGTAGTCCTGAGCTTTGCCCTTGAGGGTGGTAGTCGAATGAAATTTAGTGAAGTTTTTCGTTCGCCTCAACCCGTTCTTGGTGAATTCTGAAATCAGTATTTCACGGCCGCTGGCTTTCGAACAGATTCGAGAGGCAACATTTACCGCATCTCCAAAGACGTCCTGGTTTTCGATAATCGCCTGGCCGGCATGCAAGCCGATCCGAATGAAGATCTTGTCTTCCTGGTGGGCCATACGTTTGTTGTATGAGTCCAGGGCATGCTGCATTTCGATTGCGGCTTCGACACCCTCGTCGGGGAAATCGAATTGGGCCATGATCGCGTCACCAATAGTTTTGACTATTGTGCCGTGATTGTGCTGAATGACCGGAAACAGGACCTCGTTGTGTTGCTGAATTCGCTTGCGCCCGGCGAGATTACCGTGGCTGTCGAAGTAGTTAGTGATGGCGATGATATCGCTGAATAGAATAATCGTTTGATTGATCCGGATTTGTTGAGTTCGATAACGGGATTTGTCTTCATCCGAGTCTTCGGACCCTGTATCAAGATTGGCATCCAGTAAAGCACTCGCTGGCTGGTCAGTGCTGTCGTCGGCGTCGATCGCGCCTTCGATGTTTTCTACGATCCAGTGACGAACCTGGTTGACACTCGAAAAGCGCGCTTCGGGTTGCACGGCCATAGCGGTGACTAACAGCTTTTCGACCGTTTGCGGCAGGTCGGGATTAAATAGCTGAGGTTTGACCAGACGGCCTTCGAGAACGGCGTTGGTGACTTCGAGTACCTGGTTGCCTTGAAATGGAAGGCTGCCGGTCAAACAGCGATATAAGATCGCTCCGAGTGAATAGATATCGCTTTGGGCGGTTGGCGGCTTGCCCAACAAGATTTCAGGCGACATGTAATGAATAGTCCCCAGGGGCGCGCCGGTCCCGGTGGTTTCGGCAATATCGCGGGCTTTGATTAGCCCGAAATCTGTAATCGAGATGCTATCGTTCTTTCTGACGACAATGTTGCTGGGCGTCAACCCGCGATGAATGACGCCTTGTTGATGGGCGGCATTTAAAGCCCGACAAATCGAGCAGGCCAGGCTGGCGGCCCGGTTGATATCGAGGACTTTTTGTGTTTTGAGAATTTGTTCGAGGGTCAGGCCTTCGACGTACTCCATGGTAACAAATAGAATTTCACCTTCGGCATGGATGTCGAATATCCGGCAGACTCCCGGATGGGATACCCGGCGAGCCAATAAGACTTCGCTGCCCAGTCTTTCAAAGGCTTTGGCTTTGGTAATAGTCTGGCTCAACACCTTGAGCGCAACTTTGATGTTCAGAAGTGTGTCCTGGGCCAGATATACCGTACCGGTACTTCCCTCACCCAGCTTTTGCTCGAGCTTGAACCTGCCGAGTTGACTGCCGATTTGCACGACCGAATGCACTAATCAATAAACTCCTTGAAATAGTTTAATAGTTAATAGCCTTCTCATATATCCGGCATGTGCCAAATTTATAAGCAAACTTAGCATACTTGAGCATGAACGTCTTGAAAAGGATAGTGTCAGCGGGTAGTATTCAATTAATGACACATGTGCGTTTTCCTCTGGTTTGGCTGCTTTTTTTAACTGGCTATTCGTGTTACCAGCCGTTGGATACCAGCGACTTGTGCCACCCTGCCGATCCGGCTTGTGCCGATCAAGACTTTGATTCTGACGGAGTCAGCAACAGCGACGACAACTGCCCCCGGGTGGCCAATACCAACCAGGTCGACCTTGATGACGACGGCATTGGGGATGCCTGCGACCCCTGCCCTGATCAAGGTTGCGGCGGTGAGTGCGGCAACTGCCCGAGACCAAGTGACTTTTGCAACCCAGAAGGCAAATGTGTCGATGATTGCGCCGATCGCGAATGCGGGCCGTCTCCCAATCTGCAGTTCGATTGCGGCAGTTGCCAAGGATCTTTTGATTATTGCACCACCGCGGGCGAGTGTCTCGATGACTGCATCGGGCGTGAATGTGGACCGTCACCCAATGCCGAACTTGATTGCGGCAGTTGCCAGGGATTAACCGATATTTGTTCGGTAGCCGGTTTGTGCGTCGACGACTGTGACGGGCGCGAGTGCGGGTCGTCACCAAATGCGGGTCACGATTGCGGCAGCTGCCTGGGTCCGGCGGCTGCGTGCTCAGTCGATGGTTTGTGCGAATGCTCGGGGACATTATGCGGCGACGGCTATTGCCGGGAAGACGATGCAGGTTGTTGCCAGGATGATGAATGCGGCGATGGAAGCTGGGTGTGTTCGGCGACACACGCTTGTGAATGTGCCAAAGGCGCCTGCAGTGATGATTGGTGTCCGGGGCCTGACGGTTGTTGTCTAGACGCAGAAGATGAAATGTGTTCGGCAACCGAGATTTGTGAAAGCCGCCAATGTGTCGCCGGTCCGGACGGATCTTTGATTATCAACGGGTCGAGTTGCACCCTGGCCGGGATCGCCTGTCCGGGAGTAATCCTGACCCATGAGGGTCCAGTCTGGACCTTGGAAACCGATGCGGTCTATTTCACTAACGTGACCTTGTTGGGCAATGCCAGCCTGACCGCCCGGCCGGCCAACGATCTTGGAAATTTTGGAGAGCTCGAAATCAAAGCCACCGGGACAGTCACAGTCACCAGCGGTTGTAAAATAACCATGGATGGCAAGGGCCATGGCGGCGGCGGTGGCGGCGGCGGCCGACAATATTGCGACCCTGATCCGCCTGGAGCTATGCAACCCTCGGCCTGCATGACATCCGGCGGCGGGGTAACTGGGTTTGCTGACCCGAACGGCGAACCCGGTGGCTCCGGAATATCCTCTTACGATTGCCAGATTTATCCTTTCAACGGAGTTGGCGGTGGATTCGGGGGCGACGGGGGTGGCTTTGGCGGACAGCCAGGAAGCAACGGGAATGGTTGCCCGGCGGGATATTGCGATGGCTATCCGATTGACCAGGGCGATTGCGACGGGGGGCACGGCGGCGGGCCTTTTGGTGGAAGCGGCGCGAGTGGTCTTGGAGTGGGAAACGTGTGTCTTATGGTTTGTCCGACCACCGATCCTGAAAGAGCCGGCCCGGGTTCGCCTGGTGGATATGCTGCTATTGGTAAGAACGGCGACACTTCAGAAGACGAGAACATCTTGATCGGGTCCGGCGGAGGGGGCGGGTCAGGCGGGGCGGATAGCAACGGGTTTTGCTGCGGTTCTGCACTTGGTGGACATGGCGGTGCAACTGGCGGTAACGCGTATCCCGGTTGCATCGGCGGTGGCGGCGGCGGAGGCGGGGCAGCCGGGGGCGGCGCGATCATTATTCGTTCGAAGAATATCGTTGTCTCGGGCGAAATCTCGGCCAACGGAGCCGGTGACGCCAGTCTCGGCGCTGGCTTTGGGGCCGGAGGCGGGATCTTGTTGTATGCCAGGCAAAGACTCAATATCGAACAAGGTAGCCACATTTTCTCTCTGGGCGGATTTGGTGACGGGATCGGGACAAACGAAAACGGCGGGACGGTCAAACTGTTTTACCGTGTGCTCGAGGGTACCATGCCCAGCACTACCTGGATAGGCCGACTGTTCTTGAAAAATCTCGATCAATAGCTATGAGGGGTTTTACGATGAAATGCCAGGTTAGTATACTTTGGTTGGCTTTGCTGGTCGGGGTACTGGCCGGCCCGGGCTGCTATGGACAAGAATACGACTATTGCCCGAACGACCCCGACAAAGTAAAGGCCGGTCAGTGCGGCTGCGGCGTAGCCGACACTGATTCCGATGGTGACGAACTGGCCGATTGCCTCGACCGTTGCCCGACCGACCCCGACAAACAGGATTCCGGGCTATGTGGCTGCGGGGTGGCCGACACTGATTCCGACTCAGATGGAAGCCCCGATTGCAACGACGGCTGCCCGGCCGATCCCGAAAAAGTCGAGCCGGGTCAGTGCGGCTGTAGTGAACTCGAAACTGACAGCGATGCCGATGGCAGCCCCGATTGTGTCGACGGCTGCCCGGCTGACCCTGAGAAAAGCGATCCGGCCTATTGCGGTTGCTCAGAGCTCGAAACAGACAGCGACTTAGACTCCGTGCCTGACTGCGTCGATGATTGTCCGGCTGACCCCGAAAAAGCTGACCCAGGCCAGTGCGGATGCGGCCAGGCTGACACCGATCTCGATCAAGACGGCACGGCTGATTGTGTAGATGGTTGTCCGCTTGACCGCGACAAGGTCGAGCCGGGTGTCTGTGATTGCGGCACAGCCGATAGCGACTCGGATAATGACCAGACTCCCGACTGCATCGATTTGTGTCCGACAGACCCCGACAAAATAGAACCGGGAGTATGCGGTTGTTTACTGTCCGATAACGACAGTGACTCAGACGGTGTGCCTGACTGCCAAGACGTTTGTGCCGGGTTCGACGACGACGACGATTCCGACGGCGACGGGATTCCGGATGGCTGCGATCCGGATGCCGGTTATTGCACTGCCGACCCCGATTGCGATGACGGGCTGGATTGCACCGAAAACGTATGTGTCTCAGAGGTCTGTATAACCAGCGGGCTGTCGCAATGTGACTGGCCGGCGGAAACGTCGCAGCAGGCCACCAACCTGACCGATATCGAGGGTCCCCTGATCAATAACTTTCACTCGGACCTGAGCGGAGCGGTTTGGAACCCGGTTGCCCGGCTGTTATGGGTTGTTCGCAACGGCGGGCCTTCCAAGATCTGGGCGGTTACTGAAACCGATACGGGAAGCTTTGAAATCGATTATCAAGATTTTTTACGCGGTGAATGGACCGACTTCGCCGATCTCGAGGGTATAACTCAGGCCGATTTCTACGAAACCCATACTGTCTATCTGATCATCGAAGGTCAGGAACGCATCAAGGAATACGATCTGTCGGTTTACGAGACAGCCGTTTTGGTTAACGACTGGGACACGAGCGCCTATCTGCCGGCTGCCTGCGGGTCCGGAGCCGAAGGAATCACTTTTGTACCGGATTCGTTCCTGGCGGCCCAGGGTTTCGTCGACAATGACGGTAATCCCTACACGAGTGTAAACGGTATGGGCGGTTTGATGCTGGTCGGGCATCAGAACGGTGGTAAGATCTACGCTTTTGACCTGGACCGCGACCAGCAAACCTTTGTCTTTGTCGGTGAGTACTTGACTGATGCGACTGAAACCGCCGGTCTGGAGTTTGATCGCTCAACCGGACTTCTGTATATCTGGCATGGCGGCGGATTCAACACGCTCGAAGTGACCAGGTTGTCTTCTCAGCCGGTTGGCAACGATCGTGTGCTTACCAGCGTCAAAGTCTACGGCGGCCCGGAGCCGGTACCGTTCGGTTCCGAAAACTACGAGGGTGTTGCCGTTATAGGTGCCGACGAATGTGACAACGATCAGCGCGGCATTTTTTTGACTATTGACGGGGGTGGCTTCTATTCTCTACTTTGGTATCGTGATTTCCCTTGCCAGTAGAGCTGTTAGATTCGTCAGACGGGGAGGCATAGATGAATATGAAAGTGTTTGCGGCAGTCGCTATGGTGATGTTGCTTTGTGGGCCGGCCACAGCTGTTGAAAAAAAGGTCCAACCCAAGGGCTTCGTTTCAGTCGAGTTCGATTCAAAACCAGAAGGCGCGGCAGTCTATGTCGACGGAGAATTCTTCTGCTCACCTACCCCGTGTTCAAATGTGCTGAAACCTGGTTCTCACAAAGTGTCAATGCAAGCTGAGCGCTACCGGATCAGGATCAGCTGGATCAAGCTCGGGCTCGGCTCGAAAATCAAGTGGAAGCTGACCAAGGTGTTCGGCTGGCTGGCGGTCCAGAGTGACCCGCCCGGGCTGGAAGTCATCGTTGACGGGCAGCGGGCCGGAATTACTCCGATGGCGCCCGAAGAGCGGCAACCCGGATTATACAAAGTTCAGATCAAGAAGCCGGCCAAAGGTGTAATGACCAAAAGTGTCATGGTCAGCTCGGGCAAGAAAACGCTGTTGAAATTCCGGCTGCGTAACCGACCGGCCGTGGTCAAGAGCGGCCGCGTCAGAGTCGAAGGAGCCCTGTCGGTCGCGGCCGTTAAGAACCGGGCCGAAAACGCCTGGCCAGGAGCGCGCGACTGCTATGACGAATACTTTATTAATGCTCCCAAACACGACGATATTTTCGACGTTCAATTCTTGATTAATTCGCAAGGTGCGGTCAAAGAAGAGAATATCGTTGCGGCCACCTTTCGAAACCAGGATCTAGAGCAGTGCATCCTGGATTATTTCGAAGAACTCAGCTTTCCCCCGCCGGCCGACGGTAAAGACTGCCAGGTCGTCTACCCGCTGATTTTTACACCAAAATGACAATATGGAAATAATCGGTAATATCCTGGCTACGGTCGTACCGGTCTTTGCCATAATGGCGATGGGCTTTATCTATAGCCGTTTCAAGAAACTACCGGTTCAGCAATTGACCGAGCTGCTGATGTGGATATTTCTCCCGTGTCTGGTACTCGGCTCGCTGGGTTCGCAGTCGATCGAGCCGCTCGAGCTCTTACAAATAGGTGCGGCCGCTCTGATTATCATGACCGGAACGGGAATATTGGGGTTCTTGGTTTTTATCAAGCGGCCCGAACGCCGAGCGCTGCTGCTTTCGTGCATGTTCATGAACAGCGCCAATATGGCTTTTCCGCTGGCCCTGTTCGCCTACGGTGAAACCGGACTGAGTCGCCAAGTTGTTTTCTATGTCGCCATTCATGTACTGCACGTCACGCTGGGAGTCGGCTTGGCCAGGGGCCGCGGTGGTATCAAAGAAGTCTTCCGCTTGCCGCTGATATACGCAGCCGCCCTGGCAGTCGGCCTGGCCCTGAGCGGAGTCAAGCTTCCGACCGAGATATCTACCCCGTTGAGCCTGGTCGGCAAGGCGACTATTCCGATAATGCTGATCTTGCTGGGCGGCCGTCTGGCCGATGCCAGGCTGGCCCATATCAAGCTGGCCACACTGTCGACCATAATCAGAATTGGGGCCGGTTTCGGGCTGGGTCTCTTTGCTGTTTGGCTGTTCGGATTGACTGGCTTCGCTCGGACGGCGGTTTTGATCGGGTCGGTCATGCCGGTAGCCGTGCTCAATTTTGTTCTCGGCGAAAAGTACAATCTCTATCCCGAGCTTTTGGCAACTACGGTGGTCCTGTCGACCCTGGTTTCGATCGGAACAAGTCCCTTGGCTCTTTATTTCATCGGGATCGGCTGATGGGCGACCTGGCGATAGTCGGCGGCAAGCTCATATCTGCCGGCCGCCAGCTACAATCCGACCTGGTTGTCAGCCAGCAGAAAATACTTAGAATCGGGCGGCTTGGTAAAAAAGCCCGTAGCGCCTGCAGCCGGGTGATCGACGCCAAAGGCTGCCTGGTGATTCCCGGGGCAATCGACCCGCATGTCCACCTGCAGCTGACTATCGGCCCGGGCCTGACTACCAACGACGACTTTGACTCGGGCACCCGCGCGGCCGCAGCCGGCGGGGTGACCAGTTTGATCGACTATACTACCCCGGCCGCTGGGCAGAATCCGCTAAGTGCTTTTAAGGCCCGGCGTCGATTGGCTGATCGACAAGTGAATATCGATTACAGCCTTCATAATGTACTCATAGGTTGGCGCCCGAACTGGGTTGAAAAAATAAAAGAACTGGTCAAACTCGGAGCGCCCTCGGTCAAACTTTTTATGATTTACAAAGAGCGCGGCTGGCAGGCCGATGACGGCCGTATGTTGGCTGTAATGGAAAGCTGTAAAAATTTGGGCGTGACAGTCTGCGTACACGCCGAGAACGACGATCTGATCGAAAAGTACACCAAACGCGCCCGCCAAAAGCCGAAAAGCGCAGCCCAGTTGGCCGCGGCCCGCCCTGCCCTGGTCGAAGAAGAAGCTGCCGAGCGGGCGATTGAATTGGCTAAGGTCTGCGGGGCACGCTTGCACCTGGTGCACTTGTCGACGGCCGCAGCCGCGGCCGCGGTCGGCCGGGCGCGCAGAGCCGGGCATGCAATCAGCGGGGAGACTTGCCCCCAGTATCTGCTGCTCGACAAGCGCAAGCTTTCCGGCAAAGACGGTCATCTGTGGGGCTGCTGTCCGGTCCTGCGCGGCAAAAAAGATCGGCTTGGTTTACTAGTGGCGCTGCAGCGCGGCTGGCTGCAAGCAATCGGAACAGATCATTGCACTTTCAATCGTCGTCAGAAAGACAGTTGGGGCAAAGATTTCGAAAAAATCCCTTACGGATTGCCCGGGGTTGAAACCTCGCTGGCACTGACATTCACACTTGGGCCCGGTAAGAAAAAGTTATCACTGGCCCAGTGGGTCAAGCTGCACAGCGAAGGCCCGGCCCGGCTTTTCGGTCTCTACCCTCAAAAAGGGGTCTTGAGAAAAGGCTCGGATGCCGACATCGTCGTTTGGGACCCGCACCAACACCGCAAGATCGATTTTAAAGATCTACAGACCGATTGCGACTGGAACCCGTACCAGGCTATGACGGTCCGCGGAATTGCCCGGCACGTCTTATTGCGCGGTACTGAGATCGCCCGTGAAGGTAAATACATCGACAGCGGCCAGGCCGGTTGTTTTATCCGCCGAAAAACCTGATTATTAACTAAGGACAGCCGCCCTGGGGGCGGCAGTGGGTGGCGAAGATACATTGGCTGGCGAAACAGGTGGTGGTGAACTGGTGGCAATCGGCGTCTTCTTCGCAGACTTGCTTGTTTAAACGGCAGCGCGGGGTGGCCGAGCCCTTGCCGTCGCAAATGTTGATCACCCGGTCATCCGGGTTGGGGTTTTCGGTACAATCGATGTCCGAATTGCAAATCGGACTCCAGGCGACTGTGGTCGGTACACACTGGTAACCCGAAGGGCATTCATCTTCGGACTGGCACTCGACCCAGCAGTGGGTTTCTAAGTCTTCGCGGACGCAGACGTTGGCCGGATCACCGCAGGGCCCTTCGTAGAGAGCGCAATCTTCACAAGTTGCGCTGCAGTCGGATGTGCAGTGTGGCTCCGCAGGTTGTTCGCAGGTATGCGTCTGGATGTTGCATACCCGGCCGAATTCACAATAGTTGTTGTTCTCGCACAAACCGAACCGGCAAGTGCCGTCGACGCAGATTTCTAAATTTCCAAGATCACAGTCGGCGGTCGAATGACAGCCAGCCTGACAAGTGCCATTTTGACAGATATATCCCATTTCGCAGTGAAAGTCGGTTACGCAACTGGTCGAGCTGATGCACTCGCCCGAATTGATGTCGCAGATGCTGCCGCTGCTGCAGTCGTCGTTAGAAAAACAAGCCATCTTACGCTGGCAGGAACCGCTGGCGTTGCAAAACTCGCCGGCGGCGCAGGCCTCGTCGGAGGCGCACACGCAGCGATAGTCACGCGTGTCGCAGCGCTGATACTGATCTTCGCAGTCAGAGTCGCGTTTACACTCGCCCTCGAAGGTCGACGACGTCGAACAAGCCCCGCACAGAAAGACGATCATCAATATACCGGAAGCTGATTTCATTGGCCTATCCTCCGGTAGTAAACCACGTCGATCATAGCCCCGGCCGGCGGCAGATATTCTTCCGAGAAGAAAACGGCGTTATTGCCGGATTCATATACCCAGACCCCGCCATCGTCGAGCTCGAGCAGCTGGTCGGCGCAGCGCTTGGAACTGGTGCACAACTTGTCACCCGGGCAGTCTGCCAGGCTCTCGCATTCAGCGTCGCCGTCTTGGTAAACCATCAACTTGAGCGTCTCGAGCTGAGGCGTTTGACTCAGGTAATACTTGCGCCGCAAACCGGCCGCGTTGATGCCCAGTTCCTCGACTACCGGACCATAGTTGTCTTCGCAGATCGAATACTGCAGGCCGCTGGTGAATTCCTGAACCTGTATATAGCGCTCCCCGGTTTCGGCCCCGGCGCAACCAGTTGGTCGCTGGCCGACAATGGCCGAGAGACTGACCAGGTTTTCCTGCCCGCGGCCCTTGAGGTGTTCGAGCCAACGCGAGTAGAAACCGATCGGCCCGATTGAGTGATCGTCTTCGTCGCTGATTACGATCACGTAGAGGGTTGCTTCGTCGCGCAGGAAACCAAGGTTGTGTTCTGAAACCAGCGGTTCGGACAAGGCCAGGTGCATGGCGTCCAGTCCGCGCTCGGTCCGGCTGGTGGTTTCGGGCAAGTCGACGTTGGCGATGAAGACCGATTTGGCGTCGGGTGTATCGGTCGTGATAACTTTTGGGTCGCCCTGCAGGCGGCCAGAGTGGGTCGGGTCGCTGGTGTCGGTCGAGATAATCCCGATATGATAGTCAGCCTCGACTGCCTCGAGTTGCGACATGAACTGGTCGAACTTGGCGCCCAACTCGGTTCGTTCTTCGCGCATGGTGCCCGAGTTGTCGACTACCCACAGAATATCGACGGTTGGGACCGGGGTTTGCTGGAAAGTGTCGATCTGCAGCGAACTCGGGGTAAAGCGTACGTCTTCGCAGGCCAGGGCCACCCAAATGATTGTCACCAGCCCCAGCGAGCTAAATAGATACCTTCTCATCGAGCTGTCTCTTTCTGTCATTAAGGAATATCGCAGTGAAAGCCTTCGTTGAGCCCGCAAGTCTTGCCGATCACGCAACCGCCGTAGTCGACTCCGTCATATTCTTCGCAGGGGATCACGCAATCGGCGTCGGTTTGGCAGGCTTTCTTGGAATTGATGCAGGTCTTGGTGAATAGACCGCACATATCCAGCGGGCAGGTATTTTTGAGATCGTGACAGGCGCAATAGGCCGAATCTTCTTCGACGCTGCCCAAACAGGGCACTCCGGTCGGGCAATCGTTGTCTGATGTGCACTTGTCGGCCGGATCGACCACTCGAATTGAGTGGCAGCCGAAGCCGTTTGGGCAGCGTTGCCCGGCGCTGCAGTCGACCGAGCAATATTCGTCGTAGGCAAGCCCGAAAGGGTCGTTGTCATAGGGATAGATCAAGCAATAGTTCATCGCACTTTGGCCGCATTCAACGCCCAGGCCGGAGGTGCACGGTTTGCAGTACGGTGCATAAGTATCATCGTAAGCCGACAGACAGTTGCCGTTGGAGCAGTACTCCATGAAATCACAGAAACTATCATCGCTGCAGACACCGGCAACGCAACTGCCGGCCATGCAGGCCGACTTGACGTCGTTTTCCCAGGGGCAATCGCCGTGGTCTTCACAGCCGTCCACGCAAACCTCGTTGGTGCAAATTTGGCCCAAAGGGCACTGAAATTTCGAAGTGCAGCTGCTGGCCGCGATACAGGTTTTGGTCGGGGTGTTGCAGATCTCGTTGGCTGCGCAATCTGCATTGTCGAAACAACCGGTGCTCGGCTGGCAGTAACCCGAGGCGTTGCATTTTTCACCTTCGGCGCAGCCGCAATCATCGACACACAAACACTCCCCGGTTTGCAGTTCGCAAGTCTGGCAGCCGCCGCAATCTTGATCGGACTTGCAGCCGGTATAAATTTCACAGACACCACTGGGCATACAGCGCTCACCCGCGGCCGCGTTGCAGCCGTCGTCATTCACGCAGCGGCAGTATTTGCCGTACATGTCGCAAACCCAGTGCTCCGGGCAGTCGCCGTCTTTTTGGCATTCGGCTTCGTTGCTCGAGCCGGAACAAGCGCATACGAACAATGCCGCAGCGAAGATAGTCAGAATATAAATTGGTTTTCTCATGACCTTGATTCCTTTCGGCAGGCTTACGCCTAAATACATCCGCCGTCGCAACGGTAGACGACCTGAACAGTCGAGCCGCCCTCAGGGAAGTAAAGGCCCTGAAAGGCCAGGATGTATTGTTCTTCAGTGCCGATTGTCTTCGTCTCCAGGACCCAGCCGTTGGCCAGATCGGCCGGGATGACTTCGCCGCTGCATTTGCCGGCTTGCGGACTGCAGCCAACTCCTTGAGGGCAATCGGCGACAGTCTCACAGTCGGTGGCCGAGGGCGAATAGACGGTAACGGTAATCAGTTCACCGGGATTGAGCTCGTCGTAGAGCGGTTTTTGCGAAAGGACGAATTCGCGCTCGGGATGCAGGTAACTGACTTCGATCGTGGCACCCGGGGGGGGCACGTAGCTGCCGTTGAAGAAGATGCTGCCGTTCTCGAATGTCCAGCCCTCCTGGAAGTCTTTCTCGATTACAACCCCGTTGACCTTGACGGTAATCGAGGATTCCTCGGGGGTTTCGTCCGAGAGAGAGAACTTGCGGTCGAGACCGGC
>JAFDKH010000056.1:25520-36246 GCA_019307065.1 Deltaproteobacteria bacterium
CGTCCGAACAAATAGAGCCGATCGAGCCGCCGACCGCCTGAACCAGCATGTGATATCTGGTGCCGGCCTCGGCCGTACCGGTGCTTTGGTTTTCGCAGCCGTCGGGTTGATCGCCGACGATTGCCCCGGCCACCACGCGGTTTTCGTTGCCGACAGATTTCATCTGCTCGAAGACACGTTGGTAGAAAGTGATCATATTGAATGACTTGTCATCTTCATCGGAGACGAAAATGATTGCCAGGGCCGAGCCGGGCCGCAAGAAACCGGCGTTGGCCCCCGAGATCAGCGGTTCAGTCAAGGCCTTGAAAGCGGCTTCGAGCCCCTTTTCGTTGCCGGCCCCGTCGGTTCCGACTATGACATTGGCGGCAAACTGGGCCTTGGCATTGACGCCCCGCAGGATGATCTTGGGGTTGCCCAAGAGTTTGCCCGAGTGGTCGGCCTTGTCCATGTCGGTCGAGACAACTCCAATTTGATAATTGACATCGGAATTTTCGACGATGTCGATGAACGAGTCGAAATTGTCGGCCAGGTTGTTCTGTTCTTCCCACATGGTGCCCGAGTTGTCGATAACCCAGAGGATATCGATTTGAGCCGCTGTTTTTTGGTCGAAAGTATCGACTTGCAGCGAGCCTTCCGGGAAAAACAAATCATAGTGGGTGGTGACGGCACGTAGACGAGTATCATCGCAGCCCGGCAGCATAAAAACCGCCGTCAGCAACAAACACAAAGTCAATCGGTTGCGGACTACTCTCATGACTCAAGCCTCCCTTTCTACATATTTTTATTTCTACGCCAAAAAAGAGCGAATATAGCAAGTGCCAGGACTGATATCGGCAAACTCTTAGGTTGAACGGCCAGCGCAGCACAGCCGCAGCCCTCGTCGGGCCTCTCGGCACAAATTTCCAGCATTGAATCATCGATGAAATTGGGAATATCGCCCCCGACCGGATAGACGAAGCACAAGCCGTCCAGATCGTCCTGGGTCAAGTCGCGCTTGTCGGTCTCACCCGAAGCGGCATCTTTGTACATGGTGGCGTCTTTGTCGGTCGAGTGGTCCAGGCCGCACATATGGCCGGCTTCATGGGCCATCGTATTCTGGATGTCGTGGTGCGAGCTTGGTGTGCCATTCACGGTGAAACCGAAATCAACGCCATTGAATTCGACGTCGGTATCAACGATTTCGCCTTTTTCAATGTCATAGGTAGTTGTTGTCAAGGCAATCGCCTGGCCACTGGATTGCCAGGAAGTCTCTTGAAAAATAATCAGGTTGAAATTGTCGTTCCAGTTATCAGGATCGAAACCGACTTCGCGGCTGGCGGTCGTACCGCCATAGACTGCGTTCAGCTTGGAACAGGCCGGTGAATTCCAAACGTCTATCCCGGCCCTAACGGCCGCGATGCAACTGTTTACGTCGGGGATGTCGGCCGAGCAGGCTTGATGAATAAAGTAGGTGAAGGTCGAGCGCTCCCAGTACAGGCAAACCCCGGTGTCGGAATCGCGGCTGCGCGTATAAGCCGAAGCCGATTGCGGCAGCAATAGCCCGATAAAAATACAGCCTAGCCAAAAACAGGTCGCTTTCAAGGGCTCACCTGTTTGGCCTGGAAAAGCTCACGGATGCGCCGGATGGCTTCGTCGCGCTCCAACAAAATCGGCCGGCCGGGGTCTTTAGGGAAGGAAAGCCCGCTCAAGCGCTGATAGATTATTTGGCGCTGTTCGTCTATGTGAAAACCGAAGACTCCCTGGCAAAGGCCGACAACCCTGAAGTCGCCGACATGCTTCTCCAAGAAAAGCAGTAGTTTCTCGCCCCGGGCGAATTTGGGATAGCCGTCCGTGCGCTGGGCCAGATTGCCGATGCGACCACCCGGCTGAACGATGCTAAAGCGGCGCAGCCCATTGCCGGCCACCTCCTGGTCGACCTCGAAGGTATAGCTGGTGTAAATCCGCATGTGTTTGGGGCCCCAGGTTGAGGGACTGATTTCGACGACTTCGGCTATTACGACCCGGTCGGCGACTGCGACAAGTTGCTCGAATGACAGCCTCAGAGCTGCCGAAGCCCACAAATAACCACTTAGCAGGCCCAAAACTAGCGGCACAATCAATAGATATCTAATCGTTTTCATATCGAGGAATACTAGGCTTTTTTTCATTTCCAAGTCAATAGCGGAACATTTGCAGCCTTGCAGGCCTCTTACCAAAGTGATGCCAAAACAAGAACGGAGGCCGTGATGACAGGCACAAGACATGTCGGAGACAGGATCCTAGTTGCTTTGTACTGGGGAGAAACTCCACTCGACGTCGTCCAGGTTAAGGAGAAAACCGGTGTGATTCAAGCAGGTTCGACGAATTCTTGCCAGATTCCGCTGCCGCCTACCTTGTTGCCCGGCGAGGATTTTGAGCTTCTTAAAATCGACTCAGCGGGAGTGACAATCCGAACGCCCGGCGACGTAGAAGTCGAACGCGAATTCGAACCCGGTCGCTGGTTGTCGATGACCACCCTGCCCGACCCTGAGCAAGCCGGGATTGTCAATGTCGAATTACCCCCAAACAGCCGCTTGCGGCTGGTGCTCGGCCGGATGTGCCTGGTGCTCAAACGCATCCGCGTCAACCCGGTCCGGCGCAGGGCCTTGCTAGGGCAGTTAGACCTGGCTTTTTTCAACAGCCTGATGCTGGTGTTTTTTGTGGCGGCGGCCTTTGTAGCCACAATATTACTCGGCCCGGCCGCCCAGGGCTCGGTTGATTCTCAATTGAGTAAAGTGCCTTCGCGTTATATCTACAACCTTGTCTCACGCGTGCGCCATGAGCGAAAACTCTTCACGGCCGAAATGATGAAAACCGAGTTGAATAGCTCTGCTAGAAGCCTGGCCGACCTGCCCAAAGGACCGGCCGGTAAGGCGGGCCGGCGGGGAATCCCCGACACCGGCAAGCGCTCGGCCCGGCGTGCCAAAAAGCCCGACGATAGAGAAATGCTGTCGCGCCTGGGTATGGTGGCGGCCCTGGGAGACGGACCGGGACTACCGGGTACTTACAACACCGACCGGCCCGGTTTGGGTGGCGATCTTACGGATGCCCTGGGTGGTTTGCATGGCAAAGAGCCCGGGGACAGCGGCGGTTATGGCGGGCTGGATCTGGTCGGGACCGGACCGGGCGGTCGCGGAACCAACGGCGGGCCTATTCGTATGGCCGGACCGGTTGTGCGCCAATCCGATTTGGAACGCAGCGCCCCCAAAGTCAACTACACCAAACCAACGGAAAAGACTTTCGAGATTACTCATGGGGTCTTGAAATCCCGCGGATCTCTGCCGGCGGATGTCATCCGGGCCTACATCAAGAAGCACCGCCAACAGATCAAATACTGTTACGAACGCGAGCTGACCCGCTATCCCGATCTGACCGGTAAACTTCGGATACATTTCATTATCGCCAAGAACGGCGGGGTCAGGTTTTCTGAAGCTGACCTGGTCAAAGGCATCGGGCATACCAACTTGAGCCGCTGCATTCTCACCCGGGTCAAAACCTGGCGTTTTCCCAAACCGCAAGGCGGCGGCGAAGTCGAAGTACGCTATCCCTTCTTGTTTAATCCCAGCGGAAAACATTAGACATTTCCCTGACGGCACGACTATTCTTCCGTTCGAACAGAACGGAGGAGAAATGACCGAAAAAGTAAGAGTACGTTTTGCCCCCTCGCCGACCGGCTATCTGCACGTCGGGGGTGTCAGGACGGCTATCTTCAATCATCTCTTGGCGCGCCGCCTGAATGGGACTTTCATTCTCAGGATTGAAGACACCGACCGCGAGCGTTCGACTGACGAAGCCGTTGATCAAATCTTAGACAGCCTGAAGTGGCTGGCGATAGATATAGACGAGGGCCCCTATTTCCAATCGCAGCGCTTGGAGCTTTACCAAAGTCACATCGAGCGACTGCTTTCGGAAGGCAAAGCCTATCGTTGTTATTGTGCGGCCGATGACCTGGCCGCCAAGCGCAAACAGGCTGAGGCAGCCAAGATAACTTATACCTACGACCGGGCCTGCCGAAAGCGCGACCCCGACGAAGACCCCGGGCAACGGCCGTATGTCATTCGTTTCAAGAGCCCCGGCGAAGTCCCCGATCATTTCGACGACTTGATAATGGGCCGCATGCCGATCGACAGCGCGAAAATGGACGACTGGGTCTTGGCCAGGTCGAACGGTTCGCCAACCTACAACTTCTGCGTGGTCGTCGACGATGCCGACATGAAGATCAGCCATGTCGTTCGCGGAAACGATCACGTCGACAACACGCCCAAGCAGATGCTGTTGTACCAGGCTCTGGGTTACCCGGTTCCGAGTTTCGCGCATATGCCGCTGACCCACGGCCCGGATGGGTCGAAGCTCTCCAAGCGCCGCGAGAAAGAATACCGCGAACTGGGTATCAGCATTTCGGTGCAAGAGTATCGCAATATGGGTTATCTGCCGCATGCTCTGGTCAATTACCTGGCCCGCCTGGGTTGGAGCCACGGGGACCAAGAAATATTCTCGCGCAAGGAACTCGAAGAGCTGTTCGGCCTCGAGCATGTCGGCAAGTCTGCCGGAGTGATGAACCCAGACAAACTCAAATGGCTCAATGCCCATTACCTGAAACAAGCCGACGATGCTGAACTGGCCGAGTTGGTGGTGCCATTCTTAAAAGAACGCGGGATTGAGACAGTCGCCGATGACACATTGAGAAGAATCGTCAACCCGCTCAAGGAAAGAGCCAAAACCCTGGCCGAAATGGCCCAGATGGCCGAGTATTTTTTCAAAGCACCCACCCAGTACGATCCCAAGGGTGTCAAGAAGTGGTTCAAACCGATTGCCTTCGAGGTGCTTCGGCGAGTCAAAACTCAGCTGGAGACTCTCGATATCACCAATGAACAGGCTATCGAGGACGCTTTTCGCCTGCTGGCCGAAGAGCTAACCGACACCAAGTTGGGCAAGGTCGCCCAGCCGGTTCGCCTGGCGCTTACCGGAGTGACTTTCAGCCCGTCACTATTTCTGGTCATTTCAATTCTGGGCCGCACCGAGAGCCTGGCGCGAATTGAACGGGCCCTGCTTGAATTGGAAAATAAGGCGTGAGTATAAACGAACGACCGAAATTTGCAGCAAGGCTGCACGAAATTATCAAGCCCTGGACCACCGGTCTTTCATTCGATACCGTCCTGGTGCTGATCGCGGCCACCATAATCATCATTTTGTTCCACGATAACTGTTCGAGTGCAATCTTCAGAGCTCATTTTCTGCACCATATTCCAGTCGGTGTTCCTTTCAGAAAACTTTTTCCAGCCTTTTACTGGTACGGCTGTAGCTTCATGCTACTGGGAGTCGTGCCGTTGATGTTGGGCAAATGGGTGATTGGGCGCCCGGCGATCGAGTGGGGCGTTGGCCTGGGCGACTGGAAATTCGGTCTGAAAGCTGTGCTGATATTGTACCTGGCTTTCATGCCTATTCTGATCCTGGTCAGTTTCTCGCCCACTTTCCAGCACAAGTACCCACTGTTTGCCGAGGCTGGGAACAGCACCATGCACTTCATCGTCTACCAAGCGGCTTATGCGGTCTACTTCATTGGTTGGGAGTTTATTTTCAGAGGTTTCATGTTGTTCGGCTTACGGCCGGCGCTCGGCTTTTACGCGGTTTTCATCCAGACGATTCCATTCGCGATCATGCATTTCGGCAAGCCGCAACTCGAGACCATCGCGGCGGTCTTTGCCGGAATATTGCTGGGTTACCTGGCGCTCAGAACCAGATCGTTTTGGTACGGCTGGCTGTTGCATTCGCTGATTGCAATCTCGAACGATATCCTGGCCATGCTGCACAAATCATGGACATAAAAACGGGAATATCCTAGCCTGTATAGCGGTTGATTATTTATAATATTCAAAAGAGGTTGACTTGACTCCTGGTTCATATACTCCGCAGCAAAGAAGACGCCGTCTGCTTCCGCGTAAAACGGCTTTTACCGCTCAGATGGCCGGCCAGGACGTGCAGCGCAAATTTATAACCGGCCAGCGCTTGTTTTTCACGTTTGGTCTTTTAGTCGGTATCGGCGGCAGCTGGGGCGTGGCACTTTTCATGCCGACAAACTTGTTGGTCAGCTTGCGCTGGCCTCTGTTTGGGGCGGCCGCGCTGTTTCTGGTATTGAATATTCTCCTAAGAAGAATCAACCGGGCCGTCTTAGTTGCCAGCTTCTTTTTAAGTTTTATCGCCCTGGGCGCAGGTTTTGGCACCTTGCTGGATACCCAAAACTTCAACAGCCTGATCAATCCGACCATCATGATCGGGGTCGTCGCTCTGGGGTCCGTGATAAACACAACCATCATCAAGCAACAGCGTTCGGCTTTCGTGCAATACCTGGCGATCGGTCCTTGGCTGGCCATTGCCTGTACGATTGCCTTCTTCTTCCCGGCCGGCGAGTTCATGCTGGCCTGTTCGGGCTGTGCTGCCCTGATCTTCGTTTTTTTGATGTATCACGCGGCCGACAAAGCCATGCAGATTTACCATCCCAGCGAAGTAGTTGCGGCCGCCTCGGACGTTGTCCCGATCGCCTGCCTATCGATCTGGCACGGCTGGACCGGACAGAACTAAAATATGCCTAAAAGACCGGGTTTTATGGTTTTTCCTTGACACCCCCAGAGGCGATCCGTAGGATATTTTTTCTTGAGAAAGGGAATACGTGCTCAATAAGTCAATATTCTTTTTAGTTGTTATTGCCCTGGTCGGTTTTATCGCCCCGGCGCTTGCACGTGAGGCCGCCCCGATACCATACCGGAGTGCACCTTTAATTCCCTGGGCCAAGAAAGTCGGCGAGCACCGGTATCGTTCGCCGCGCAACTACGACCGCACGCTGGAGTACTATCGCAAGACGATTCTAGGCGCCGCCCATATCGTAAAGGAGAAGATCGTCAATACCTCCGCGGTCCGGGGGACGCACATTCGCAACAAGAAGGCCGGCGCGCGCTGGGAAGGCTTGAATATTTACGAGTACAAGGGCTCGACTTTCATCTTCGTCGTTTTTTCAGACAAGGAACTCGAAAAGATAGAAAAAGAGAAAGTGAAAAAAGCCGAAAAAAGCGGTAGCGACAAAAAGCCCAAGAAGAAGAAAAAGAAGGGCAAGAAAAAGAAGAAGTAGTTTGTAGCTGTAACGTTTTTTGAAAATTGATGGGCGATCGTCTAATGGCAGGACGGCAGTCTCTGGATCTGTCTATTAAGGTTCGAATCCTTATCGCCCAGTAAATCTCTCAGGAGAGGGTTCTACCCTCTCCTTTTTTTATGTGCAGGAGAAGCCTTCCGATTCTTGACTAATGTACCCATAAAGGGTACATTAGTACCCAATATGGGTACATTAGATTTACTGTTTCCCGCGACACGCAAAGCTCTTCTGGTGGTCCTCTTCGGTCGATCTGATGAAGAGTTCTATTTGAGAGAACTGGTACGAACAGCTGGTAAAGGTCATGGCGTGGTTCAGCGCGAGCTCATCAATCTCGTCCAGTCCGGTGTGGTTACCCGCGAAGAGCGCAAAGGTCGTACATACTTCCGGGCCAATAAAGAATGTCCTGTTTATCAAGAGTTGAAAAACCTGATCTTGAAAACCGCTGGTCTCGTTGATCTGCTGCACGGGGCTCTGAAAGAGGCCGAGGGTGTCCGAATTGCGTTTGTCTACGGCTCGTTTGCTCGGGGCGAAGAGAAGCCCGAGAGCGATATCGATTTGACCGTAATAGGCAATTGCTCGTTCGCCGATGTAGTCTCTGCCCTGGCACCGGCACAAGAGCAACTAGGCCGCGATATCAATCCGACCGTCTATCCGCCAAAAGAGTTCAAGACGAAAGCCAAACGCAAGAACCATTTCATCCGTTCTCTCCTAGACGGTGAAAAGATGTTCGTGATAGGTTCCGAACGTGAGCTTGAACGATTGGTTCAGTAAAGGTTTTCTGGTCAAACACGAATCAAGCCCTGAAGAAATGAAGGGACTTTTCAGTGTCATCGACCGGAGCATCAATGACTCCAGGGCATCCGGCTTGAGTCCGGACGGCAGCTTCGGTTTCGCTTTCAACGCCGCACTTCAGTGCGCCATGGCTGCTCTAGTTGCCGAGGGCTATCGTCCCGGCCGAGGCAGCCATCACTACTATGCTATCGAATCTCTCAAGTTGACTTTAGGCGAATCAGAAAAGAGAGTTCGTATGTTAGACGCTGCCAGAAAAAAGCGGGCCATATCTGTTTATGAACTTTCGGGTTCAGTTTCGGACGCTGAGACCAAAGAGATGATCGCCTTTGCGGAAGATCTACGATCCAAGCTTGACAAATGGCTAAAAGTAAATCACTCAGATTTGGTTCCCTAGCCCAAATTTCCTACAGAAACTCCGATACAGGGGTCACCAGCCCTGCCGGATTTCGGTGCTGTTGATGGCCTTTGTTTCGATAATTTGTAAGGTTTGATCAAATAGGTGCGCGGTTTGCCCCTGGAGTTGTATACCGAGCTCGATAACCACACCGGTGTAGCCGGCCAGTGGCTCGCGCAGATAGACCAGCACGTTTGCGGACCAGTCGTGCTGTCCGAAGACGATGCCGGCACGGGTGGGATCCTCAACGGCGCGGTTCTGGCCCGAGAAGTTCATCTCCGCGCGCGGGATGATTCCCTGGGAGTTCTTGCAGATATCCCCGCAGAAGGAGCAGATCTGGATCGAGAGCGTATCACCATCCTCCAGGGTATAGTCGACCACGCGTTGCTCAAGCGTGTCGCAGGTGCATCCGATGAAGTACATGCCAGCCTCGCCGATGCTTGCGCCCAGGCTAAGCCGGTAGTCTGTGAAATTGGCCTGGTTCATCTCGATCACCGGACCTGGCGCCGGACCACCCCAGGTCTCGAATGAGACTCTGAGTTCGATCTGCATGAGGTCCGCTCCGAAGGCAATGTCCTGGACGTAAGTGTATTGATCGCCTTGCCGGGTGAACGTTCCGGGGTCCGCCGGAGTGCCGACCAGGGACTCGGCGCCCCACTCCACCTGCCCGATCAGGTCGGCCTCGAAGGTGGTCTGGTTTCGATAGAGACGGTAGAGGCCCGGCTTGAAGGTAACCCGGCCGAGCATGGCCAGGGTATTGGGGACGGGAACCCCGACGGCACCTGTAGCCCGTAGTCGTCCCCGAGGTCCACGATGTCACCGTCCGTGCCCCCGACATCACCGTTGCCCGGATCGGCGCCGTTCCCGTCGGCATCGACGGTACCAGAATCGCCATCGCCGCTCTTCCCCTGGCAGGTGACGATCTGGGACGCAAGCGATATCACCAGCAAAGTTAGGGCGAATTTTATGGGCACCTTTCCGAACCAGTTGGGATGTCTATATGTTGAAGTCAAGGTCGCTCCGTCATCATAGATACTTCATCAGCAAATAGGCGCCCACCAGCCCGAAGAACAGGGCTAAAAAGCTGCGCACGCCAATCTCTAGGAACACGGCTCGCTTCAGGCTCTTGCGGGCTTTGTATGTGCCTGCGTGCTCGAGGGCTTCAACCGTGTAGAGCCCCTCGGTGGCCGGGGCGTCTTTGAGCACCAGGCGTACGGGGCCGCGCCGGGTTTCGAGCAGGCCGTCGGGGTGCTTTATGCTGGTGGTGTCGAAGCGCAACTCGTTCCCCTCGGCGTCTTTCACAATTGCGTCCAGGCCGACGTTGTCCACTAGCTCAAACTCCTTCGCGCCCTGAAACCGCCTGCCCTCCCGCCTGATGCGCAGCAGCTCGGCTAAAGGACGAATAACTCGAAGCAACAATAGTCCGCCGCCAATCGAGAGCATCAGGCCTGCGAAGCGGGCGTTGTCTACTTCACTGGATGAGTACTTGCCCATGAGGAAGATCACGGCCGCCAGGAGCGCGATATAGCCGAGGCGGGTGAAGTTTATGGCGATCCCGGTTGCGGGCCGGCCGGGGTTGTCTGGTTCGACTTCGCCTTTGGGGAACGGACCCTTTTGCTCGAAGCCGGTGAAGTACAGGCTGTCTCGATTGGTGAACAGGCGCCGGCTGAACATCCAGCCGGCGCGAGCGTCCGAAGTCGAGTAAGTTATCCGGCGACCGTCATCATCGCTGATCTGATGGATCTGCCCGCCTGATTTGCGCGTCGCGGAACCTGTCTGCGTCAGGACGACCTGGATGATTCCACGCTTCAACTTTTCCCAGCGAATGGCCACCCGTACGCCGTCACCGTCGAAGTCGGTCACACCATTTTCGTCCCAGGTTATATGCGCGCCACCAGGCTGCCGCAGCCAGAGCAGCAAGCAAGCCGCCAGCGAGCCGACCAGCGCGAACAAGACCACCATCCCGAGTTCCTGGCCGGGATGCCTGATGATAATGCTCTTACCGTCGGCCATTTGTAGCAGGCTCTTGATGACAAACGCCGTAGGCGGGGCGAGAAAGAGCGCCCCTACTATGGCGACTGTGTAAGCCGCCGGCGCCATGCCTAACTCCATTTTATAAGAAGACGCACCCATGTTCCCTCCCGGCCAGATATTCCAAATGTTGGTATTGCGTGCACGAAAATACATCAGGTTTCAACATCTGGGTCAAGCTGGATCTGTGTTATTATGAACGCCATGAACGCTCGTGTCTTTTCGACCAGAACCAGGGGTCACCCATTAGAAGGCTCCGGTCAACTGAATAAACCTCTCCCGCCGGAAAAAATTCCTCGCATGATCCAGTTCCCAATTTCCACCCACAAAACGGACTAACAAATCGA
>JAFDKH010000223.1 GCA_019307065.1 Deltaproteobacteria bacterium
AATACGGCTCTCGGAATCCTCTATGATGGCAAACACATCGACAGTTCGATAGAGGATGAATAACAACCCAATGATGAACAGGTACATTCCGGCTTGAACCAACATTCTTCCGATGTTGAGCAGGCTCTCAAGGTTATGACTCAAGACAGCAGTGTCAGTCTACGTGAAATTTTCATGGACACTATTTTCATTTCAAACCGTAAAAGAGTGATTACACCTCTGGGTTTTGGCCAGAAACGGTATATCGATGCGTTACGACGCTATGACGTAGTCTTTGGGATCGGGCCGGCCGGGACAGGCAAAACTTACCTGGCAATGGCAATGGCCGTGGCCGCTTTGAAAAAGCAGCAAGTCCAGCGCATTATTATCGCTCGCCCGGCTGTCGAAGCGGGTGAGAAACTCGGTTTTCTTCCGGGGGATCTGGCCGAGAAAGTCAATCCCTATCTGCGCCCGTTATACGATGCCCTGCATGATATGATGGATCCCGCCCAGGCCGGTCGTTTGTTCGAAAAGGGGACTATCGAGGTTGCTCCACTGGCCTTCATGCGCGGCAGAACCTTGAATGATAGTTTCATTATTCTCGACGAAGCTCAGAATACGACATCCGACCAGATGAAGATGTTCCTGACTCGCCTGGGCTACGACTCCAAGGCGGTTATCACTGGCGACATCACACAGGTTGACCTGCCGCCGGAACGACAATCCGGTCTGATCGCAGCTCAATCCATTCTGAAGGGCATTTCGGGGATTTGTTTTTGCACGTTCAATGAACAAGATGTTGTCCGCCACCCTCTGGTTTCTGAAGTGATCCTGGCCTATGAACGGGCCGCCGGAAAAAAAGCTGTGGCTGCGGAGTAGAACGATGGGAAACGGCAAGAACGCCAAGGAACGCACCCGGGCACCGATAAAATCTGTCGACGAAACTGGTGCCTGGGCATTTCTGCGCGACTGGCGCAAGCTACTGTATCCGGCGGGTCTGGCCGGGATCCTGCTGGTGCTGGGAGTTACGGTAGCGGTATTCATCAACCCGGCGGCGATAGGTCCGACTCTTCCAATTTCAGACAAAGATATCGGTACAGTCGCCAAGTTCGATATCCGGGCCCCGATTAGTTTTACCGTTCCCGATGTGGAGTCCACAGAACGAAAGCGACGAGAAGCAGAAGAGGCCGTGCTCTCGGTATACGATTTTGAAAAGGATCTGGGCACCGAAAACATCCGCAGATTAAAAGAAGCCTTTGCCGAAATGACCAAGGTGATCAAAGAGCACAACAGCCTGTTGCAGGGCGACGGCCAGCCGGTTGAGATCGGGAAGGAAGAAAAAAAGGGTACTCCTAACGGCTCTAAAGAAAAGACTCAGCTAAAAAAAGTATACCTCAAAAAAGTAGAGTCAAAACCAGACAAACTGGCTGCGATGCGTGAGGCTGACCTGCTATCAGCTCGCGAAACCCTCGACGCCAAGCTCAACGCTTATAAGAATAATTACGTAAGGATCCTTCAGCAGGTTGTCAGCGAAGAAGATTTTATTAGGCTGCGTAAGGACAGATTTTCGTCCAAGACCCTGTCTGCAATAACCTTACTGATCGAGCGCACCATGCGGCACATGATTGTAAAGAACCGTGTGTTGCTGGCGGCTGAACGGTCACGCGGTATCATGGTCAGGGTGCTCAAGGATGGGGTCAGTCAACAGGAGCAGATTGTCGGGAGTTTTTCGAAAATCCTCGATGTTGAAGAGGCGCTCTTGCGACTTCAGCAGACAGCTGTGCTCGAATTGAGCGACCTGCCCGGACCGATTAGGGCAACAATAATCCGGTTGGCCAAGAGCATGATTAGGGACAACTTGTCATTCAATCGGGACGAAGCCGAAAAACGCAGACGAGAAGCCCGACAGGCTGTCGGGTCGCTTGAAATTCGAATTCAAAAAGGTGCCAAGATAATCCGGGACGGTGACCTTATTGAAAAGACTCACATTCGCGTGTTTCAGCAGATGAAGAAACTTACCGAGGTTTCCAACGCCCTGGAGATGGCAATCGGAACGATTTTACTGGTTATCTTCATGCTGATAATCACCATACGTTTTTCGGCTAAAAACATCCGGGCTTTCAGAAAAGAAGCCAAGGACCTCCTGCTGATGGGATTGGTCCTGTTTATTTTCATCTTGTCGACTAAGCTCTGGTATTGGATATTCGGAGCAGTCTGGGATCGATTCAGGCTTTTTCCGCTCGAATCATACTACTTTGCTATTCCTTTCGCGGCCGGTGCCATGCTGGTGCGATTCATCTTAAATAGCGAGATGGCCCTGATCTTTGCCGCGATCGCCAGTATTATCGCCGGGCTGTTGATGGAGAACAGTATCGGTTTCGCTATTTATTGTCTGGTGAGTTCACTGGTGGCGGCCTGGGCGGTGGCTAGCGCAAAACAAAGAGCTTCCTTGCTTAAGGCAGGTGCTTTGACCGGCCTTGCCAACATGGTTCTGGCAGTCGGGCTGTCATTGTTCGCCGGTGATCTTTTTGCGCATGGATTTGAAACCCTTTTTAATGTCATCTTTGCATTTGCAGGTGGTATTTTAGTGGCGATGATTATCACCGCCAGCGCACCGGTAATTGAGATACTCTTCGGCTATACGACAGATATCAAGCTACTTGAGCTGGCCAACCTCAACCATCCGCTCTTGAAGGATCTTATTGTTCAGGCCCCGGGTAGTTATCATCATAGTATCATTGTGGGTTCTCTAACCGAGGCCGCCGCGGAATCGATAAATTGTAATCCATTGCTAGCCCGCGTGATGGCCTACTACCATGATATTGGCAAGGTTAAAAGCCCGAACTATTTTTCAGAGAACCAGCGCGACACCAGCAACCCTCACGACAAACTCAAACCCTCACTTTCGGCGACGGTCCTCAAGACCCACGTTAAAGATGGTGCTGAATTGGCTCGAGCCAGTAAACTTGGGCAGCCGATTATCGAAGCCATTCTCCAGCATCACGGGACGTCGTTGATAAAGTTTTTCTACCAGAAAGCCAAAGAAAAAGGTGATCATGAGGATACGGTCAAAGAAGAAGAGTTTCGCTACCCCGGGCCGAAACCCCAGAGCCGAGAAGTAGCTTTGGTGATGCTGGCCGATAGCGTCGAGGCTGCCGCGAAAAGTATTTCTGATCCGTCTCCGGCCAGGCTACAGGGGTTGGTGCAAAAGATGATTAATCGCATTTTTGCCGACGGTCAACTCGACGAATGCGATCTGACTCTGAAAGATCTGCATGAGATCGCCCGAGCATTCAACCGGGTCCTGACCGGTATCTACCATCGCCGTCCCGATTATCCCGAATCGGCCACTAAGGAGCGTGAAGCAACCGAGCGCCGCACCAAGTCCGGAGAATTCAAGGCAGCCAGCGCCAAGAAGGATGGTGCCGAAAAGCCAGCCGATTCCGATGATAAGCCGGAGGATTTGAAGCGACTGGGGATGTAAACGTGCCGGTCCATGTCAAACGCAGGCGGGGAATTCCTCAGACAAATGCCGCCAAATTCAGGTATCGGGCACAGCGTTTGATGAAGCTTCTTGAAATCGAGGACAAAGAGCTTTCTATTCTGCTGACCGACGATAGCGAGATGACAGAGCTCAACCGATCTTTTCGCAAGCGTAATCGCACCACTGATGTCCTGGCTTTTTCACAGCTCGAAGGCGACCGCGGCGATCTACATCAGGAGATCCTTGGCGACGTGGTTATTTGTGTTCCCCAGGCTAAGCGTCAGGCTAAAAGACAAGGCCTGTCCTTGAGCCAGGAGCTGACCGTCCTGTTGGTTCACGGTACTCTGCATTTACTTGGACATGAACATGTCGGGGCCGGACGTCGGGCAGCGGCCGATATGCGCCGCGAACAAAACTACCTGGTTGCGATCCTCGATGGTCAGACGTGCCGGTAGACGGACTACTCGTGCCGGCAAAATCCAAAAAGAGAACACTTTCACAATTGAGCATTGCGGCTGGCAGCGGTTTGGCTATGGCGGTGACTCTTCCTTTAGTGCCGGTGTTTTGCGAAAGCGAAATAGGAGCGGCCGGTTGGCTGGAACCGCTGGCCCTGGTGGGCTTGATTCCGCTGCTCTGGATTCTGCGCGATGTTTCGCCCCGCCGGGCGTTCGGGCTGGGCACTTGGGCGGGTGGATTCTATTTCTTACTGGCCCTGTATTGGCTCGACGTAGCCATGACCACTTTCGGGCATATGCCTCGTCTGCTCTCATTTCCGGTTTTGTTTTTACTGGTTGGTTTCTTGGCCTTATTCTGGGGATTTGCGTTTTGGGCTGCCGTTCGAATCAAGCAGCGTCTGGGAATCGGATTGCATCTTTCTTTGCCGCCAATCTGGGTAGCCCTGGAGTTTCTGCGCAACTATGTCCTGACCGGATTTCCATGGGCCGGGTTGGGCACTAGCCAAGTGCGCACCCTGTGGCTGGCTCAGCTGGCCAGTCTGGCAGGTGTCTACCTGGTTTGCTTTGTAGTTGTATATTCCAATGTCGCCCTGGAGGTTTTGCTGGCTTGGTATAAAGGTCGCGCGCCATTAGCGCGCTACACGCTTGCCGCCTGGGCGGCCATGTTGGCTTTTAGCGGGATCTATTCGGCGGTCCGGCTGCAAGGTGATCTGGTCGGCGAGAAAGCCAAGATGATCAAGGTTGCCTTGATCCAGGGCAATCTCGACGAAAAGGCCAGGCTGAGAGGCGCTGCGGCACAGCGCTGGGTTTTTGGGCGCATGCTTTCCCAAAGCCAGATGGCCATGCAGCAAGGCGCCCAACTGGTTGTCTGGCCCGAGGGAACCTTGCCGGATTCCTTTAGTCCCAAGATAAATTCATTTTTGCAGTTGGCCCGCAGCGCAAATGCTTTGCAGCCCTTGGAAATTCCAATGACCGGCGAGCTGATCATCGGTGGTATTACCAGGGGCTACAAAGACTCCAAGGGTTTTCTGACCAACTCGGCTTTCTTGGTAGATGCAAACTTGAAAGTCAAGACACGCTACGACAAGCGCCACCTGGTGCCTTTTGGTGAATACGTTCCAATGGCATCCGTGTTGCCTTACCGCTGGTTCGTACCCGATTGGGTGGCTTTCTTTGTGCCCGGTCCAGATCATCAGCCGCTCGAGGCGGCTGTCGGCAAACTGGGAATATTGATTTGTTACGAAGCCATTTTTCCTGAAATTGCCGCCGAAACAGTCGAGGCCGGGGCTGAGTTGCTGGTCAACATTACCAACGACTCTTGGTACGGAAAATCCTCAGCCCCATATCAGCACCTGGCCATCAGCCGCCTGCGTGCCATCGAAACCGGGCGTTACTTGATTCGGGCCGCCAACACCGGGGTTTCGGCCATTATCGATCCGGTAGGGAGAGAGTTGAGTCGTATTCCGCTTGGCCTGGCCGATTCGGATGCCGACCGGATCAATATCCGCCAGTTGACCCCGCCGGCCAGGCTGGTAGGTACGGTAGCCTTATTAAACGGCACGACTGTCTATGGTCTGATCGGCGATTTGTTCGCCTGGCTGTGCGTATTGGTGTCATTGGGAATGCTGACACTTACATTTATAAAAAAGAAATCGGTCGAACAAGAACCTGATTCAACCTGATCAGAAAGCCCCCAATTCGGAAACCGCGTTGCTGCCATGTCCACTCAGTTGAATCGAGTACTTATCTCCCTGGGTATTGCTGAACTGATATTTGATCAGGCCGCCCGGCACATCTGCTGAAAAGTAGAAATCTACTTGTCCGGCTCCGTCCGGGGTTTTGAACTGAACATGATTGGCCGAAAAGCTGAGTGTCCCGGCGGCCAGGCTTACGGTGCCCTGGGTGTGATCGTTGATCCAGGTATCTTCGAACGCGCTTGGGGCAGGGAAGGAGGCTTCGCCCTCTTCGAAAGTAATTTCAGTAACCGGGTTATCGCCCATCTTGGCCAGCATGCGCACGATTTGCGTTCGTTCGGCCGAAAAGAGTGCTTCAAATACGAATGTCTCATCGGGACCCTTGCCCAGGGCCTTTAAGCGCCACCATTCGCTGCCGTCTGCGTTTCGCTTCAGAAAGGCTTTTTCTACGTGCAAAGGTTGCTCGGGCCCTTCCGATTTGCTGGCCTGTTCGATTTGGTGACTCCACTTGGTCCACTGGCCTGGCTGGTAGGGGTGATGGGCAAGCCAGTAACCGCCGGCCCAGAAGTAGGCAGCCATCAAGCTCAAGCCGTATGACTTATACATCGGGACCATCATCCCGGCGGCCATATTGTTGGCCATCTCATCATGGGAGTTGTCGATGGCCTCATCCACGGCCGAGTCGAAGAGGAAACAGCCGGGAGTGATGAATGTAGCCAGTAAAATCGCTGCCAGTAATCCTGTGATCAGTTTTTTGTGCATGTTTCTCTCCTTAGTAGATTTGTCCAGATTCAAGCCAGGATTGAAACCTGAAGCCGGGAGCTTGTCAACAACTAATCTGCATTGACAGGGCTTGAAAGAAGGTGGTAGCTGTAATTTGCCTGCATGGAGTAGAGAGGACGACAGCATGTTCAAAGAGATTAGCGAGCGCTTATTAGGCCTGGAAAAACGACTGGCTGCGCTAAGGGGGCCTCTTTGACTTGGCCGCCAAGAAAAAACGGTTAGCGGCTATCGACAAAGATATGGAGAAGTCCTCTTTTTGGGACAATCCTCAAAAGGCCGGTGAAATTCAAAAAGAGCGATCCGACTTGATTGATATCGTTCAGGCTTTTGAAACGGTCGAGACAAAAATCGAAGAAAATATTGAGATGGCCGAGCTGGCCCAGGCCGAGCAAGATCAGGAAGTCGGGGCCGAACTCGAGACTGATTCCGAATCAATCGATAAAAAAATACGCTCAATGGAGCTGGCCCGCATGCTGTCGGGGCCCAATGATCAGCGGGGTGCCTATGTCAGTATCAACGCCGGGGCGGGCGGGACCGAATCTTGCGATTGGGCCGATATGCTGCAGCGTATGTACCTGCGCTATTGTGAATCACGTAATTGGACGACTTCGATCACCGACTACCAGACCGGTGACGAGGCCGGAATCAAGTCGGTTACCTTCTCGGTCGACGGCAAGTCGGCCTATGGTTATCTGCGGGCCGAAGTAGGTATTCACCGCCTGGTGCGCATTTCTCCCTTTGATGCCGGTAAACGCCGGCATACTTCGTTTGCGAGTGTCTTCGTCTATCCCGAGGTCGAGGATGATATCGAAATCGAGATCCGTGACGAAGATCTGCGCATAGACACCTATCGAGCCTCGGGCGCCGGCGGTCAGCATGTCAACAAGACCGATTCGGCCGTCAGGTTGACTCATTTGCCGACCGGGATTGTAGTCGCCTGCCAGAATGAACGCAGTCAGCATCGCAACAAAGCCATGGCCATGAAAGTCTTGAGAAGCCGTGTTTACGATCTCGAGCTGGAGAAGCGCAGAGAAGAAGAGGATGTCCTGCACGCTCAGAAGAAAGAGATTGCCTGGGGATCGCAGATCCGCTCATATGTGCTCCAGCCCTACCGCATGGTCAAAGATCACCGCACAAATTTCGAGACCGGCAACGTCGACAAGATCCTGGACGGCGATCTGGACGGTTTCATGGAAGCTTTTCTCCTCCAGGATGATTCCGAGTGACAGGCTCGATCCACAAGATCACAGGTTGATAGAAATCGGGAATTATCCACTCTAGTTGCCTGTTTATCTGTGCAAAACGGCTAGCGATCCAAAAACGGGCTAGTTGCCTAAAATGCCGGGATTTTCCTTGACCGATCTCGGCAAATGGGCTATCGTACTGCGATTTAATGCTGCCAAAAAGTGCTTGCGAATCGAGAGGTTATACAAAAAAGCATGGACGAACAAGTTGAGCAACGTAGACGAAAGCTGTCCGAACTCAGGCAGCGGGATGTAAACCCGTACCCTAACGATTTTACGCCGGCTGATTCTATTTCGGATATTCACACGGCCCACCTGGATCAAGATGCCCAGGCGCTGGAAAAAGTCGATAAAAACTATAAGGTTGCCGGACGAATGCTGGCCTTGCGTTCTTTTGGGAAGGCGGCTTTTATAAATATTGCCGATCGTAGCGGCAATATTCAAGTCTATGTCCAGAAAAACGAACTTGGCGATGAAAACTATGAGATTTTCAAGAAATTCATTGAAGTCGGTGACATTGTCGGTGTCCAGGGAAGTCCCGTTCGGACTCGCACCGGAGAGCTGTCGATTCATGCCAAATCACTCAAACTACTGACCAAGAGCATCAGGCCCCTGCCCGAGAAATGGCACGGACTCAAAGATGTCGAGCTTCGTTATCGTCGCCGTTATCTGGATCTGACGGTCAACCAATCAGTTGCCGATGTGTTTATACTCAGAGCTAAAAAACTAAAAAAACTGAGAGAATTTTTTGATTCGCGGGGATATCTAGAGGTTGAAACCCCGATGATGCATACGCTTGCCGGCGGCGCAACGGCGCGGCCCTTCGTTACCCATAGCAATGCCCTCGACATGCAGCGCTTCATGCGGGTTGCA
>JAFDKH010000414.1 GCA_019307065.1 Deltaproteobacteria bacterium
GCGATAGCCAGGCAGCCAGCCTGGCTACACCTTCAGACGGCACCGCATGATAAGAACCACCTGTCTGGCAGCGACCCGGGGGAGTCACAAGTATTACTCGTTTGAACGAGGTATTCATACTGGATCGTCCTTGACACGGTCTACGTTGATCAGTGGATATCGCCGCTGTATTGCCAGAAAAGCGTAGTCAGGCCGCTCGGGAAAAGGGGCGTGATAATATTTGAGGCTTTTGTCCCTGAAATCGTCAAGCAGTTTGGTAGAATGTTGTTTGAGCTCCTCCTGATATTCTCTATCCTTCCAGGTTTCTCGGTCGGTCGCAAAAATTGTGTCGGTAAACTCTTGGGATTTTTCACCAACTTGGCCGCCAAGATGTCCGTTCAGAAGCCAGGCACCTAGGGCCAGCGATTTATCCAGGAATAGCTGCATTTCTTCAGGCCAGTCGAGAATTGAATCTTTTAAAAAGCCGTAAACCCCTACAGACCTCAATAGCTGGCCTTTATCTACGAGATCAGTATAGATCTTGGTTCCCGGAAAAGGACAAAACATTGAAACTCTGACTGCGTCGGGTTGCAAGCTGGCGCAAAACCGGTAGGTTGCCAGTACATCTTGGGACTTTTCGCTCGGAATGCCGATCATTAGGTAGGCCATCGTATTGATGTTGTAGCGCTTGAGCGCGCTAAATGCCTGCCTGATCAGTTTCTCTCCAAAAGGACGGTTGAGCACTTCGCGCCGAATTCGGCCGGGAGCACATTCAACTCCCAATTTGACCATATTGCAGCCGGCCTGTTCCAGCAGAGCGGCAGTTTGTTCGTCTATCTGATCGGCGGTTGCATTTATAATAAAAGGCAAACCGATTCTGGCTGGATATTGCTGGCTAAAATCAGCCAGCCATGTTTTGTCAAAAGCCATTCGATCGTCGCCGAACATGATTGCTTTAGTCGATGGGGCCCGACTACGAAGCAGCTCGATTTCTTCGAGCAAGTTGCTAACGCTACGCTGCCGGCAATAGGGCCAGGCAGCCGGCGTCCCTCCAAGGCTTACGCGATAGCGTTCAACCAGGGCATGATTCTGGCAGAAATTGCAGCGGAACGGGCATCCCCGCCCAGCCAGAACTTCTCCGAAGCCTCTTTTGGCTTGCACCAGCCGGTCGAGGTCGATCAGCTCGTAAAGCGGAAGAGCCTGATTGTCCAGGTTCGGTAGCCTGGCCAGTCGATTGCGATGGATTTCGTTGTTGTGTTTTAGCCAGAAGCCCGGAGTTTGCCGATAGCGACTACCTCCGCTTGCGAGTAAATTCACGAATTCAACCAAGGGCCCGTTGTCGAGCTCTCCGATGCCGATCGCGTCTACTCCCGGCCAGTCGATGACTTCTTCGGATACCAAAGTAGTGTGAATTCCACCACATAAAATGAAAACTTCGGGAAGTTCTTTGCTCAATCGGTCGGCTAGAATTCTCGCCTGGCTTGCATGGGAACTGGCGAATGACAGGCCGATCAAATCGGGTGCAATCTCTTTCAAACGGGTAACAACCGTGTCGGGGTCTTCAGCTAAGCCGAGTTCTTCGTTGAGGTGCAGGATTTCGACGGCGTGCCCCGCCTGGGCCAGCTCACGCGCCAGTATCAGTACTCCATGACTGATGCCAACTGGTGAGTTTGTATTGAACCATACAAAGGCAAGGCGCATACCCTGAGCCCCCGCTAGTTTTTGATCTTCTCGACCCAAAAATCTTCGATTGCCAGGCAATCCAGGTCTGTGTCTAGAAACATATTCAAGGCGTCTGCGGGTGTCTCCACAATTGGTTCACCCGCCCGATTGAAGCTGGTGTTGAGCAGAACCGGGAAACCGGTCAGGCTTTCATATTCCGTCAAAAGATCGAATAAACGTGATTCTTCATTTGGGGCGACGGTCTGTAATCTTGCGGTTCCATCGATATGCGTGATAGCTGGTAGCTGCTCATGCTTATCTTTTCTTACTTCAGAGACGAGAACCATGAAAGGACTAGGCCTGGCATTCTCGAAGTAGAGCTGGGCTGATTGTTCAAGAACCATCGGGGCATATGGCCGAAACGGTTCTCGATGCTTTATACCTTGATTGAGGCGCTCGACCGAAGCCGGGGAGCGCGGATCGGCTAGAATGCTGCGATGGCCCAAGGCTCGCGGGCCGAATTCACTGCGGCCCTGGAACCAGCCGATTATCTTGCCGGCTGCGATTTGCCTGGCGGCCTTGTGCTCGATGCTATCAACCCGATCTGCTTGAATTCCCTCACAACTATTCAGGGCAGCCTCGATCTCGTCTGGTCCGTATTCAGCTCCCAGGGCTGCGCTACGCATCTCGAAACAACGGTCTTGACCAAGAAGCGTGTGATAGCCCCACAAGGCGCAACCCAACGGTATTCCCGAGTCGGTGGCCGCCGGTTGCACGAAAAGTCCTGAAAATGGTGTTTCGTCCAGAATCCTGGCATTGGTGACCGCATTGAGTGCAAAGCCGCCGGCCAGGCACAGGTT
>JAFDKH010000415.1 GCA_019307065.1 Deltaproteobacteria bacterium
CTGTGTACCGAAGTCATCGCCAGTAAAGAAGATATCGATGTTTCCTCCAGCGGCCTGTAACGTTCTGCGGGCGTATTCACTGTAGAACTCAGCAATTTTGTGGAAGATTGTCTTTGCGATTTCAGTGTTCGTCATGACATCCATCAAGATCTGCTCAACGCCTCGCACATACATGGCAGGTTTCAACTGTGCACAGCGGTTGAGCCTGTCGCCCATGAATACCACTACCTTACCTGTCTCGCGGGCCTCCGCAGCCTGTTGCCTTACGCACTCATAGTCGAAGTGTTCGGGCTTGGGCCACTTGGGATAGCTTTCGATTTCGGCGACGGAAGTTGCCTTTTGAAGGGGATACAGGACAACTTCGCTGTAGGTACCTGACTTGGCTCCTTCGCCATATGAGACCGATCTTCTTATGACGCCGAAGTGGTCTTCCTTCGAGCCGTCCTGGCGAGTTGTCTGCCCCGGGCCGATGTATTCGGGACCTTCGATATATCTGAAATCAACATCGAAGTGCTGTAGCAATTGCTCCTGCGATGAAAAACCAAAGTGTTTCAACAACCTGGCATTGACCTCCGAAGTCGCCCAGTAATCGATAGGGACTCTATCGGGTTGTTTGTGAGCCATAGCGAGTTTGAAACGCTGCCTTGAATCCATAAACAAATGCCCCCTCTAATCGACAGTACGAGTTTTGGGCCCGGCCTTCCAAATCAGGCAAACCAACAGAGCACCCAAAATAGCGGCCGAACCGAATACTACAAAGGTAAACTCATAGCCGTATCTCATTTTCATGATCCCGGCGCCACAGCCGGCGAGACTTGCGCCGATATACCCCATCCCGTCGATAAAGCCCGCCGCTCCTGCGGCACCTGACTTCTTCCCGAAGTCCTGAGCGGCATGGCCGACCATTAGAATATGTGGGCCGTAAGTGCAAAAGCCGATAGCAGCAAGTATGAATATGACCAGGCCGGTATTGCCCGGGTCGAGATATGGAAAAACAATTGAGCATATACCCAACAATGTCAGCAGCAGAGCGATTACCGGCGCCCGTCTTCCGTTGAAGAAGCGATCTGTAGCCCAACCGGCAGTGACGGCGCCGGCGGAACCCGCTAAAGGATGAATAATTCGCTTCATAACCTCTTTGAAGCCAAAGCCTTCAACACCGATTGACTCACCCCTTTCAGCCAGGAATTCCGGAAGCCAGTTGACAAAGCCGTAACGGTTAATATCCAGAAGAAAAAACGTCAAAGCTACGATCCAGATGTAAGGATTCTTGATGGTCCTCGCAATATTTTGGACAATGGTGCGTTGACCATTTCCGGCCAATTTATCTTCAGAGTGGTCGTCAGCTTCGATTGTGGGCAAACCTACATCTTCAGGGGCATTTCTAATAAAGACAAAAAAGATTACCCCTACTACTGCAAATAACCCGGCCGGCACCAGGAAGGCAACACGCCAGTCACCTCCCATTTTCTGAGCATAATATGTGACAATAAAAAAGGCTAAGAACCATGAAAATGCCGCACCGAATTGATAGCAGGTACCCATGAAGCCCATCACTTTGCCCCGGTTCTTCGAGCTGAACCAGTGTGCCATAATTCGAACCATCGGTGTCCAGCCCATCGCCTGAAAAAAACCATTTGCACCCCAAAAGACAACTACCAAAAGCAGAATCGTCCGGGGATTTGTAGTCTCAGGCGACATCAGAAGTATTACCAGAAATACAGCAATATTCATTGATACCGAGCCTAATACGCCGAGACTTGCAATGAGCCTGCTGCCGAAACGGTCGGCGAGTTGGCCGTTGACAAATTGGCCGACGGCATACATAAGCAGCAGCGACGAAAAAACTATTCCCATTTGAAACTCGTTCCACGAGAATGCTTCGCGCATGTTTCTGCTGACCATCGTCATGTTGTAGCGGCAGAGATAGTAGGCAAAGTATGTGATCCAGACGGTCGAAAAGATTCTGGCCTGCCAGTGTCTGAGGTCTCCTGCCGAACTGTTCTTGAACGTGCCCATTCGCTGAATCCTCAGAGGTGCACTGGCGAATCCATGACAATACTTGACATTTTGACCGAGAGTATCGGAGATGGGACGTGCCAAGTCAAGTGGAAATGTCTCAAACTTAGAGTTTTTTTGAAAAAGAGTTTTGAGGGGATAAACAGCAAACAACACATAAAAACCTGTTGAGAGACTTCCACAAAAGCATCTTGTACTCCTTTTCAATACGTTGTTGACTGCGGTAGTCGTGGCATGAGGAAATCCGACTCTACGGACAACCGCCCGGAATCAACAGCAATCTACTGAGATTCTTCATTTGTCTTCACAAAGACTGCTCCTCTACGCTGTAACAATTTATTTATCACGAAGAGAGGAAGGACGCGAAGATTTTTACAAAACTATATAATAAAACGAAAGTGCTATTTTTCTTCGTGGTGAAGATATTGTTTTTCACGATAACCGCCAGCCGCGAATAGGAAGATCTTTTCAACACAAACGGA
>JAFDKH010000416.1 GCA_019307065.1 Deltaproteobacteria bacterium
TAGCTTTGAACCCAGCTCGACCCAGGAAGTCTTGAAACGCCGTGCCATTTCCAGCGTTTCGTAACGAGGCGTGCCCGGTTCGATCTGTTCCATTTTTTGCACAATCGCCTGCCCGGCCTTGCTTTCGACATCGGTCATTTTTCAACTCTCCATATTGGTTGAGCGCAGAAAGTTATCACAGGCTTGCTCGAAATTACAACCCTCTTGAGCAGCGGAATTTACTCAATTATCATGGTTGAGCATTGCCACTAGAGCAAGCAACTGCTGTCACGAAAAGAACGACTGTTACCCAGAGTTTTACAAGACGCATTCGACAAGTTAGACTTTTCCGATCGGGATGACAATAGGCGACTTTCACTCCCATGACCCATTGACTTGCAAGACGCTCTAGGTTAGCTTCTGCGCATGACAACTACCTATAAAGATGCTGGGGTTGACATAGAAGCTGGCGACCAATTTGTCAAAGATATCGGTCCTCTGGTGCAGTCGACCATGCGGCCCGAAGTTGTGGGTTCGCTGGGCGGTTTCTCCGGTCTCTTTGCCCTGGACACTAAGCGCTATAAAAACCCTCTATTAGTCGCTGCAACCGACGGAGTAGGCACCAAGTTGAAGGTTGCCAATATCGTCGGCAATCACTCGACTGTCGGTATCGATCTGGTTGCAATGTGCGTCAACGACCTCATTGTTTGCGGAGCCGAACCTCTCTTTTTCCTGGATTACTTTGCTACCAGCCGTCTCGATCCAGTGCAGGGTAAGCAGGTCGTTGCCGGTATTGCCGATGGCTGTAGGCAGGCCGGCTGTGTTCTGCTCGGCGGAGAAACTGCCGAGATGCCTGGATTCTATAAAGCCGGCGAATACGACCTGGCTGGGTTCTCTGTCGGTGTAGTCCAACGCGACAAGACCCTCGGCAGTCATCGTGTTACAGAAGGTGACATTCTGTTGGGCCTGGCTTCTTCAGGACTTCATTCAAACGGTTTCTCGCTGGTAAGAAAGGTTCTTATCGAACCAGATCCAACCCGCTTACAGGCACCTTTTAATGACCAGAAAATCACTCTCGGCGAAGAAATACTGCGCCCTACTCGTATATACGTGCGCCTGGCCCTGGAACTTATTGCCGATACCCAGCTACATGCCCTGGCCCACATCACCGGGGGCGGGCTGAAAGAAAATATTCCGCGTGTATTACCGGAAAATCTCATGGCCCGAGTTGAACTGGATAGCTGGACAGTCCCGCCCATTTTCGACCTGATCAAGACCAAAGCCAATCTCGACCAGGCCGAAATGCTGAAAACCTTCAACCTCGGAATTGGGCTAGTAGCTATATTGAGTCCCGATCAGGTTCAGACGGCCAAGGCTATAGCCACCAGACATTCGATCGATTGCTGGTCGATTGGCCAAATAGACAAGCGAAAAGATCCGGCTGAAGCGATCCAGTTTGTTCCGCCTGTTTCCGGCTAAGAACTTTCCAGGTATGACGCGGTCAATTTATCATGACATTATCATTGTCGGGTCCGACGTAGCCGGGCTGCTGGCGGGCTCCTTGCTATCTCGCCGTAAATACAGGGTTCTTCATGTTGCTCAAGGTCACTTGGGCGTTAGTTACCGCGACCATGGCATGGAATTGATCGGCGCACCTCAACTTCTACCACCTTATGGCCATGCCCCGGTGCTCGACAATCTATTAAAAGAGATCGGAATTGAAGATCCAGTTCATGTCCTGGGTTCCCAAGATTGTCCACCCCTGCAAGTGATTACGCCTGAGCAAAGAATAGACATTTTTTCTGATGATTCTTGCCTGAAATCCGAGTTAGCCAGAACCTTTCCCGAACAGAAAGATGCGACTCTAGAATTGATCAACCGTTTGCGCACGGTGGATGAACAATTCAAGGAACTATTGAGTGGTTTTCCAGCTCTGCCTCCAGATGGAATACGTGAAAAGGCGAAAGCCAAGCGAGATTTGGCAAGCCTCGAACAACTGCAGCTGTCCAAGCCTTCTAGCTGGACACCGCTAATGAAAATTTTGGCCGCCGCAACCGGATTTATCTCCAACTTCAACTTAGAACGCAACCCGGTTTTTGTCACCGGTCACCATGTGCTTGCACTATTGGGCGGTCTTCGGAGCGTACCTGATTTCAAGAAGCTGCTAATAAGGGCAACTACCAAAGCAGGCAGCGATGTTGAGGAAAAATTTGTAGCTGAAGAAATTATTATTGAACGAAAAAATGCAACCGGCATCAGAACCTTGCGCAGTTCTCAGACCTACAACTGCCAATCAGTGATAACCAGCCTGGCAGTTAATCAGGCAGTCGAACTTGTTCCACTCAGTCAACGGCATAAACGATTTTTAGCCACCGCCAACTCGGTTCGCCCTGACCAAAGCCTTTTTGTTGTCAATCTAGTTGTTCCGAACGAAATAGTACCGCTGGGCATGGGAAAACAACTAGTGTTGGTTCGCCGGATGAACGAGCCGCTAACCGAGGACAATCTGATAAAAAT
>JAFDKH010000057.1 GCA_019307065.1 Deltaproteobacteria bacterium
ATAGAGCGGCTGATACATAAAAGCCGCAACCGGATCGCCCTTCAACAGAACCAGGGCGGTCTGGTGAAAGTTGAGTTCGTCCCCGATCGGGGAGTGGAACAGGGGTGTCTCCGCCCAGCGGTTCAAAAAAAACAAGCGCACGATCACCGCCAGGGTACAGATGCCGATTAAAACCAAGATCTCGCCTGAAGTACTGCCGGACGTGTTGTCCTGCTCGACTTCAGTCATCTTCGGAGGGTTTCCCGGACGACTTGCCGGGTGAAGGCGTAAACAAGTTATATTTCATGATCGCGTAAATGGCCTCGATCCCGTCCTTCACCCCGATTTTTTTACCGGCTACATACGAGCGTCCGGCATAGCTGATCGGCACCTCGTATACCCGGACACCGTTCTTGGCAAACAAGGCCGTCAACTCGGGTTCGATCCCGAAACGTTCGGCGGTCAATTCAACTCCGGCAACCAGGTCGGCTTTAAACATTTTGTAGCAGGTTTCCATGTCGGTCAGGTTCAAACCGGTAACCACGTTGGACAGAAACGTCAGAAACCGATTTGCGACCGCATGGGTCAAGCGAAACACTCGCCGGGTTTCGCCCATGAAACGCGACCCATAGACTACATCGGCCAGACCATCCTCGATCGGTTTGAGCAATTTCGGATAATCAGCCGGATCATATTCGAGATCGGCATCCTGAATCACGATCACGTCGCCGCTGACATGTCCCAGACCGGTGCGGATAGCCGCCCCCTTGCCTCGGTTTTTCTGGTGACGAACAAGTGTGATTTCTTGATGTTGAGCGGCCAGTTCCTGCAACGCCGCCCAACTGCCGTCACTACTGAAATCGTCGACGATGATTAGCTCCTTGGCCAAATCGTTGGATAGAACGACCGCGAGGACTTTGTCGACTATCTCATTGATAGTTGCCTCTTCGTTGTAAACCGGCATGATGATCGATAGCTTATTCACGGAATGAATATACCTGAAATCAGACCAAGTTCAAAGTCTGCAAATCTGGTGAGCTTGACTTGCCGGGTAAGGGTTCCTACTCTGTCGACATGAAGATCGGAGTAATAGGCCCCGGCGCAATGGGCTGTATGTTTGCAGGCTACCTCAAAAAAGGCGGCCAGGATGTCTACCTGCTAGACTGTCTTTTAGAGCGGGCCAAAAACCTTCAGTCGGCCGGTATCTTTATTCAAGGCGTCCGCGGAGACCTTCAGATCAAGGTCCCGGTAACCACTAAAGCCTCCGAAATCGGTCCGGTTGATTTGGTGCTGGTCTGGGTCAAAGCCTATCAAACCGAGACGGCCATGCAGCAGCACGCTGATCTACTGGATAAAAACACTCTAATCTGGTCGGCCCAAAACGGTCTTGGAAACCACGCCGCCCTTGCCAGAGTTGCGCCCGCTGAACAGATCCTGGGAGGCAGCACAACTTTAGGAGCCAACCTGATTGGAGAAGGCCGGGTTCATCACGCCGGCGAAGGCGATACATACATTGGCGAGTTGGACGGCTCGATCTCCGGCCGGGTAAAAGAAGTTGCCGCGACCCTGACAAATGCCGGCATTAAAGTAGTCGAAAAGACCGATATCAATAAAGTCATCTGGAAGAAACTATTGGTCAATACAGCCATCAATGCCCTGACGGCTATCATGCGGGTTCGCAACGGCGCCCTAGTCGAGCAGGCCGCCCTGGTCAGAGTCATGCAAGCCGTCGTCGAAGAAGGCGTCCAGGCAGCCGAATCTCAGGGTATAAATTTCGATCAAGCGGATGTATTTGCCCTGGTCAAAGACGTAGCCTTGCGCACCGGTCAAAACCAGTCATCCATGCTGCAAGATGTTCTGGCCGGGGAGCGCACCGAAATAGACTTCATCAATGGCGCCATTGCCAGACTGGGGGCCTACCCGGTAAATCAGACTCTGACCGATCTGATCCATGCCATCGAAGCCAGCCCCGGAGACTTAGAATGACCGACAAAAAAGTCGAACTTGTCAGCTTGCAAAAAATGAAAAAAAACCAGACTCCTATCACAATGGTGACCGCCTATGACTTTCCCACGGCCCGCCTGGTTGATGCAGCCGGGGTCGATACCGTCCTGGTCGGCGACAGCCTGGCCAATGTGGTTCTCGGTTATCCTGACACCATCCCGGTTACGATGGATGAAATGCTGCACCACTGTCGGGCGGTTGCACGCGGGTTGCAGCGAGCCCTCTTGATCGGCGACATGCCCTTCATGTCTTACAATATTTCCATTCCCAAAGCGATCGAGAACGCCGGGCGCTTCTTGAAAGAAGGCCGGGTCGCCGCCGTAAAAGTCGAAGGCGGCGGATGGGTGGCCGAGACGGTCGCAGCCCTGGTCCAGGCCGGCATCCCGGTTGTCGGGCACCTGGGTTTGACACCCCAGACTGCATCAATGTTGGGAGGCTACCGGGTTCAAGGCCGCGATGCTAAGTCAGCTAGTAAAATGCTCGACCATGCGCTGGCTTTACAGCAAGCCGGAGCCTTTGCCCTGGTTCTCGAGTGCGTCCCGGCCCGCCTGGGTAAGCTAATGTCGCAAAAACTCGCCATCCCGGTCATCGGCATCGGGGCCGGACCCGACACTGACGGCCAGGTACTGGTATTTCACGACCTGGTCGGCATCGAGGCCGGCTTCACGCCCAAGTTCGTCAAACACTTCGCCGAGGTCGGTAATCAAATGAAACAGGCAGTCGAAGATTACTGCCGCGAGGTTCAAAAGCGCAGCTTCCCCTCAAAAGAACATTCCTTTTCGATCTCCGACGAGGAGTTTGCTGAGTTGGAAAAAGCGCTGAATTAATCTTTTTCCCCGAGCTACTCACCGTAAGGCCACAAGAAAGCATTCTGCGGCAGAATCACATTCAGCTGCTCGGACGGAATTATCTCGTCGACATCAGCCGGGATGGTTCCCGGGATTTCGTCCATCAGGTCGATTCCCCAGCCACCACCCTGCTGGAACCCAATCGCAATACCCGACATACCCGGTCCCACCTGGGTCGAGCCGTAGGCGTGCCAGAATTCTGCCATCGGATTCTGATAGCGGAATTCGATCATTCCCAAACCGACGTGAATAATGGCCTGGAAAGTCAAGCCGCAACCTGGCCCTCCGCAAACCTGAGCGCAGGCGCAGCTATCGTCATCGCAGTCATCCAACCCGTCCCCGTCGTCGTCAAATGAATTGTTCGAGCACATAAACTCGCCTCGCTCCTGTTCGTTCATAGGCAGGCCGAATGGGACAATTAGATAATTATAGTCGACCTTGTCCCACTGGACGATGATCCGGCGCGAACCGGTCGAATCGTCATCGAGCCAATAGACACTCGACCTCTGATTGGCCTCCAGGCGCAAATCAGACCAGAAAGGCGCAGCATGTAAAACAGGCAATGCCGGGTCACGCATGGTGGCCGGGCCGGCATTTATACTGGCGTCACCGCCGCTCTGGTAATCCATGAAATGCACATATCCGTCGGAACAGACATTCATGAAGCTGCGTGGAGATCCGTCGATGAATATAACTTCGTCGAGGTCGATTCGCTGACAACAGTCATCGCAGTTACTTATCTCGATCAACTTTTCACCGCGGGTTCCACCGCTGTCTGGTTCGTAGACGGTCAGGTCTTCGAACCATTCGACTCCGCGCCAGGCATAATGGGTAATCGGCCGGTCGGTCGGCCAGAACAGATAGTAGCCGTCGAAAGTGTCGGTATCCGGGCCGCTGTCGTTGACAATCAGCCAACCCCGCGCGCCGACTTCGTCTTGCGGGTCCAAACCTTCGTCGTACAGGCCGATGCAGGCATCCGAACCGTTGATTCGTCCCGGCAAACACCAGGGCCCCAGCAGAACACCATCTTCGTTGGTTTCATCCGGATAGGCGAAGACGATCTGCCCGGTGGCCGGCCACCATTTCATCTGGACCGTCATGACCGAGCGCATGGCACCGTCTAAGGCGCAACCGTAAAAAGCGGCCCGGTCCCACTGGATAATCAAGTAATCGTCGAAATTCCCCATCATTCCATCTTCAAAGAAACCATCCGGCCCCGGCATATGCTCGGTATAGACTTCGCCAAAGCGAGTGAAGTTGCCGTAGGGAATGGCCGGGTTGGCCGGGACGGCTTCAGTGATATCCGAGATAAAGGTCAAGTCATCGTGGAAAACACGCATCTGAGCGGCGTTGCTGCCGTCGTTGACCGGGTCACCGGCTTGATCGTCGGCATCCGGATCGAAAGTATCACCACCCACGTTGGCGGTGATGAATAAAGTATGTTCCTCTTGGGCAAGTGCGCCGGGATGATCCTTGTGGAACAAGACCGTTCCGTTGGCCGAGATCGAAATATAGCGATAGCGCCGGTTGTAAAACCAACTTCCCTCGGGATTACCCATGAAATCCGGATTGGCGAACCCCATATCCGCCCAGAGATCCACCATGACCGAGCCGTCGTCGCAGGCCATGCGCTCCATCTCGGTCGCCGGACCTACGCCAATGAAGTCGCCGCATTTGACGCTGGTATCATAGGGCGAGGCCATTTGCTGCATGCGCGGGATCCCGGTTCCAGCGATGTCTTCGAAGGCGTTCACATAGTCGAAATTACTCGGAATACAGTAGCGCGAGCAATCTTCGCCAACGCAGTCGACTGCCTGGCAAGTGGCTATACCCTTCGAGCACGAGTCGACCAGAGTACCTTCTGAAGTGCAGGCCCCGGCTTCGCAAATGGGCTGATAGATATTGTTGTCCGTTTCGCTACAACGCTGCTCGGCACAGGTAGTTCCATCGGGTAGATGATGGTAGGAGTCGCAAGCGTTATTCACACAAGTGCCCCGCTGGGTGCAGACACCCGCGCCGCCGCAGGACATGCCCTCTGTCGGGTTAGCAAACAGGCCGGCATCGCCGGGCAGGGCATCGTTCCAGGGATGACAGGCACCGAAATAACAGACATAACGCGTACAGTCGTTACCGCCGGATCCGCTTTCAGGATCGAAGGTAAGATCATGCAGGGCCCGGCAGGCAATCTCTTCGAATCCGTTGGCATCAAACGGACTTCCGTTGGCAGCCATCTGGCTGGAGGTAAGCAATCCCATGAAATTGGCATAAGGCAGACAGGCCGCCAGGGCGTCACCCTCGACACCATCGATATCCAGGCAACCTTCGTCGCAGGGAATATCGTTAGTGTCGCAATTGGTGCCATCCGGCAAGGCTACTCCGAGTACACAATCGCCGGCCGGATTGCATGTTCCGCGAACCGCGCAGACATTCTCGGGACCACAGCGACCAACCGGCACGGTCTCGTAGCCGGCATTCGGCACGCAGACTCCATCGGCACACTCGGCCCGCAGGCAGTCGTCATCGGTGTCGAAGTCTTCGGCATCACCGCAGGGTAAGTTGTTCACAAAAGGATCTCCCGTACCGATACAAACTCCCGAGATGCACTGGTCGAGGTTTGTACAGGTGTTGTCATCAGAACATGGGTTATTGGGGTCGTTGACTGCAATACACTGACCGGATACGCACTCGAGGTTGGCACATTGATTTGTCGGGCTGACTCCGATACAGCCTACAACTGTGCCGCTCACCGAAGCTTGTTCGCAATTGCCGGACCCGTCGCAGCGGTCAATCGTACAGACGTTATCGTCATTGCAACTCAAATTGGGTGCTACCACCCAGTTGTGCATCTCACAAACCCCTTCGGTGCACCAGCCGTCACAAGTATCGTTATCGCCATTGACATCACAGGCAGTCGTGTCGGGCGCCTTGACTACCGCCACGTTGCAAGTCCCGGTTTCAGAACATTCGAATGTTGTCCAACAGCCCAAGTCTATCCCGTTAATCGGATTGCCGTTAATGTCCACGATCCCTGCGTCCTGGCGCGGCGTACACGTTTCGCCATAACCACGCGCAATCAGGGATTCCTGGCACAATCCTGCGGAACAAGCTCCGGGTTCGCTACAGGTAGTATCACCGTCATCACAAGCATCGCCGTCTTGCAGGCTGGTATTGATCGTACACTGTCCGGCAACACAGGCTTCTCGATAGCAATTGAGCGTATGATCCGCGGGCAGGTCGTCGACCGCCGGCAATTCCAAATCGACTACGTCGCAGGCTGTTCCATCGGGCATCGGGGTAACGTGGCATTCACCCTCGAGGCAGACCCCATGGTTTTCGACACATGGGTTAATCGCAATCAAATGGCAGGCAGTGCCGTTTGCTTTGGCCACCAAGTCCACCAACCCCGTAGTTTCGTTCCATTCAGGAGCCGTACATTCATTGCTATCATCGACTATCCGACTTATTTCGATACACTCACCACTGTAGCGACAGCGCCCAACCGTCCAGATCAATCCATCGACTTCGCAGGGCGAGGCAGCCCCGCCGGTTGGCGCCAGATTATCGAACTCAGCGTCTTCGACATCGTCGGTGATAAATTGTTCGACACAGAAACCGGAAGAACACCAGTCGGCCCCGTCGCAAGGATTAGAGTTATCGCATACACCTCCTTCGTTGTCGACAAGAGGCATACACACCGACCCGCCTATCATACCTAAACACTCACCGCGGTTACAGACCCGGTCGTTGGCGGTCAACCCATGCGTGGGCATATCTTCGTCGGTCAGCGTACAGGCTGTGCCATCGGCTACCGCATTCGGGACGCACGCAGCATTCGCATCGCAGGTCGGACCATTGCAGCGCGCATCCATTCCGATGCCGCAGGGCTGGCCTTGCTGGGCCGCGGGGTCTTCGGGAATACACATTCCGGTTTGACAGATCAAGTCCTGACATTCGCTGAGTTCGCCGCAATTGGTGCCGTCGGCCACATCCGTGCTTTCCATGCAAACACCATTGCCGCCGCTATCTTCGCAGCGATAGTTCTTGCATGGATTAAAACCGGTGCAGGCGCGCAGGTCGGTAACCGGCTGAAAATTAATGCAGACACCCTTATCGCAATAGCCTTCTTCACATTCGTTGAACGAGCTGGCACACACGTTGCCATCGTTGGTAGCATCGCGCACCCCGAAGCATTCGCCGTTCTGACAGCTGCTAGAAGCCGTACACGGGTTTTCATCATCGCAAACCATCCCATCGGCTACGTTGATGATAATAACGCCCCGCACGAGATCGCAGTAATACTGACGACATTCAATCAAGCCTGCGATAATCCCGGCCGGATCGCGATGAACGTCATCGGGATCGGGATTCAACGGGTCGGCCTCTTGGTTGGCCAGGGCCAGGTAGTCCTTGCCCGGGGCACAAGCTCCGTCGTGACAATAATCGCCGACCGTGCAGCTGTTAGCGTCATCACATGGACTGCCATGGGCAAGATCGGTTCCGCCACACTGTCCGTACAAGTGACAAACGTCGTTGAAAGTGCAGGTGTTGCCGTCATCACAGGGCTCGTCCACCTGGCGCTGATCGACAACGTAGACAACCTGCCCGGTGCGTGTGTTGCATTCACGCATGCGACAGGCCGGGTGAAGATCCTCGCCGCCCTGGATAGGTGCCGACTGGACCACATCCTCGTTGACAATTGCGGCACACTGGCCTGTCTGACAAGTCCAGGTTACACAGTCACCGTTGGTGCGACCGGCATCCGGGTCGGTGCAGTCAGTTCGATCCAGTTCACTCATGTGCGGCGTGTCACCTGTGCCGATCACGCATTCGTACAGCATGCATGGGTTGGCCACATCTTCTACGGTAATGTCACCAAGCCCTAAAAGAGCGGCCTCTTCGGCTGTATAGGGTTCGTTCTGGCGGGCACCGCCGGCATCGCAGAAGTCGCGAGTGCAATCGTCGCTGTCGTCAATCGGATCACCATTGATATCAACCGTATAGTCACCCGTGCAGACTCCGTTGTTGCAGGTGTCATTGCTGGAGCAAACGTCTGCGTCATCACAACTGGTCCCGTTCAGCGGTGTAGCATCATGAGAAATTTCTCCATTGAGCGGATCACATGAATCCTCGGTACACGGGTTTCCATCATCCATGCCCGATAACGGGGTTCCGACGCAGACTCCCGAAGCACAGACATCACTGAAAGTACAGGCGTCGCCGTCATCGCAGGTGGTACCGTCATCGGCCGTTGCACAGTCAACACCGCCGCCGCTTTCGTAGCAGTACCCCTGGCCATCGGGGGTCTCTCTGAATTCCAACCCCAAACCTTCACAAAACGCTTGGGTGATTTCGGGCGAACCGCCGCCACCGCAGCGAGTCCCTGAAACCCCTACCAAAATGACAAGTATCGAACTTAGAAACCAGTGATTCTGAAAACGACTCATATTCATGCTCCTTATCAATTGGTTTTACTTACCCGTTTTTCGCAAACACACGAAATTGTAGTTAAACATGCTCGGGCACCTGCCGTCAACGCATGTATAAAACCCTCGATTATTCTTAACTTTTCTTGAATCGTCTTGTGATTGACTATCTATTAGATGAGCTTTTATGCAACTGGCAGGCTGACCTTGATTGTTGTTCCTTTTCCTTTGCGCAGCAATGCTTGAATATTGCCGGCATGCGCTTCGACGATGCGCTTACACAGGGTTAACCCCAGGCCGGTACCGTCGATCTTTAGCCTGCGGCTTCGTTCGGTGCGATAGAAAGCTTCGAAGATATGCGGCAGATCCTGCTCGGATATCCCGATCCCGCGATCCTTGACTGACAGCACGATGTTTTTCATGTCTACCGAAACAACCAACTCGACTTCGGTCTCTGGGTCGGCGTACTTTACCGCGTTGTCCAGTAAGTTATCTATCACCCGTCTGATCAACGCTGGATCGGCCGCGATCGGCGGCAGCTGATCGGGAATACTCAATCGGAGTTTGTGCTTCGGGTTCACATCCTGAAATCGCTGGCGGGCCCTGTCCAACAGCTTGGCGAGATCCAGGTTTTCTCTGTCAACCAACAGGCGGCCATCGTCTCTATTACCGGCCCCCAAGTCCAGGCGAGTAATCGTAAAGACGTTTTCGAGTAGTTGTTCCAGTTCGTTGGCATCATCACCGATCCCCGACAGATGCCTGCGGAAATCTTCAACCGAGCCAGGTTCTTCTTCGCACAGCTCGAGGGCCACCCGGATTCGGGCCAGCGGGGTTCGCAACTCGTGCGAGATATTGGCCAGCAGCTCCTTTTCGCTATTAATCCTGTATTCGAGGCGACTTGCCATATCGTCGAAGGTCTGGGCCAATATCCCGACCTCGTCGCGGCGTTGCAGGTTTGTCCTGATCGTCAGATCTCCCTCGGCCAGCGTTCGTGCGGTTTGAGTGAGGCGTTCCAACGGGCGGGCAAGCGAACGAGCCATGGGAATCGCAACCAGTCCGATTATCACCAGGGCCACCATAAGACCCAAACCGTGACTACGCGGTCCTCGCCGGGCCATTCCCTCGATCATCAGGTAGGCACTCGCCTTTGCCGAATCATCGAACGAGAAGGCATGCCGTCGATCTAGTTCCCGGGGAGGATCGTCACCGGCTGCGGCAAGTCTGGTTCCATTAGCCGCAAATACAGCCAGGTTGGCCTGAGTCACATACTGAGCACTGCTGAGCCGAGTCTGCAGGTTTTTTAAATCTGTCGGTTTTGCGCCGAATTCAATCGAGAGTTGGGTCGCCAAACGTTGCGGAAACTGCATCCAGGGAGGATGGTGACCAGTCAACATGAAAATACCGAAAGACGAGACCGTCACTATTACGGTCAGCACCACTCCGTATAAATACAAGCGCCAGAACAAACGGTGGCGCGGCTTCTTCTTTGGTTCACTTGTATTCACTACTCTTCACCGGTCACATATTGGTAGCCGACACCCCTAACCGTCTTGATCAGCTTTGGCTTTCGTGGATCATCGCCGAGTTTCTGGCGCAGGCGTGAAATATGCACATCGATCGACCGGTCAAAGGACTCTTCGGCGCTGCCCTTGGCCAGTTCCATCAATTGTTCGCGTCCAAGTACTCTTCCGGCCCGCGAAGCCAGAGCGTACAAGAGTGAAAACTCATAACTCGTCAGATCCATCTTACGTCCGTCTAAAACAGCAGTATGTTTGCCCGGATCGAGGACAAGCCGTCCGACCTTGACCTCTTCAATTTTGGGGCCGGCCTGACCACGAGCCCGCCGGACAACCGCCCTAATACGAGCCAGCAACTCACGCGGAGAAAATGGCTTTGCCAGGTAATCGTCGGCACCGATCTCCAGCCCCAGGACTCGATCGGCTTCCTCGCCCCGGGCGGTTATCATGATGATCGGGACATCCGATAGCCTTCGGAGTTTCTGGCAAGTCTCGATGCCGCTTTCGCCAGGCAACATGATATCCAATAAGATTACATCGAAACGGCTCTTGCGGGCCTGCTCGAAGCCACTTTCGCCATCTTGAACATGAGTGACCGCAATGGCGTGCTTGACGAGATACTCGCACGTCAAGGCGGCCAGACGTTCGTCGTCTTCGACAATCAACAAGTTAATTAGTGGCTCAGCAGACATTTAGGAATCCCAGCTACCCGCAGGTGTCTGCCTATTTATGTCCACCGAAATGCTTGTGGAACATTTTGAAGCGTTCACGACGCATCTCATGATGCTGCTTGATCTTGTCCTGGACTACTGTCCTCTGTTCGGGTGACAGCACTGCATGAACCTCGATTAGCGCATCGATCGCTTGGTGGGCAAACTCCTTTTTCTGTTCGATCTGCGTATCCAGCAAAGCGTGCAATTTCTGCGCATCGGGCTTGTCTTTTTTCATCTCTTCAAAGACAGTTTCAAGATCAGCCTTATGCGAGCCCTTCATGGCACGCAGCTGAACAAGCAGCTTATCTTTTACTGCAGTAATTTGTTCGCGCTGCGAATCGCTGGCATTTATCTCTTTGAAAACTTTGTCGAGGTGATTGTTGATGAAACGATCGACCTGCTCGGTCTGCATGTCTTCGCTCAAACCCCGGCCATGGGGACCACAGGCCGAAAACAAACCGATCGTCAAGCAGACACAACCAGTCACAGCATGGAATGTGATACTTTTCATTTCTTTCTCCTTCCGACAGGACGCCAGCCGTGCCAGCGTCGGTAGTTGAACATTGTACAGGATAGTCAGCAATCTTTTCGCAATTATTTCCTGTGTGTGAAGAAGTATTAAGCGCGATCCAGCCGGACCCGGGCCCGGATATTCTGACAATCTGTCAGGTTCATTCAGGTCGAGATTCAAATAATGACAATTTGTCGAACAGACAGCGGCAAAATGCCTTCTTCAGGCTAGGCCTACCCGGGAAAAGTCAATAGTTGCCGTGTCATTGCCGGGCCCTGCGGGCCGGCCTGCGTTTGGCACGCAGCTTGCTCTATTTACAACTGGCCAACTACCTGGGGAGGCGGCATGCAGACTTTAATACAGAAGTATTTCTGGACCCTGAACCTCGTTTTCATTGCAGCCGGGGCCTGGCTCCTGGCTGCAACCCTGAACATTATTTACGAGCATGAATTGCGCCCGACACTTGAATATTCTCATCCGCTCGAAGAAACAATCGCTACGCCTCAACTCGATAAGAATTTCCAGCGCAACCAGATTGTCGTCGATCGCAACTATTTCGAGTCAGCCCTGGCTAAAAAAAACGACCCGCCAAAACCACCTAACCCGCCGCCCTCCAGCCCGGGAGTTCTCAGTCAACTGCGGGCCTCACTGGTTGGGACGATTGTTGCCTCCGAATCCGATTGGTCGATGGCGGTCATTGCCGATCTGGCCCGCTCGGAGGTGGCCGTTTATCGAAATCGGGACACTCTCTTAGAAGAAGCCGTTATCGTTGCGATTCACTCGCGGGTGATCATCTTAGAGCGTCAGGGCCGGCGCGAGTATCTGACACTCGACGAAGACCCAAAGCCAAGGGCACCCGCCCGGCAGGGCTTGCGCAATCAGCTGGCTTCGCTCAAGTGGATCCGCAATAAAAGTGCCAATTCCTGGTCACTCGACAAGACCGAATTCAAAAAAATCTTGGCCGATCCCGGTCGAGTCATTAGCGGTGTTCGGATTGTTCCGGCTTTCATTCAAGGCAAAACCAGTGGCTTCAAGTTATTCTCTATACGACCCGGCTCGCTCTTCGGCCAGTTGGGTTTCAGAAACGGAGATATTGTCAACAAGGTCGACGGGTATTCCCTGAACAGCCCCGAAATCGCCTTCGAATTGTTCCAGAAATTGAAGACCGCCCGGTTAGTGGAAATCAACCTCACTCGGCGTGGCAAGAGTTTCATGCATAGTTACAAGATAGAATAGGCCCCCGGCTAAGCTAATATTTGATTCACTCAGGTTTGCTCTTTAATAAATCCGCTAGTCCGGCAAATGGCTTATTGTCTAAATCCTGATCCGAAGGATTGTCGGATGGATCTTCGCCATAATTATCGGGTGACTCTTCGGCATAGGCATCGGCAACCTGGTCCCGGGAGTGCTCATTGTCGTGGCAGTAAATGCATAATAACTCCCAGTTGCTGCCGTCTGGTGGATTGTGGTCATGGTTGTGGTCTCTGTGGTGCACAGTCAGCTCGCGCAAGCGTTTACCGCTGAACTCGCGTCCACACCGTCCGCAGACATTAGGAAAAAGCTTGAGTGCGCGTTCCCTATAAGTGTTTTCGCGTTCCTGCTGGAAGCGGCGAGCCTTAGAAATAATCCGTTTCACATTATCATCGTCATTTGAGGACATGTGAACCCTCTCCCTATCGTGTTTCTAAACCTACTTGGTCTGATAAATCACAACCGGGTTCCAGTCATCGGGCGGCTGATCACCCAGGTCGGCCAGGCGCTGAATAAATACTTTGGTTACTTGATCGTCAGGGTTGATCTTTAAAAACCCCTGGAAATTCTCGCGGGCCGCTTTGAAATCACCCTGCCGATAGGCCTGCAGGGCCTTTTCGAATTGGGGCAGATCCTGATAATCAGCCAGACTACTTCCCGGGCCTGACATCAGTTCGTAGATCGACACGATCTCCGACTTACCCTTGACTTGCACCCAGTCGATTTCCCGAAAAGCAAATTGCCGGCCGGCCAATTTGCGGGTGCCCTGGCCGACTAAGCAAAACACGCCGTAAGTTTTGGTTATGCCCTCTAAGCGTGAAGCCAGATTAACGGCATCTCCGACGACGGTATAGTCGAAGCGCTCCTTCGAGCCCATGTTGCCGACGACCATTTCACCGGTGTTGACCCCAACCCCAATGTCAATTACGACACCCTTGGCTGAAAAATTCTTCTGCAGGATCTCGAGTTCGGCGTGCATCTTCAAGACTGCCGCCAGAGCGTGAGCGGCATGTTCTGGATCAACCAACGGTGCTCCGAAAATAGCCATCAGGGCGTCCCCAATGTATTTATCCAAGAGACCGCCTTGAGATAATACCGCCCGAGTCATCGGGGTAAAATATTCATTCAAGAGCGAAGTCAACTCTTCAGGAGAGAGGTGTTCCGATATGTTAGTAAAGCCGCGAATGTCCGAAAAGAGGGCGGTCAGTTCGCGCCGTTCTCCCCCGAGGGATAGGGCTCCCGGTTCGTCCAGCAGCTTGTGGATCACGTCATCAGACAGGTAATGCGCAAATGCATGTCTAAGCCTGCGGCGCTGCAGGCCTTCGCCCAGGTATGAAAACGCAAGGCAAACCGTACTGACAAAAATAAATATGCTGATCGGCCCAACCCAAAAGAACCAGATGTTTTTTTCAGCGAACAAGTAGTGACTAATTCCCAGAAAAACCAGCAACCCGAGCAATGAGCCCGCCAGTTGCAACCAGACAGCCAGCCTCAGACGCTGCCAGAACAAAAACGAAATCAGCAGACCCAGACCCAGACAAATCAGGGCATCCAGCCAGGCGGGAGTCCGCAAAATGAAATCACCTCGCAGAATATTATCGACCGCCGTGGCCTGAAGCTCAACGGCCGGAAAGATCCTTTCAAACGCTGTGCGGGCATTGTCATGTCCCAACTGGGTAATGCCCAATAAAACAATCCGGTCTTTAAGAACGTCTTGGGGTACTTCGCCGTTGATCAAGTCGATCATCGAGATCGTTTTTATAGTCTGTTTCGGCCCCCTGAAGTTCAGATAGAACCCCGATTGCTTGGTAAGTTTGATGGTCCTTTTTCCAAGGTGAACCGTGTTATCGTTGCCTAGAAACGCCATTTTCGCGCGAGATAATCCCTCGTATTGAGCCACCAGTTGAGCCGCTAAGGGCGCATATAGACCCTGTTTGTATTTGAGCACCATCTTCATTTCGCGCACGGTATGAGTTTCGTCTTCGAAAACGGTTACTGTGCCCAGGGCCTTGGCCGCCTTGTTGAACATTGCTTGCGACAAGAAAACCTCGTCCCTCTCGTAGGGTTCGTAGATGCCCGGGACCGTCTGGCCATACCTGCCTTTTTTCAAGTTGGGATCGTCCGTCCTGGCCGTTTGGTCCGAAAAGCCGACATGCATTGCCAGGACAACGTTTCCGGCTTTGCCGATCGTCTCGGCCAGCTTGAGATCTCCCAACGATTCGTCGAGAACACGCTCGAGTAATTCGATCGGCCCGGGACATTCGCCGCCCACGGCTGATGATTCAAAGTAAGCCTTGATAGCGGCTACCAGGTCCTTGCTCAATAGCTGTTCGCGGGCATTGAAAAAGGCGTCAATCCCGATAACTTTGGCACCGGCTTGCTGAATTGCGGCAATCATCCTCTGCCAACCGGAACGGCGTTCAAACAGGCTTGGATCCGCGGCTGCGGTTTTATCGTCGAAAACTACAATTACTGTTTCTGGGCCGGGCTGGATTGGACCACGCAGCCTGAAACGAAAATCGGCCGTGCGGCGTTCGAGAGCTTCGACAAAAACACCGATTCCGGGCAGCTTCCATCCCAAGCGGTGCGCGCCGACAATTACGGTCAGCACTATCGTCGTCAATAAACCAACTATCAGGGGATTACGCAGGCGACTCAAGGGAGCGGCACCTCGATGATTACCCAGCCGCTGGCCGGTCCTTCGGGCATCTGCTTTTGATTGTATTTTGCCGGCAGGCACTGCGGGGCCGATAGACCGCCGCCCAACAATATCCGGTATACTTTATGATTAGTAAGCTGAATCATGATTTTTACTTTTTGGACTTTGACGCCCAATTTCGAAACCGCCATTTTAATGCAGCTGAGCAGTTCTGGGTCGTTGGCAATCTTAGCCGCCAGGGGCGGCAAGTTCTTGGTTTGGGCAACCAGTTTGCCGGCCACCCGGGTTTGCCAGGCAATAGGCTTAGCTTCTTTTTTCTCAGGTGGGGCAATCGCGTCGCTGTTGGCGGATTCGGCGAGTTTGTCGCCGCCTGGTTTCTTTTCGCCCTTTTTGCTCTGGTCCGGAACAGGACCCTTGGGCGGCGTTTTCATGAGCAGTCTTTTTCCAGACCGCTTCCTGGTACTCTTCCTGTCACTGGTTCCGAGTCCCTTGAGTTCGACCTCGCTCACAGGAACAGGCCGGGCAACCTTCGTTGCCGGCCCACTCTCTTCATCCAACTGGGGTGGGATCGTCTGGGCGCCGGTCAACCGGGCATGCCAGCCGGCAATTCGTTCGCCTTTTTGCTTTTCCTTTTTGGTCAGAAGCTTCCCAAGCTGTTGGCCGAAATCAGAATCAGTCTTGTCAGCCTCGAGCACAATTATATCAGCAATCAACAAAGACACCTCGGCATCGATGCGCACCAGGTATCCGTTGGGCAGCCGCAGAACCACAAAACCATCATCGGCAGCTCTGACTTCATCAGTCTTCAACAAGACCAAGCCCGGCTTGGCCTCGAAAGAAAACCCGTTGGCCGACTTCACCTGTGCTTTGCCGTCGACTAAGTGAATGAACGCTTTGGCTTGCCCGGTTCCGGCAGCCGAAGGTCGGGTAACCGGTTCTATAGAAGCAGATTCGGCCGTACAAGAACCCATGAAGAACAGAGCCAAGGTAAGTAATACATTCGAAGCCATGACGTCCCTCCAGGCCGGTTTGCCATTCAATATCCAACCGATACTATTCATATACTATACGTTTCAGGTTCGCTTAAGTTTCATTTCCTTCCAGCTCGAATTCTTCGATTCGAGGCCGGCTGCCTGCCAGGTTTCGGTGTGATTCTCAATGCTTAAACGAGCGCTGCCCGGTGAACACCATGGTCGCTGAGTTTTCGTTGCAGGCCTGGATTGACTGATAGTCGTTCATCGATCCTCCGGGCTGGATGACTGCCTTGACGCCCTGACTGAGACCCACGTCAATTCCATCCCGAAATGGAAAGAAGGCATCCGATACCATGACTGACCCGGGCAGGCCGCCCTTTAGCTCGGCTACCTGACCGTCGATTTCGACCCGCTGAGCTTTATCTTCCAGATCGTTGTACGGTTTTGAGTGGCGTTCGAAACAAAGGCGATCGGCCAGCTTGCGACAGGCCTTATCCCGGGCAATTTCCGCTACTCCTACCCGGTCTTGCTCGCCGGTCCCGATCCCGACTGTGACACCGTCCTTGACATAGATAACCGAGTTCGAGGTGACCCCGGCCTCGACCAACCAACCGAACAGCATGTCTTCGTATTCTTGGTCAGTCGGGCTTCGTTCTACTTTATAGCTCTTGTCCTTGTAAACTGTTTCGGCAAGTTTGAGATCCTCTTTGCGCCTGGCCTCGGGAACAAACGAAAGTTGAACAATCAAACCCCCGTCCATCAAGCTTTTGAAATCCACGAAACGCTCATGCGAATACTCCTGCAGGCGCTCCATATTGCGAATCTCCATGACTCTCAGGTTTTTCCGTTTAGCCAGAATCTCAACGGCCCCTTCTTCGAACCCCGGTGCAACCACAACCTCGGCATAACGTAAGGAAATCTCCTCGGCGGTTGTCTTGTCGACCGGTCGATTCAGAGCTATGCAGCCACCGAAGGCCGCTACCCGGTCGGCTAAATCGGCGCGCACATAGGCTTCGGCCAGGGTACCCCCCTGGGCAACTCCACAGGGATTATTGTGCTTCATGATCGCCGCAGTCGGCTTGTCGGTCAGATAACGTAAAATATTCAGCGCGTTATCTGCATCAGTCAAGTTGGTCTTGCCGGGATGCTTGCCGAACTGATGAAGAGTTGCTCCGCAAACCAATTCGTTGCCAGGCTTGATGCAATGCACATCGCCGATCACCAGGTTACCGTTTATCAGTTTGTACAGGGCAGCTTCCTGGCCGGGGTTTTCACCGTAGCGCAACCCCTTCTTGACGTCATTCACGACCCAGGAGACTTTCTCATACAGCAGAATCTGGCGCCTACCTTCCGAACCAAAAGAAATCTCGAGACGATCGTCAAAGTGATCATCCATGACTGTCTTATAGGCTTTCTTGAGATCTTCAGGCATGTCTCAATCTCCTTTTTTGGTGTAGCAGCTTTCCATCTGGCTGTCGCTTTGCTCTGCTAAGAACCTGGCGATGTTGCCGTCATACTCGGCCGTGTGAGCGAAAGCCTTCTTGGCCAAGCCAAAGCGGGTCTTGATATCGAGACGACCGCCGCTAACACGCATTTTCTTCACAACCCTCGGGTAATCGGCCGGGTCGGTCAAACTGGCTACTCGCAAGTAATTCTTGGCCGATGCCCTGACCATGCACGGCCCCCCAATGTCGATATTAGCCCGGGCTTCCTCCACGCTCACATCAGCCCGGGCGACTGTCTGGCTGAAGGGGTACAAGTTGACAACCACCATGTCGATCGCGACCGCCTGGGTGCGCTTGAGGTCTTGTTGATGCGCGTCGTTATAGGTCTCGGTCAGCAATCCGAGGTAGATCTTGAAATCGAGTGTCTTGACCAAACCACCTTGGGTCTCCGGCTGTCCGGTATAGTCGGACACCTTGACTAAGTGCTTGTCGGATTGTTCGGGCCCCAATATCTCGGCTATTTTTTTATAGGTGCCGCCGGTCGAGAATATCTTCACGGCCTGGTTGACCGACACCAGCCCGGGCGCCAGAATTTCGAGACCTTGTTTGTCCGAAACGCTGATCAGTACATTCTGGACGGAAACCCAGTCGTCGATGTCTTTAACTATATTGACAGACATTCATTCCTCCCGTTGCGGCGGGCGCACGCCGCGAGTTTTATACGGCCCCTACAATGATTGTTACAACATTATCATTCAACATTAGTCGGCCCTCGGCGTACAAGCGGATTACCTCGGGATATAACTGATGTTCCACTTTCAAGCCCCGCGCGCGTAAGTCATCGAGAGTATCCCCGGCTTCAATCGGCACTGGGACTTGTCTGACAATCGGACCAGTGTCGACCCCGCTGTCAACGAAGTGAACAGTAATCTTCGTTTGGGCAAGGCGTTCGGGATGCTGCTCGAGTTGCCCCATTGCATATTCGTAGCCGTGAGCACCCTGATAGGCCCGCGTATCGGCCGGATGGATATTTATCACACCAGGGAGTTTTCGGGCATGGTTGAAAAATCGTTTCAGGAGAACATCAGTGACAACTCGCATGTAGCCGGCCAGAACCACCAGATCGACTGAGTGCTTTTCGAGCCGGCGAATTATCTCTGTTTCGTGTTCTTGCCGGCTATTGAAATCTTTATGGGCAACTATCTCGGTCGGAATTCCAGCCTGTTCGGCCCGCTGCAATCCATAGGCTTTCGACTTGTTGCTGACCACAACAGCAATCTCGGCCGGGTAACTCTCCTGATGGCAACTGTCGATAATCGATTGTAGATTGGTTCCGCCCCCGGAGACGAAAACAGCCAGGCGAAGCTTGCCGCTCATATGCCCCTCCGATTACTTGATCAGCTCCAGCATTCGCTTGGCAGTCACTTCCAGCGGCTGCCCCAGGTGGTCGGTTTGGCCCTTGTGCTTCTCTATGACTTCTTCGAGAAGTCGTTTGGCCTTGCCAGGGTCGGTGCTTCGATAAACCCAGGTCGCCATGGCCAGCTTGGACATGGCGGCCGGCTGGGCGTTGTATTCACACAGCGAATCCCGGTAACGGTCCTCGGTCAGGTGCCAATAATGTTCAGCCTTTGCACGCCTCTGCTTCAAGTCGAGAGTCCGATCACGCATGTAATGATGGCCCAGTTCAAAGGCGGCACAGCCGGCCCGGTTAGTGTCCGGGAATTCCTCGATGAGTTTCTCAAGCTGTTCAATCGATTCGGCTTTGCCGCGCGGCCGGCGACCGGCAAACCAAAGCTTCTCCATTTCTTTGTGGCGTTCGACTCCAAGTTGTTCGCGATCTTTGTACCATTTGTCATGGAACTCTTTGCCGAACTGCATGACCGCCTTGCCGTCAATCTCTTCGTTCATGGCAACTATTCTATTTTCTCTGGCTTCGTCAGTCATATTTCGGGGATTGACTGTCTGCTGTGGATAGCGCCGCACAGGCTGGGCAGGTTTAGGCTTCTTAACTACCGTTGCGGGCGTTGGCGGCTTAAAATTTGTTTCTGAATCGTCGCCGAGTAACATAAAAGCGATCAAGCCGGCTACGAGTAAAACACATAAACAGCCAACAACTAGCAATGCTCGCATAAAGATTCCCCTATCGAATCTGAAATACCGCGCAGCTACAGGCAAAAATCTTACCTTGCGGATTAGATAACTTCAAGGCCGGACGAGGCGGTCTATTCGGTTTCAACTGGAGCAACCGGCGGCAGCGGTTGCATGGCCGGAACAGTCACCGTGTGAGACTGTTGTTTGGGCTCAGACTCAACTATCTTAAGTGAGCAGTAGACCTTTAAGTGTTCAGCACTCTTTTGCAGGCGCTGTAAAAAGGCCGGATCATTCATATCCCCGTTTATCGGAATGACGCACAGACTGTATTCACCGGGGGCTATTCCATTGAGCTCGCCTGGTTTGACCGGCAACCAGAATGTCTGAACTATACTGCCCGCGGCTGTCATGGCCGCCTTGTTTAAATCTGCAGCCGTGGCGACATCTACCTTGCCGGCCAGTAAAAGGACCTGGGCGGCATCGATCTTGGCCTCGGCCACGCCCTTGACATTGACCGTCAAGCTGACCTCGCCCGTGACTATGTCGATATCGACCTGGTTTACTTGATTGGCCCGCACGTCGACCATGCGGCCGTTCGATTTGGCGCCCATGCCGGAACTGCCCAAGAGAGCCGCGGTAACACGCTGCTCACCGGCCGGCAACTTGGCAATCGCGTAGGCCCCGTCATCACCGGCATGAACCACGATCAATTGGCTGCCCTCGCCTTTGGGATTGACCTGGACAATCGCTCCGGCCGCCGGTTTTCCGTTCGAGGTGACTTTACCTACAACCTTGCCGAAACCCTTCAAGACCAGTACGTGACTGGGGCTGACGGACCCCTCTGGAATAACAACCGGGTTGGAGCGCCCGAGTTGTTCGTGATCGGCAACCAGTACATACCTGTCGGCCCCAATTCCTCCAATTCTGAAAGAACCGTCCTGCCCCGACAGGCCGCGTCTGAGACCCATGCGTTCATCGGCTCCGGCGCCGAGTTTAAGCGCCAGGTTGGAACCATCGCCGACCAGACGGGTTGCCACTACAACGGTCGCACCCGGAACAACTGAACCGTTTTCTTCAACTACTCGGCCGCTGACCGAGCGGCCGCGCTTAACCTTAATTACGCCCAGGTCGGTGTTCTGATTGGCCTTGATCTCAACATCGGGTATCTGGGCGTCGGCGAAACCTTTACCACGAATCGTAATGGTGTAGGTGCCCGGCGCAACTTCGGACAACTCGAAAGAGCCGTCCTGACTCGAAACCGGCACGCCCGGGGGATAACTAATCGCCACGCTAAACTGAGTCGGCCTACCTCCATCGATGTACACCAGACTACCTTTGAGACTTCCGTCAGATTGAAGAATAACTTCTACATTTTCGTCGCCGGTCTTGGCTTGGACTCCGGCTTTCATGTACTGCCGGAATGATCCTGCAGAACGCGAAGCCCTAATCCGATAATTACCTTCGGGCAGGCCCTTGAATTCAAAATTTCCACCGCCGTCGGAAACCGTGGCAGATCGCCCGCGTAGCCCGGTTTCAATGCTGGCCCCGCTTGCCCAGAAGTCAGTCATGGCACTGACCTCCACCTCCGGGACGGGCTCTTTTGATGCCGTAACCACTCTGCCGGCGATACGACCCTGAACCGAGAGCTTCAACACCACGTTTTCTGCAATCGGTTTGGCACTAAGGTCGACCGTCTGCATCGGGCTGGATGCCTGATCGGTTATAGCTACCAGAACCAGCTTGGCACGCGGTAAACCGGAAAACCTGAATTCCCCATGCTCGTCGGTAGTGGCCCCGCGTTGACGAGTACCACCGATGATCGAGCCCGAAAAAGGAGTACCATCGAGTTTACTGCAACGCACGCCCGCCCAGGCAACAACCTGTCCCGAGTCAGAAACCACTCTGCCGGACAGGCTGGCACCCGCCCGCATGACAATGACCACATCGGGGGTAGGCCTGGAAAGTACGACCGTAATCGGTTTTGAAGAAGCCGGCGTATAATCTTTGTGGTGAGCCGAAAAACGATAGGTCGCCGGACTGATAGCGGAGATGACGAAGCGTCCCTGTTCGTCGGTCTGAGTTCCATCTTGATCGGCGTTGCTCAAAGGGATCATCAGCGAGGTATCTACCGCCAGGACTGTTGCCCTGGCGATTGGGTTGTGCTGGTCATCGGTTACTCTGCCGGTTACTGAAACGCCCGGTTGCAAGGACATACGAATTTGCAGCGGCTCGACTGTCGAATCGGGCACCATCAACAGTTGGTGGGCCGGAGAGTAACCTTTCGCCACGGCAACTAGAGTCGAGTAGCCGGCCGGCACTCCCGACAGTTTGGCCTTGCCGTCCGAGTCAGTCATCTTGACGACCTTGTCGATCGTCCGTAGTTCAACCAGGGCACCTGGAATCGGAGTTTTCTCTTTCTGGTCGACCACAGTAACTTCAACCTCGGCGCTCGATCTCAAGCGGATGATGACCGGGTCGCTCTTGGCAGACAACTTGTGCAGAATTGGCCCGCCGACTTTGCCTGCCAATCTGGCAGTCAAGCGGTAACGCTTGCCAACCAGTTTTTCGAAAACAAACGTTCCGTCCTTTTCTGTCGTGATAGTCCGGTGGGGCTTGGTACTAATAGCCACTCGGGCCCCTTCGACCGGCAGATTCTCTGCGTTCAGAACCTGACCTTCGAGTTGCAAGCTGCCGACCGGATCGTCATCCTCGACCAGCCTGGGTATGGGTTGATTGTGAGTTGGCGGGTTGTCGCGACCGGCGGGCGCCGGGGTTTGGGAGCCCTTGTCCGGCTTAGCAACCTGCTTCTCTACATCGACTAGTTTGCCTTGATCGACTTGTGGCCACAAAAACCAAGCTGCAATCGAGGCAACTACCAAAGCCAACAAAACTATGGTTGTTCGTTTCATTAATGCTGCCTATTTAATTATCACTCTAATCGAGGGAAGCTTCTTTTGCAGTTTCTTCACTCCGGCTTCGGTAATTTTGGTGTTGCGAGCCTGGATGGTTCTGAGCTTTTTCAAGCCGCCCAGCTTGGCCAGACCGACATCGCTAATCGGAAGATCGTTGATCCACAGGTAGTCGAGGGCAGGCAGCTTGGCAATGCTGGCCATACCCTTATCTGTAATTTTGGTGTTGGAGATGTACAGGGTTGTGATTTTTTTCAAACCGCTGATACTGGCCAGGCCCTTGTCCGAAATCTGAGTACCCCACAGAAACAGTTTGGTCAGCGACTCTAGCTTACTCAAGTGCTTGGCGCCCTTATCGCTGACCTTGGCATTGAACAAATCCAGGCTGGTCAGGTTTTTCAACACGGCCAGATGTTCCAGGCCCTGGTCGATATTCAACCAGCCAAGACTTAACTCTTTGAGGTTGGGCACATGTTTGAGATTCGCAAGCCCACTATCGTCAATGCCGGAGCCTTGCAGAACAAGCTTTTCGAGTTTGGCAAGATCTTTCAAGTGAACCAGACCTTCACCGGTGAAACCTTTCAGGCTGCCTAAATCGAGCCGCTTGAGGTTCGTAAGCCCAGTCAACTCGGCAATGCCTGCGTTAGTGACCGTAGTCCCGTCAAGGTTCAAGTCATCGAGGCTGACAAGTCCGGCCACGTGCTGCATGCCTTCATCACCGAACTTTTTGTTTACGGTCAAGCGCAGGCTCTTGAGTTTGACGAGAGGTTTCAGATGCACAAGGCAAGCATTGGTTAACTTGTTTTTTGATTGACCGCCTCCGAGATCAAGGCGCTCGAGCTGGGGCAAACTGGCCAGGTTTATAAGGCTGCTGTCGGTTATCTTCTCCTTATTGCCCAGGTTGAGCGAGATCGTCTTCATGATCGTCGACGTAGTATACGGCTGACTACCTCGCTTTATTCCGGCCTGAGTTAACCAATCGACTGTCGACTGAAGCGGATCCTTGACCTTTAACCCGGCGGTCTCTTTTTCCGGTTTGATATCGGGTTTAGGAAGACTGACAGGAGCTTTTTTAGAACTTTTGGCCGGTCGTGTAGGTCCGGTGGCCTTTTCTTCCTTCGAACATCCAACCAAGCTGACGCCGATAAATGCTACCAAGAAACATAAGATTGTGATTTTGTTGACGTTCATTTTCCCTCCGGGCTAGATTCGCAGCTATCATGGTTTATAGCAGGGAATGGGGACGGAGTAACTATTTGAATGAGGGACGGAGTAAATATAGACTAAAAAAGTAACCTTTAGCACTAACAGGAAGCAGGGGTAAATCATGCTGTCGCAAAAACGAGTGTTTTTACTTTATGTTATGCTAGTTGCCATTCTGGGTTTCGCAGGTTGTAGCGGCTCGTCAGGATCAACCGATGCTGGAACAGATGGGGGCGGCCTGCCCCAATCGCTGCCGTTCAGTCTGACTCGGCCAGCTGTCGGCTCGGCACTTACTGCCGGCGAAATTAGTACATTTACCGCCAAAATCACTGGATTCTGGAAACAAGTCGACTATTTTGACTGGACCTTTTGGCATAGCCATGGCCTGGACAAATCATACGATCCCGACATGCCGGACTACAAGGTCTGGTGGCAGGATACGCGAGCCATCAAAACGGGTGACACGATAACCTTCAGCCATGTTGGCGGGGCCGACAACTTGATGATCCGAACCTCAAAAGTATTGGCTCAGGCAATAGCTTCATACCTGATGTCAGATGACGAACTGATGGGTAAGATTGTTGAGCAGTATAGCAAGGGCACAGTAGCGCTTTTCCAGGGGATGTTGTGGGGGCCGAACGACCCCGATCCTTACATAACGGCTCGGGCTATTTTTACTCACAATCACAGCTATACCGACGAGCAAGGCCGCAAGGTTGCAGTCGATTACGATCCAGTGAAAAATGAAAGATATGACTGGAACGCCCACACGGTCCCGAATAATGACAATCCCCTCTTCGGACCCATCTGGGTACGCAACATGCGCTCGAAAGACGATCTACCCCACATGTTCCGGGTCGCCCCATTGCTGTTGCGAGTTGTCGAAAAAGGCAAGGACGAGAGTGTTCGCCAAGCTGCCCAAATTGCCTACGACTATTTACAGGGCTTTGCAAAAGATATCGTCGATCACGGCTATGAGATTCGAACAAAAGAAGACGGTGTAGCTTATGTTCCAAAAGAAGAAGAATATCCAGACGTCACTAAAGATCTGGCCAGCTTCGTTGTCTTCGATGCGGTGATCCCCAACGCAGAGTGTGATCCCAAACTCACCTCGGCTCTACTGGCCTATGGCGATGCGCAAGGCAATGATTGTGGGAACGGCATTAGTTCCCAGTACGAAACTGTGGCTGTTGGCGGTCATTACTTCAACTATGCGATTGTGAGATACTTTCACCTGACAGCCATCGTGAATGCTCTGACAATCGGCGAAAACGAGATTGCCGAAGAGCTGCTCGATGGTCTTGTCGAACGTGTTGATATAATGACTGCCGACGAAGAAGAGCGCGCGGATCACCAGGAATGGGACTCCGACATGGCTAGTTTCCTGTTGGCGGCGGCCGCCAGCGGGTTGCCGCTCACCTCGGCCGAAGCCCGTATCATTCAGACACGCTACTCTATGTCGGTGGATTTTTATCTTGGCTGGGAATACTGGGATCTATACTCAGCTACGGTACCCGATGGAACGTATGAATACCGTCCCAATCGCGATGATCTGGACACCAAACACATTCGCCCGGAAGAACTCGCCTACTTGATACATTATTGTTATTCACCCTGGCGCAATCCAGCTGGAGTTGAAGTCGTTGATTGCGACATTGTGGCTGATCCGTCCAGATGGGGTGAATGACGAGTATGAACGAAGACAGGTTTTGGCAAATCTTTTTTGAGATATACGAAGACCTGCCCCGCCAGGGGCCAGGCAACAAAACCAGCACACATAAGGCATTTGCATTACTTGCCGATCTTGTAGCCGAACCGCGAATACTGGATATCGGCTGTGGCTTGCGGTCGACAACCACCAACCATTTCTGGACAAGCTCGATGAAGCGGCTGCCCAACAAGGTCTGGCTAATCAAATTAGAACTCAGCAGGCAGATATGAATGCCCTGCCCTTCTCTCCGGCCAGCTTCGATCTAATCTGGTCGGAAGGCGCCCTCTATCAAATGGGTTTCGAAAACGGCTTGAAAACCTGTCTGCCTTTGCTGGCTAGCGGAGGCTACCTGGCAGTTAGCGAAGCGGTTTGGCTGCGTCCCGATCCGCCCGACGAGTGTCGCAAGATGTGGGACGAAGAGTATCCGGCAATTTCCGACATTGAAGCAAACCTCGCCACGATTGAATCTTGCGGTTACGAAAATGTCGGCAATTTCACTCTGCCGGAGTCTGCCTGGTTAGAAGGCTACTATGCTCCGTTGGAGAAACGCCTGATTCCTTGCGTCGAAAAGTATAAAGATGATCCCGATGCCCAGATCGTCTTTGACAGCATCCGCACCGAAATCGAAGCCTACCGAAAATTTTCGAAATACTATGGTTACCAGTTCTTCGTGGCGCGCAAGAAGTGATCTCAGAATCGCGCTTGGGCCATCAGATTGAGACCCAAG
>JAFDKH010000224.1 GCA_019307065.1 Deltaproteobacteria bacterium
AGCAGGACGGCACATGTGTCTAAAGAGAAGACTTCCTCAACTAAAGAAAGAATCTTGTCGAGTAACTTGTCCGGGTCGAGAATCGAGTTCATTGCCCGCGCGGCTTGATGCAGGGCGGCTAGTTTGCGTACGGTTTCAGACACTTAGTGTCTCCGCCCCCCGCGCCTGGTTTGAAAAGTCTACCTTCCAGCAACCCTCGACCTAAGGCATATCTTATGGTCGTAACAAAAATACAATTGAAGAGACTAAATTGCAAGGACCATTCAACTTGGGGGGCAGGCTGGTTGCTGATTCAGCAGCTGCGGTTGAATCAGGTTCTTTTTTCTTGACGCTTGCCGGGTTTCGAATACGATACCGAGCGGTTACTTTTGAGATACACGGAGGGTGCCAGCCATGGAGATTCCGACCGATCTTAGATACTCGAAAGAACATGAGTGGGTTCGCATCGAAGACAATATCATCACTTTGGGTATTAGCGACTATGCCCAGGAAGAGCTGGGAGACATCGTCAATGTAGAACTGCCGGATGAGCATGACCAGGTCAAAAAAGGTGAGGCTTTCGGCGCTGTTGAGTCAGTCAAGGCTTCATCCGAAGTTTTCTCACCGATAACCGGCACCGTGATTGCAGTCAATGAACCCTTGATCGATGCTCCTGAGTTGCTCAACGAAGATCCATACGACCAGGGCTGGATGATAAAAGTCGAGATCAGCGACTCGTCCGAGCTGGACGACCTGATGGATGCTACTGGCTACCAGGCATATATCAAAGAAGAAGCCCACTAGGCTCGGGTGCTGTACGATGCGTTACATCCCTCACACCGACGAAGACATTCGGCGTATGCTCAAGGTTGTCGGTCTGAACAAAGTATCTGAACTTTTCGACAGCATTCCTGCCGAGTTTAGACTTGATCGCTCGTTAGATCTTCCCCAGCCACTTGACGAAGAGTCTTTAGTCAGACTATTGGGTTCGCTGGCCGCAAAAAATACGGCCAGTTCTGATCTGGCTGTTTTTTTGGGAGCCGGCGCCTATAATCACCAGATTCCAGCAGCTGTAGACCAGCTCCTGCTGCGCGGTGAGTTCTTCACGGCCTACACGCCCTATCAGCCAGAAGCCAGCCAGGGTACTCTGCAGGCTATCTTTGAGTACCAATCCATGCTGGCCTCGCTAACCGGCTGTGAAGTCGTCAATGCATCGATGTACGATGGAGCCACGGCAGCCGCAGAAGCTTTAATGATGGCTTTGCGGGTCAAAAGAAAACGCAAACGCTTGCTTCTGTCTGCTTCGGTACATCCTGAGGTTATTTCGGTCTGCCGAACTTACCTGAGTGAATCCAAACAAGAACCTGAAGAAATACGCCTCTCGCCTGACGGTCTAACCGATCTGGATTCTTTAAGTTCTACAATCGACGACCAGACTGCAGCGGTATTGGTGCAGCAACCCAACCTGTTCGGCTGCATCGAAGATTTATCAAAGATTGCTGAAGTTACCCATCAAGCCGGAGCGATGCTGATCGTCTCGGTTCTCGAACCAGTTTCATTGGGACTACTCGAGGCTCCTGCAAAACTTGGGGCTGACATCGTTACCGGTGAGGCCATGGGCCTTGGCAGCGGCTTGAACTTTGGCGGTCCTGGCCTGGGTATCTTCGGTTGCTCTCAAAAAAACGCATGGCAGATGCCGGGCCGCCTGATTGGCCAAACTTCCGACAGCGATGATCGACGCGGGTTCGTCTTGACCATGGCCACTCGCGAGCAACACATTCGGCGAGCCCGGGCTACATCGAATATTTGTACAAACGAAGGATTGTGTGCCCTGGCGGCCGCCATTCATTTGTCACTGCTGGGAAAAAACGGATTTGTGGAGTTAGCTCGAATCAACGCGGCCAATGCCGGCGCGGCACTCAAGCGGCTCGTCAAGGTTGGCGGAGTTTCCAGGGCCTTCAAAACAGCTTTCTTCAACGAATTTGTGTTGAAACTAGATCGGGACGTCGATCAGGTCCTTACCGATCTGGCCCAGGCCGGTGTTATCGCCGGATTGCCGCTCGGGCGTTTCTATCCCGAGCTCAACGATTGCCTGCTGGTTTGCGTCACTGAAATGAACACGGCCGAACAAGTAAAACGTCTGGCCGCCGGCCTGGAGCCCTAAGTGAAAAAGGATATGCACAAAAGCACTTCGGGACGTACCAGTCTGGTTCATGATGAGCCGCTGATTTTTGAAAGAAGCGTGGCCGGGCGCTCGGGTCACTCCTTGCCTGAGACATTTGGTGATCCCGAGAGCGCCTTGCAGCACATTCCCGAGTATTTATTACGCAAGCAGCCGCCGATCCTGCCCGAAGTAGATGAACCGACTGTCGTGCGTCATTTTACTCGCCTGAGCACCTGGAATCATGGCATCGATTCGGGCATGTACCCGCTTGGTTCATGCACCATGAAATACAATCCCCGAATCAACGAGTCACTGGCCCGCTTGCCCGGGTTTTGTAACCTGCACCCTTATTTACCAATTGATCTATGTCAGGGTGCTCTACAGCTAATGTGGGAATTAGCTGACTATCTAGCTGAGATTTCAGGGTTCGATCAGGTTACTTTGCAGCCGGCCGCGGGGGCCCACGGTGAATTGACCGGGATAAAAATGATCCGGGCCTATCACAAGGCCAAGGGTAACCCACGCCGACGAGTACTGGTCCCGGACACGGCCCATGGCACAAATCCGGCATCTTCAAAACTGTCAGGTTATGACGTGATCGAAATTAAGAGCGGGCCCGATGGCATTCTCATGCCCGCCGCTGTCGCTCAGGTAATGGATCAAGACATTGCCGCGATCATGATTACCAATCCCAATACTCTCGGATTGTTCGAAAGTGCAATTTCCGAAATTTCCGATATCGTGCATAGGGCTGGAGGCCTGGTCTACTGCGATGGAGCCAATCTCAACTCGATCATGGGCATCACCCGCCCGGGCGATATGGGCATCGATGTCCTCCAATTCAACCTGCACAAGACTTTCTCCACTCCGCATGGCGGCGGCGGACCCGGCTCGGGTCCTGTGGGGGTTTCTGCTGAGCTGGCACCATACTTGCCGATACCTATTATTGAAAAACAGGCAGACCGCTTCAGCCTGGTCGAAAGTCGTCCCGACAGTATCGGCCGCATCAAGGGTTTCTACGGAAATTTTGCAGTTATGGTCAGGGCCTATGTCTATATCAGGGAGTTGGGTGCCCCGGGGCTGAAAAAGGCGTCCGAAATGGCCGTTCTGAATGCCAACTACATTCGGGCCCGGCTCGAGGGCACCTTTGATCTGCCGTTTCCCAAGCGGTCCATGCACGAGGTTGTCTTCTCCGACAAGCACTTGGAAGAATTGGGTGTCAGCACCCTTGACCTGGCCAAGTGCCTGCTGGATCACGGGTTCCATCCACCGACTGTCTATTTTCCTCTAGTGGTCCATGGCGCCCTGATGATCGAGCCGACCGAAACCGAGTCCCTCGAGACTCTGGACGAATTCGTAGCAGCCATGCTGGCCATCGATCAGCAAGCCCGCAGCGACCCGCAGCAGGTTCGCTCAGCCCCCCATCACACGGTTGTCGGCCGCCTCGATGAAGTCAAGGCCGCCCGTGAGCCTATCTTGAAATGGACGCCGGCTAATCCCGAAAAGAAATAGATCTTACAATCAAGCCAGCAATCCCCTAACCGACCGCAGCCTGCTAAACAGGCAGCATCGCTTTACTTCTACCGAGGGCGGTGGCAAACTCTTTTTATCCCAATGGAGATACACATGAAAAAACTAGTTTCAGTCATGACCGTTACTCTGTTGTTGGTCGGTTCGACGGCCCTGGCCGGCGGCTTTTTGATTTATGAGCACGGAGCCAAATCGACCGGCATGGCCAATGCTCGCACGGCCATTTCCGACGACGTTTCGTCAATCTATTTCAACCCGGCCGGCATCACCGAATTACCCGGTTTACAGGTTCAGCTGGGGACAACCGCGATACTCCCGTTTATTCATTATGAGGCGGCCGGTCCCCAGACCGCCCCGCGTAGATACCCATCCTACGAAAACGGTGCATACATTGAAAAACCGGTCAACGACGGCGAAAACTCGATCGACGCAAAACTCAAGGCCTTTACACCGATTCACTTGTACGCTTCATATCGCTTAGAGGCGACCGGTCTATCTTTTGGTTTCGGTCTGAACAATCCGTTCGGCTTGGGCACTTATTGGCCCGGTAACTGGGATGGCCGCTTCATGGCAACCGAGACCGAGATCCAGACCTTTTTCAGTCAGCCGGTGATTGCGGTAGACATCGCCGAGCTGGCCGGGTTCAAAGACACCCTAAAACTGTCTTTTGCTGCCGGATACAATTTTGTCTACGGCACGGCCCGCCTGGGCAGAAAAACAGACCTCAGGATTGGAGAAGTCCTCAGCCAGGGTGAAGCCCTGGACGGGGAGGGCTCCTTGCTGATGACCGGAGATGCCTTTGGGCATGGCTGGAATGTCGCCGTTTATCTCGAGCTTCCCAAACTATTGTCTGTTGGGGCTTCTATCCGATCCGGAGTCAGTCTGTTGTTTTCCGGAACGGCCAGGTTCTCCTTTAATCAAGCCGGAGAGACAACTGTAGAACTCCTGAGTATGAACATTCCCGACGAAACAACCGGCCAGGTCACCATAGATCTGCCCTGGAACATGAATTTCGGCATAGCTTATCTGGGTATCGAAAACTTGAAGATCGCCGCAGACTTTTACGTGGCCTTCTTTGAAAGCTATGACGAACTCAAACTCGAGTTCGAATGTGTCGAAATCGGGACCTGCAGCGAGTCATTGAACGCCGACCCAATAGAAAAAAACTTCGGCAAGTCGATGCAGTTCTCTGTAGGAGCCGAGTATGTGCTTTTCGATGATTGGACAGTCAGAGGCGGATACGGCCTGGTGACCAGCCCGGTGCCCGAAGATACATTCGACCCGGGTTTGCCCGACGGGCTCAGAAATCTAATAAGCGCAGGCTTCGGTTATCGCGGCAGCTGGTGGGGAGTAGACCTGGCCTACATGGTGGCCTTTTGGGAAGGGACCAAGGACAACGATGTCGGTGGGGGCGACGACAAGAACCCGGAGGGCAAGGCCAGCGGGACATACACTACATTTACTCATTTGTTGGCACTGTCTCTTTCGGCCTGGTTCTGAGATGCGAGGATAAATGCTAGGGAGAACTCCATGAATAGAAAAAATCGTTCGGTCCTGGGATTAATTCTCCTGACCACGGGATTGCTGGCCGGCTGCAGCGAAGACAAAGCCCAAAAATCGTCTTTTCGACATTACGAATTCAGAGCCATCGGCGGCCTTTCAATGGGCGCTATGACGGCAGCTCAGTTGGGCTTGCGTTACCATGAAAAATTCGACATCCTGGCCCCCTCGGGCGGCGGGATTGATTTCACCCTGTTGGCCCACTGGTTTAGGGACGATATGTTGGGTGGCTTCTGCGTACCTCCCGAAGTTGGCAAAATGTGTCGCTTGCCCGAGAAAACTCAGGACTACGAACACATGGACTGCGGCGGGCCGATGGGCGGCGGCTTCGATCGGCGCGGTATGATCGAAGCCTTTCAGGACATATTCATCGCCTTCGGCAACATGGCTTCTTTCAATCCCAATCACCCATACCTGCCGGTCGGCGTGTCCGAGGATTATTTCGAGCTTACCAAAACAGAAAAATGTGAAAACCCGGTACGCCTGCCGAATTTCTATGACTGGGAATTCAACCCTGACGGCAGCTACCCGGCGATTACTTTTTGCGAGGTAGACGGGCCAGAGCAAGGCATTTTCGATCCCAACCTGACTCCCAACTCGCCTGTTGAAATCGCGCTGGCGATCGACCTGAACGACAATGGGGTAAGAGACTCCGGCGAACCGGTCATGTTTAGAATGAGCGAGCGCTATGATGATTATGGAGAGGATGGCTTGGCAAGCCTTGAGGAGCCGGGCTACGATCCTGACTCAAATCCCGATCCGGCCGGTGACGATTATCTCCTGCTGGACAACCCTTTCGGAACGGAAAACAACCACGTCTATGACGACGGCGAACCCTACCTGGACTACGGACTCGATGGAGTACAAGGCACAACCGACTCGCCCTATGACTGGGGAGAAGGCAATGGTCACTTTGATTACAATCTAAATGTCCTGCGGACTGCGGTCATGTACAACCCGGCCCGATTGATTGAAGAGATCAGCGAAGAAGATCTCGATCGGCTGGATTTTTATGTCGATGTCGGCATTCGTGATCACTTGGGATTTCTGCAGACCTGTGAGTCTTTTGTCGGCAAGATGGGTGCTCGCGGCCGGACGTTCGATATTCGCGACAAATACATTTCTATTATGCGGGCCGACTACGACGGGGTTTTCAAGATCCACGAGATCGACTGGGACAATATTGGACGCGACCTGTTCATCCGCTACGGCAATCCGGATGCCACCCAGGCCGAGATTGACGCCGGAGATGGCGGCCATGTCGGCAACGGCTCCCAGATATTCTATCGCGTCTTTTGCATGATCGCTTTTGCATCAGAAAGATGGCCGGACGGAGACTTCGAAGAAATCGAGCAAACCGGCGCAGCTCAAGTTCTGGACAGAGCTTATTACTCAGAAATCCTGGGCATGGAACGACAGTATTACATTTATTTGCCTCCCGGCTATGATGACAATCCCGACAAAAGCTACCCGGCCATGTACTTGATTCATGGAATCGGCATGGACGCTGATGTGCTTACAACCGCCGTGATCTTCGCCGATCCCTGGATGGCGGACGGTACAATCCAGAAATTCATCATGGTCTTTCCCGATGGGCGTTGCCAGGACGATTGTATGTCGGGCAATTTCTTCGTCAACCAAATGGGCCGCCATCTACCGCCCCGGCGATATGAAGATTCATTTATAGAAGAATTGTTGCCGCATATAGAGCAGACCTACCGCACCAAGGCCCCAAAAGACTTTGAGCTGTAGACGACCATTCAGACTTGCCGGCTAGTACGGGTAGCGATGCGAGCGGAAGGCCCTGATCTTGGGCCGTTCACCTATTTCGAAATAGAAACCAAATTGAAAACGAATTATCCCGTCATGTTCGACCAGGCCGTTAGGAGGATTTGGGAAAGGCGAGGCGCCCTGAAAAGCGCTGACGGCTTCGTCGTCCAAGAAAATCACCCCACTCGACTGGGCCACCGACACTTCATGCAGTTCGCCGGCCGAATCCAGTTCGACATTCAGGACCGTATAGCGGTCTTTGACACCGTAAACGTTTCCATAGGGATCATGCCGAAGGTACACCTCACCGGGACTCCAATGCTCGCTGACTCCACGTTTGATACGGTTGAAAAACGTCGCAAATCGAAACTCGCGACTATTGAGCATTGTTTCTTCACCCTTGGGGATATCGCGGATGTGATCGTTGGCAGGCGCACCGGTCACCATATCAAGATGTTCCAGCGACGGTTTCTTGAACATGGCCACGGTCTGTTTGTCGTTGCCCTGGTCACCGCCCTGCTCGGCTTCTTGCTCCAAAGTGCCCATTCTGAGTCGCAAGCGATCGGAGTTACCCATAATTTCCTCGGATGACTGAAAAGTGGACATTGACCCCATGGATATGTCCAGCTTCAGTCTCAGAGATTGACGTTTTTTAACGTCGGGCAACTCGAAAGCCATGGCCTTTTCTTTGGAGGGTGTCCCCTGCTGGCCTTGCTTGCGGGTAACCATGGCAATTTCCTGATCACCGACCTTGTCTTCAACCGGCTCGGCCTTCTTGCGCGAAAAATCAGCAACGGTCGGCCGAGACTGAGCTATGCCATAATCCTTACGTTGCTGTCGGCTGACGGACTCCTTCTCAACATTGGTGTTATGTTCCGACAAAAACTCAGCTTTCTCAGGCCTGGAGCTATCCGGGGTTGGCGGCAGATCGACAACCTGGCCTTTGAGATCTTTATCTTTTTCTGCTTGCTTTTCTTCTTCCAACGCTCTGGCAGCCTCCTCAGCCGCGCGTTGTTCTTGACTGACCTCAATCTTGGCCTGGGTCGAGCGATTTTGCTGCCATTCGCGTTCCGAGAAAGCTACCAGCCTGACTTCGGTGGTTTTCTCTATTTTTGGACGCGGAAACAGGCCATTCCAGAAACGATACATGGCCGGCAGCATGTCGGTAAAAACCAGTTGCAGATGCACCACCAGAGCGAGAATTACCGCAATGAACAAGGGCCCGAAATTGGTTTTTTTTCGCTGGGTAATCATTTCATAAGCCTGCCTGACGACACTCCTTCCATATTATTAGTTTAACATCGCTTCTTCAAAGCGTCAATGTAGATAGGGACCGCGCAAAGAACATCGTGTGACATTGTCGCACATTTACAGATCCTAGCCCCACCGCAACGTCATGCCGGTATGCTTTAGGCCGGCACCCATCCTCGTGTCTTATGGCAT
>JAFDKH010000417.1 GCA_019307065.1 Deltaproteobacteria bacterium
AATAAGAGCCAGTTGCCAGTCCAGAACGAACGCCAGGATAGTCAAAACAACAATCTGCATGGTGTCGCGCAAATAAGATGCGACCGAGTAAGTCACGGCTTGTTCAACGGCATAAACATCCGAAGTAAATCGGCTGATAATCTGACCAGTTGGCGTTCTGTTGAAAAAAGCGGGACTCAGAGCTGTCAACCATCTGAACATATTCACGCGCAAATCCGCCACAACTCGCTGCCCGACCAGCCCCATCAGGTAGAACTGTCCGAAGTAACTGATACCTTTGACAAAAGCCACAACCAGGATGAACACCGGCAGTGCCATAAGCAGCCCATCTTGATCCATATCGCCCACGTCCAGGCCTGGCACCAATGAAAGGATTTCCTGTCCGCCAGCCTCTCCCTTGGAAACCAGAAATTTCAACATTGGACCAATCACATAGGCGTACAAGCCGGTGGTCAGCGCTAAAACGATCATGCACAGGATTGCGCCTGCCAGATACCAGGCATATGGTTTGACCTCGCCCAGCAAACGAAAATAGGTCCCCAGGAAAGATTTTGAATGCTTAGTCGTTACTGTCTTTTGATCGTTGTCGCCCATATGTCCCCTACAAGACTTAACTTGGACATGATAGGACAAGCCCTGGTTATGAGCAAGGTTGACCCTTCTTTGTTGTTCTTTTATTATCTCGGCCATGAGGAAATCTGGCCTGATTTATGTGCTGGCAACTGTGCTGATGGTTAGCGTAACTTGTGACTGCCAGAATAAGAAGCCAAAAGAGTTGCCCGACGCGGGTATTCCGGGATTGATCAAGTTAAAAGTCACTAACCAGGCTGAACATTTCCTTTTCACCTACTTGCTGGCTGATGGAAGCTTCAAAACCGTTGAAAAGGTTGAGGCAGTATCCGAAGAAGCTCGCAGCCAGGTTATCGTTATTGATACAACTCTTAGCCCAGAACAGCGACAGTCATCTAAAATAATCTATGTAGCCGATCTGACAACAGCTCGTGAAGATGGCACTTATCCCTGCCGACCTGTCAGTCGCTTTAAATTCGAACGGGATCTGCTCAGAGAGCCGGGCCAGGCCTCGACTGTACTTCCCCCGCAATGTGACAACATGGAACCTTCGCCGGATGATCGAATTATTCTCTATTCCACATCCTGGTGCGGAGTGTGCAAGGCTGCCGCCAGCTTCCTGGATAAACAAAAGATACCGTATCTTGTGAAGGACGTTGAGAAAGACCTGGCCGCCCAGCAAGAACTGACCTGCAAGGCGTTAAAGACGGCCACCCGAATAAATGGTGTACCAGTTCTGGACATCGGCGGAACTCTACTGCTCGGCTTCGACCGTGACGACATCCTCAGACTTGCGGCGGCCCTTACGAAAGAGAAGAAACCAGCTCAACCCCCAGCAAATTGATCAACAAGCCGCAAGCTAAAATAGCCAATAATCCACAGGCGATGAGAATTGTTTTATATTGCCTGGCTCGCACTGCCTGGAAAGAAAAGGTGAGCAACATAACTATTGGGCTGGCTGCCAGAAATAAAATTCCGACCCCGGTCAGGAATCTCAGCAGCGGGTAGTCTGGCGACCACCATCCGTCCATAGAAAGAGTCCAGGCGCTCAAGTCGGCGCCCAGTGCCGCTAGTACTACAACACCGGTTAGCGAGAGCCCTACCCCGGCGAAGGAACCAACTAGCATAATTGTCCCCAAAAATCGGGCCTGTCTTCGAGGGAGAGTCACCATGTCACGATTCCTTTGCGTGCCATTTCGATTGCCGTCAATCCTAGAACTATTGCGAAAACCATTTTAAGAACAGGTGTCTTAATCCGCGGCATGATCCTGGCTCCCAAAGTTGCGCCAATCAGAACTCCGGCAGCAAGCGGACCGGCTACGCTCAGATCCAGCTGTTGCCTGGCAACAAAACCACACAAGGCCGGCACGGCCGTTAGTCCCATCATAAAATTACTTGTTGCCGTGGCATTCTTGAAGGGTATCCGCATTACCAGGTGCAGAACTGGAACTATGACAATTCCACCTCCGATACCCAACAATCCGGACATAATTCCGGCAACGAAGCATAGCAGAAAGGCAAGTGTCCTGCGCAAACCTGAGACAGTCAGACCTGTTTTGGGATCTTCTTCTTTACGACGCGCAGTCCTTAATATGTGGATAGCCCCATAGACAAGGGTTATCGCAAATATTATTTGCAACATCGGACCTTTAAGCCAACCAACTACAATACCGCCCAGCAACCCGCCGGCGGCCGCAAAGAATTCCAGATTCAATGCCATGGGCACATCAACTAGACTTCCTCGTCTTAGGTAGCGACCGGCAGCACCACAAGAGACCGATAAAGTCGATATCAAACCTGAGGCGGCGGCAACATGCATGGGAATTGACATAACTAGTTTTAAAAAAGGAACCGCCACGATCCCACCGCCAGGTCCCATGAACGACCCAACCAGACCGGCAGAATGAATTTCCAAGGGAAATATTCATACTTTTTCCGCTTGCCTTTATATGTGTCATTTGGTAGAGCTTAGAGACTAAATGAGTAAAAACCGATCTATTCTGATGATCAATCGACTACATAAACGATTATTTGCTCCCGAAAATAAAAGGAGAGGGGAAGCATGTCAAAGAAGTTGATAGATTTGTATAAAAAGGCCGTAAACGACTTCCTCGAGAAGAAATACTCCGAGGCTTTGGCTGGCTTTGCGACTATTGTGCAAGCCGACCCCGAGCATCTGTGGAGTCGTTACCGCATTGGAATAACTCTTGAAGCCTTGAATAAGCACAACCGGGCATTCGAGGTCTACAATTCTCTTGCCTGGCATTGCCTCAAGGCTGGGTTTCCCCTGGTTGGCCTCGTCGCGGCAAAAAAGGCCGCCAATCTCCAGGCAAGCATAGATGAGACACTTGAAGTCATGTCTAGTCTATACAGCTTGGAATCCAACAGAGTGGATCAAGATTCAAGCTTGCCCGATTTACCAGTCCTGGACCCGGCGGCTGTCACCGATCAAATTGTCAGCGTTGACGAAAAACTAAGCGCAACTGCAGAACAACTTGCCAAGTCCTTTCAAGATGCACGCTATCCCAAGAAACTCCCGCCGGTGCCGCTTTTTTCTCTCTTGACTACCGAGGCGTTTTTTCCAATCCTCGAGTGCATTGAATCGCATACCTATCAACCCGGCGAGACTTTCATCCAGGAGGGCGATCCGTGTTCTTCGATCTACCTTCTGGCGCATGGCGAAGTCGAGGTAAATGAAGGACCCGACACACAATCCCGAACCCTGGCCCGGCTGGTATCCGGCTCAGTCTTCGGCGAGATGGCCCTGATCACCGACGCACCCCGGGTTGCCTCGGCGATTGCCTTGCGTGAAACAGAAATCCTGGAGTTGAGCCTGTCAGATCTGGAAGAAGCGGCCGAAGACCTGGACGATATCACTTGGGCGGTTGCAAAATTCACTCGCCAGAGGTTTCTTAACAATCTCTTAGTCACCTCGCCTGTTTTTGCTCCGCTTGAGGCCGATGAGCGCAAGGAAATTCTCGAGCGGTTCACTTCGGTGGGTGTTCCAACAGATGAAATCATCATTCGTGAGGGCACAGTCGGGCCGGGCCTGTATTTAATTCTCGGAGGTGAAGTCGAAGTAGGTAAGTTCGAAGGCGGCTCCCGGGTTCACCTGGCCAGCCTGAAAGAAGGGGCCATCTTTGGGGAAATATCTCTTATCAGAGACACACCTACCACCGCTACCGTAAAAGCCACCCGCGGCGGAGAGTTCTTGTTTCTAGCCCGTGAAGATTTCCTTCAGTTAACTGAAGAACGACCCGAGATCAAACAATCGCTGGCGGAACTCTCGCAAGATCGCCTCGAAGAACAGAAAAAAGCCATCGCCGACGCTAATGTGATATCGGAAGACGGCGCAGTTCTCTTCTAAACTAAATCACTATTTGACTGTAAACGGAAACGGAACTCTTTTCGGCTTGCCGCCGAATTCAGGAAAACGGGCCTGTTTGATTACTTTGGCAATACACCCGGCCACAAAAGTCTTCTTGAATCTTGCGGTTTTGGTGCCGACACTGGCCACTCGACCATTTGGATTGATGATAAAAGTGACTACCATTTTACCTTTGACTGATCTATCGACATCTTGTTGCTTGCGGTTGCAGGCTTTGAATTCAGCCAAATGCTTTCGCATTACCGCCAATACATCTGCGTTGCTGAGTGGAGGAAGCTCCTTTTTCACGACTTCGGGCTTGAT